>DASPQB010000151.1:0-26045 GCA_035625205.1 Nitrospirota bacterium | reverse complement strand
GTGCTGCGAAATCACGATGCCTGCACGAAGATCGGCCGGCAGCGCCGTTAGAATTGCTTGGAGCGCTGGCGGGCCTCCCGTGGATGATGCGACCGCCACAACCTCAATCGGCCCATGCTCTTTCTCTGTCTCATCCTCCTTCCGGGCAACAGGCGCTGCCTGCTGTCGGGACAAGAGAGCAATCGTGTCTTTTACCCGTGACATCTTCATGTTCATGACGGTATGGACCTTGGTCAAAAGATCATCGCGGATGGCTTCGATGCTCCGGGAAATACGGGCTTCTGGCTTTGCGAGGAAATCCACGGCGCCAACTTCGAAAGCGCGGAATACACTCCGGCTATCGGACCGGGACGAAAGCACGATCACGGGCGTCGGTCGCTCTTTCATGAGCCACCGGAGGAACGTGAAGCCGTCCATATTCGGCATCTCAAGGTCAAGCGTGATTACATCCGGCAAGAGACGGAGCGTCTTTGCAATCGCGTCCACGCCGTCGACGGCGCTGCCGACAACCTCAATGCCTGAGTCGCTCGCAAGCATCTTAGAAATGGCCGAGCGATTATAGGCGGAGTCATCGACGATGAGAGCTCTAATTATTTTCATGCCGATTTTCCTTCGTCTTTCGAATCAGTGGCATGCTCCTTTAGATGCAAAGGGCATGGGCTCACTCCTATGCGTCCTGGAGTCACGACCTCGACGTTTCGCTTCATGCTCAGGGACACGCTCCCACCGCTAAAGCATATGGGGTTTCCCGCGCTGTGTTCCCGACCGCCACCCGGCCAGGGGCTTTGTCCCCGTGACGTTTCATGCCCATTTCGTCTTAATCCATCTTTGCCCTCACGGGTTTTTGGTAGACTATGTCGTTCTTAAGGGTGCGAAGCATGAATGCGTTCGAGATGTTGATCAGTGATTCGGAATGGCCTAGGAGGAGGTAACCGCCTTCACGGAGCTTTTGGTAGAAACTTTCGATTACCTTTTTCTTGGCTTCTCGGTCGAAATAAATAATGACGTTGCGGCAAAAAATAACGTCCATGTTGCTGATCAGGCTGGTTTTGTGTGGATCGAGGAGATTTACTGAGCTAAATGATACCAGCTCCTTAACACGGTCGATTATGCGGTAATCGCTTTTTTCATCCTGCACAAAGTACTTGGCCAGCATTTCCGGACTCGTAGCCCGGTGTGCACTCTTCTTGTACACGCCTTTGCGCGCCGTATGCAGTACTCGCTGATTGATGTCGCTGCCGAGGATTTCGACCTGCCAATCCCGCCACCAGTCGCCGGATTCGATCAGGAGAATAGCGATGGTGTACGGTTCTTCTCCCGTGGAACAGCCGGCGCTCCAGATCCTCAGCACCTTGCGGTCCGCGAGAGAGCTACGCAATGCAGGGAGAATCTCCTCGGAAAAGGCGCGTAGCTGCGGGCTTTCTCGAAAAAAGTACGTCTCATTAGTTGTAAGATTATCGATAAGCACGACCATTTCTGCTTCTCGTTTCCGGTCGTACTTCAAAAAATGATAGTACTCCTCGAAGTTTTTGAGCCTATGCTGTTCGAGCCGGCGGGAAAGTCGGCGCTCGAGCAGGAACTTAGACCCATCGTCAAAGTATATACCGCAGTAATCGTGGATAAAATCCCGGAGAAGCCTGAAGATATCATCTCCCAGAGAAATGATCTGCTCTTCGAACATTTATTTCTCCAGAGCCTTTTTCGCCGCAAGCCGAACAGTCACGTCCGGGTCTTCTTCGGCGATCTTCGCAAGGAAAGCCTCGGTTGCTGCAGTCCCCTTCAGTTTGACAACCTCGATCGCCGCTTTACGCACGCTCCAGTGAGAATCGGACAGACATGAGGCCACTGTCTCTGCAGCGACCTCTCCTTCATAATGCGATAACGCCAGGAGCACAGTCTTGCGCACCTCTGGATCACTATGATTGACCAGTGCTATCAGCGGCCCCAGGGCTTTCGGAAATTGCAGTTTCCCTAACACCTCTGCGATTGCCAAGAGAAATATATCGGATGCCGTCCCAAGGTAGGAGGTCAGGACCTCGCCAGCCCTGTCCCCACCGGTGTTCGCGAGCCCCCGCGCTGCTGCAGCCTTCACCCAGAGGTCGGCATCTTCTAGCAGGTGGATGAGGGCATCCTGAGCATCAAGCGAGTCAATAGCGCCCAGCGCCTCAGCTGCCAGCATTCTAACCTCAGGATCATCATCAGTAACGGCAAGTAAGAGGGATCGAAGAGCTTTCCCGCCAGCCGCGCTGCCGAGTGCCGGGACAACAGCCTTTCTGACCGCAGGCTCCTCGTCCTTCAGCGCAAATGCCAGGGCCTCATGAGCCCGATGGCTCGAAAATTTTCCGAGCAGGCGCGCGATGTTTCTCCGCAGGTATGCCTCGTGGGCGGAAAAATCCTTGAGGAGAGTATCGAGTACGGATTCATCGCCGATCGCAGCAAGCGCCTGGATGGCGGCTTCCTGAACGCTCTCGTATTCGTCCTGCAGGAGCTCCAGAAGGCCAGCGCGCCCCCTCCTACTTTCGAGCAGTCCCAAGGCACAGGCTGCCGTACTCCGCACATGTCCGTTCTCGTCTTGCAAGAGCTTGATCAAGGTGTCTTCGGCAGCCTTGATACGGTTTTCACCAAGCACCTGGGCTACGGCCTGCCGGACGAGCGCGTTTTCGTTCGAGAGAAAGCCGACGAGGAATACGGCCTTGTCGGGGTCGATATGCGCAAGCGATTGTACCACGTGGTCGACGAGGTCCTCTTCTTTCAATAGTGCAAACAGTTTATTAATCGAGCTTTCCCTGCCTGTCCAACCGAGCACGGTGATCGTCGACCTCTGCAGCTCTCCTGCGCTCGTTATTAGGATTTCCTCGAGAAAGGCAATGGCTGACTCACTCAGACCGGCGCGCACGGCTGCGACGATGTTCCGGCGTTCCGTTGCTCCGCTCTTTCGGTAGATTGCGGCAAGCGCCACAACCGATACTTCGCGAACGATTCGAAGGGGGTCGGCTAGGCTCGCGATGAGCGGTCCCAGCGTCGTAGCATTGCCAATCTTTCCAAGGGCCTCAAGAATGGGCTCACGGAGGCTGCTTCGGCTGAGTGCTGCAAGCAGCGGCTCGAGCGCACGCTCATCGCCAATCTCTCCCAGGGCCTCTGCAGATGCATAGTCGAGCCAGCCATGGTTATGGCGGGTAAGACAAGAAAGCAGCGCATCAACCGCCCTGCGGTCTCCGATCTTGCCGAGGGCCTCCGCTGCTGCCACACGGATATTCTCATCAGCGTCACCCAGCCTCTCGATCAGGGCCGGCACAGCACGGCGGTCCTTCATGTCCCCCAATATATCGACGACGAATTTCCGCACGTCCGAATCAGGCGTTTCTATGATACCGAGCAGGGGATCGACAGCCTGTCCACCGATCTGGACTAGCGCCTCGATAGCCGAGTTTCGTGCGCCGGCGTTGTCATGCGAACTCAGCGCCTGAATGAGCCCGGCGATGACGTTTGCGCCGCCAAGCGATAGGAGCGCCTCCACCGCGGTCTTCCGCACCCGCCAGTCAACATCTCCCACTGCGCGGAGGAGTAAGGGCAAGGATTCGCTGCCGATGTCGGCAAGCTCGAGAACTGCCTCACGCCTCTCCTCGGCATCGCTGCTTTCAAATTTATTTCCTCCCGATTCACGATGCAACATGTTCCGCCTCCGCAAGCGCTGAACGCTCCTGCTGGTTCAATATCCTGGCAATATCGATAAGAATGATGAGCCGCTCCCCAACTTTACCCATCCCCGTTATGAAGTCAGCCTGTGTTCCTGTCGCGGCCTCCGGCGCCGGTTCGATATCTTTTTTGGGCACGTGAATAACCTCTTTCACGACGTCGACCACCAGTCCGAGCAGCTCCTGTCTGTTCCCTGGGGAGGTGGGGACGGCACCCTTCGTGATCATCATACGCATCTTTCGAAGATTATCACGGACCTCAGCAAGACCGAACCGTTTTCTCAGATCGACGACCGGGATAATAGTGCCGCGAAGATTGATCACACCCTCGATAAACTGAGGCATCCGGGGCAACGCTGTGATCTTTTGTGGTCGTACGACCTCTGTTATGTGATTAATGTCTAGGCCATACTCCTCTGCGCCCGCCTGGAAGGTCACGAGCTGTACCGTTTCCTCGACAACGGTTGATTTTTTCTCTTTTGCGAGAATACTCTTCATAGCCTTGCACCGTTCCTGTTTATTACGTTCTGAATTTTTCGATATCTTTTTCTAGTGTTTCCGACTGTTTGGCCATCACATCCATGGCGATGTTCAGCCCCACACTCAGGTCAGCATTGGATTTAGCAATTTCTTTGATCCGTTCGATAGCCTTTACAATCAAATCGCTCCCGGCCTGCACTTCGCCCGCCGCACGGTGGACCATCCCAATTTTCGTGCTCATGTCTTCTACGGATACCGTAATGTCCTTGCTGCCCTTGGCCTGTTCTTCTGTGGAGTTTTTTACGAAGCGCGTCAATTCCCGCATCTTCTCCGATGCTCGCGTGATCTGATCACTGCCAGCCCGCTGTTCGTTTGCGGCACGGGCAATCTGGTGTGTCATTTCATTAATTTTTTCGACGGCATCACTCACCTGCCGTATGCCTCGGGTCTGCTCGGCTGTGGCTTTGTTAATGCTCTTGCTCATGTCTCGGGCCCTATCCGCGCGTTCCAGGATTTTCTTCAGTGCTTCTCCGGCATCGCGGGCAAGCAAAACTCCATCTGCAACTATCGTGACCTCTTCGCGCATGACTCCAACGGCATCGCGCGTATCTTCCTGCACGGATGTGATCAAGGCGCCAATTTCCTTCGTTGACGATGCCGTACGGTTAGCGAGCTCGCGAATCTCTGCCGCCACGACAGCAAACCCCTTGCCGTGCTCGCCGGCCTGTGCTGCCAAGATGGCTGCGTTCAGGGCCAGGAGTCCAGTTTGATCCGTTATATCCTCGATCACAGTCAAAATGCCCCCGATGCTCTCAGCCCGTTCGCCCAGACGGTTTACCACCTCCGCAGTGCGCCGTGCCGTTGCATCAATCCGGTTCATGCCTTCGATGGTCTTCTCGATTGAACGCATACCGAGCTGCTCTGCGTCGGCGGCGACTGCATCAGCGAGCGCGGCGGACTCCTGCGCACTGGTTTCGACCTCTTTCACCGATGCGCTGATTTGCGTCGCTGACGCGGCTGTATCTTCCGCGGCAGTAGAAAGAACTTCCACGTTTTCAGCGATCTGGCGGACCGCAGCTGACATCTGGGTGATGGCGCTCGATGTCTCCTCAATGGATAATGACAGATCCGCCATCGTCTTGGCGACCTCATGCACCGAGGCAGACATCTCTATCACAGAGGATGCCGTCTGTTGCGAGTTCTTATGGAGCGCCTCAACGGTTCCCGCGATCTCCTTCAGGGAGAAATGCATCTCATTTATGGAAGAAGCTGCTTCTTCAACGGATTCCGCCTGCACTTTGCTTCCCGTCGTAATCTCCGTGGATGTTTTCTTGACTTCCCGCCATACGGTATCAGTCTTGTGAGCTGCCTCTCGAATGTTCTCGATCATGCCTTTGAGCCCAACGATCATCCGGTTCAAGCCTCTTCCCAGCATTCCAATCTCATCCATCGTGCTCACACGGAAACTCTGTGTCAGGTCGCCGGCGGCGATATTCGATGCGACGACTTCCGCGGTCCTGGTCGGCAGTACGATCATCCGCCTGACCATGTAATAAATAAGCGCTGCCAGAATCGCGATGATCAACAGGCTTGTCCCGAGAAGCAGCATGACGATTTTCCAAACGCTGGCCTGTATTTGTGACCGCGAGAACGCCATCCTCACCTGGCCCAGTTTCTTTCTTTCGAGCACAACGTCAACGGACACTTCGAGGGGGCCGAGCTCCCGCCGAATGGCTTCGGTTAGCACATTGACATCGTCCGTTTTTGCCGCATCGAGGATCGCGGTGACGGCTGCGTTCTCCCGATTGAAACTGGACCGCGCAGACGTGAGAGGTCGCCCGTCGTTGTTCACGATAACCACCGAGATGAGTTCAGGCGATTTTACGATGTCCTCGACGATCGCGTTCAGGGCGGCCAGATCGCTTGCGGCGAGGCGATCGACGATCGATTTGCCGAGGACCGTTCCTATGTCACGCCCGCGGATTTCGAGAGTGCGATACTGATACGCGAGAACCATCCGAGTAAGGAGGACCGTGACCAGGATCATGACGAGGGCAATAGCACCGGTCGTGGCTGCCATGAATTTCAGCCCCATGTTTGCGTCGATGCGGTCTTTGACCGTCCTTTTAAAAAACTCCCGCAAATAAATTGTTATCTCCACGCTTGTCTCCGCGCACATGACTCACCGGAATGCTGAATGCCGTCAGGCCGGCGCTTGCGCCCCTTCCATCGCGGACATGATCTTGCCAATCACTTCGTAGTCAGCGGCTGCCGCATCCATGAACCCGGTATAGTCCGGATCGATCATCGTGAGCGTACGCGCCTGTTCGGCATCCCGCCGGTCCATTGAGATGAGAGCATGTTTAATCCGCGCTGCCGTCGCCGGGTCCATGTCCTTCGAGACGCAGATATTAAATTCTGGGATGTCGATCGATTTCTTTATCACAGTGAGGCCGCGGCCTTCAAACAATTTTGCCGTTGACTCACGGATACCGCCTGCGTCGTACTCGCCGGCCAGGACCGCAGCCGCCACGGTATCATGGTGGCCGAGAAATGAGTAGTGCTTCAGATCGTCCAGTCTAACCCCCGCGTCCGCCAACATGGCGCGGGGAATCAGGTAACTCGATGTGGACATTCTGTCGCCGAAAGCGAAGCGCTTTCCTTTTATCGCTACTACAGAAGAAATTTCGCCGCCAGAACGTACGACAATCACAGAATGCGTAAAGGGCGCGCCGTTGCGCAGCGCTTTGACAAGGATTACTGCCCCGAATTTATTCTTCGCTTCTATAAAGGTCGTGGGTGTCAAATAGGCGAGTTGCGTCACACCTTCCTCAAAATCCTTGAGCGTTTGTACAAAGTCGACTGCCGTGGATAGCTCTACCCTTCGTCCAATAGACCGCGACAGATAGTCCGCGAGCGGAGTAAAACGACGGTATATTTCAGCCGGCGTATCGAGCGGGATCACTCCCATCATCAAGGCACCATCCCTGGCATTGCGGCGTCCTCTTGTAACCGTCATAGTGCTGATTTTCTGGTTCAACAGATCCGCCTGCTCCCCCAGGGTCGTGAGGGCGCCAGCCATATCTTCGACCCCTCTCATGTTCCTGCGCGGGAGGTCCTGGATCTGTTCCAGGGCGTTGAGAACCTGCTGAACCGCCTGTCTCTGTTCCGCCGTTCCCGCAGCGATCCTGCCAGCGCGCATAGTCACGTTATCCGCGGCTTCGGCAATCTGCTTTCCACCGCGCCCTTGTTCGGTCATAGCGATGCGAACCCGCCGCGCGATGTCCCGCATTTCCTCAGCCGCGCTTAGGATCATCTCTGTACCCTTGCTCTGTGCCTGAGTCGCTGAAGCTATTTGCTGCGTCATCTGTTTGACGTTCGTAATGGCTTCGCCTACTTGTTGGATACCGCGTGCCTGTTCGCTCATGGCCCGATCGATCATGATTGCCATTTCCGCAGAGCGGGTTGAACTCGCCAGCATCTTATCGAGAGCAGCAGTTGCCTCTCGGACACGCCTTACACCTTCTTCTACAGCCGTCAGGCTCTCTGACATCGCAGCAACGGCCTCCTTGGCCTCTTTCTGGACAGATGTGATGAGCTTTCCAATGTCCTGAGCTGACCCGGCAGTCCGGTCGGCGAGGGCCTTGATCTCTTCGGCAACAACTGCAAAGCCTTTACCATGTTCCCCGGCCTGTGCTGCAAGGATCGAGGCGTTCAACGCCAGCAAGTTCGTACGCTCCGTTACTTCAACGATCACGCCGAGGATCTTGCCGATCTCTTCGGACCGTTTCCCGAGCCGTGTCACCACGCCGGAATAGCGCTCCACCGCATCCTTGATCGTATTGATTGCATTCATGGTTTCATGAATCGATCTGACGGCCATGTCCTTTGCCTCTGCAGAAACCTGCTGCGAGAGCTTCGTGGACTCCTTGGCTGTCCGCTCCACTTCACGTACCGTTGCTTCGATCTGGATCGCTGATGCAGATGTCTCTTCTGCTGCGGACGAGAGGCTTTCGACATGGCCAGCAACGTCGCGAATCGACGCGATCATCTCGGTGACAGATGTCGTAACGTTTTCGACGGAAGACGTGAGCTCTCCCGTATGATGGGCGACTTCCTGATTCGTCGCGTTCATCTCGAGAATGGCCGAAGACGTTTCTTCCGCCGAAACCGATAGGCTTTCAGCACTTTCAGCAATCCCCTGGATGGACGACGACATCTCCGCAACGGATGTGGAAACGTTCGAAATGGCCTCGGATTCAGCCTCGGCGTTCTTTCTGACCTCACGCGCGTCCTTCGCAATGATAGGGCTCAACTCGGTGATCCGAGCTGAAATTATGTTCATTTTGTCGATGAACTGTTCCAGGTGTGAGATCAGGTAGTTGACACCGTCGACAAGCTTGCCGATTTCATCATTGCTGGTCGCTGTAATGCGCCCTCTGAAGTCCTTTCGGTCGATCAAGTCCTTCAGCACCCTGCCCATTTCCTTTACCGGATTCGTGATTGTCCGAGTGACCGAAAAAAAGAGGATTCCCGAAAGAATCACGAAAATAATCACATCTTCGATGAATGCACTGACGGCAAAGGCACGAAGTTTCATGTCCAGTGCGGGAGGAGACAGGATCATGTGGATTTCGCCTAGACGAGTCGCGTTCGAAGTGATCGGCACCGTGCTGATGGGGATCTGAATATTCGGAAGGGATGGTTTGCTGGCTCGGATGAGCTGTTTGCCTGCGCTGTCCAAGATCGTCACTTCTTGGGCGTCGGATGTCTGCATAAAATTCTGCACCATGTCATGCAGACCGCCGACGTCCGCCGTGACGATAAGAGGTGCCGCCAGTCCTGCCAAAAGCTGACATGACTGTTCACCGTAGGCGCGCGCCGTGTCAATGACTTCCTGTTTTGCCATGAAATAGCGGTACGTCCCGAGGGTACCCATAACCAGGAACAGGCCCGTGAAGATCACGATGATGAGCCTCTGTCGCACGCCAATACGCACATTTTCCTCCTCAAGTAGAAGACAAAAAGCAGACTGTCATGAAAATATTTTGCACAAACCACAGCCTGTCGTCTGCAGGTCGTCAGCCATCATCTGCTGTTAAAATTTAAACCCTTCCAGGGCCGCCTGGAGCGCGTCTGATTTTGACTTGAGCGTCTGCACCGCCATATCCATTTCGATCGACACATCGACCGTATCCTGCGTGATCTTTTGGATGCGCGTAATTGCCTCGCTTATCTGTTGCGCGCCAAGACTCTGCTCCTGCGTAGAACGGGCGGACTGGGCGGCCTGCAAGGTGACCGACTCGACAGCATTGGCAATTTGCCTGCTGCCCGTGGTCTGCTCCTGGGTGGCGCTTTTCACCTGCCGGGTGATATCGCGCATTCGCTCCGCAGCCTTCGCGATCCGCTCGCTTCCTCTGCGTTGCTCCTGAAGGGCGTTTGCGATCTGTTCAATTTGCTCAGCGATGCTGACAGACGTTTCCGTGATCTGTGACACCCCCTTGGCCTGCTCACTTGTGGTCTTCTCGATGGCTCTCGCAACTTCAGTCGATTGCCGAGAACTGTCCGCCACCTGCTTGAGCACGTCACTGGTCACGTTGACGAGGGAGGCTCCTGCCTCTACGGCCTGCAGGCCCCGAGCCATGGCTTCTACGCTTTCTGCTGTTTCCTCCCGTACCGAAGCGATCAGTCCGGATATCTCCTGGGTCGACGCGGCAGTCCGCTCGGCGAGGTCCTTGATTTCTTCAGCGACAACGGCAAATCCTTTCCCATGCTCACCTGCCTGAGCCGCAAGAATGGCTGCGTTCAGGGCAAGCAGGCTGGTCTGGTCCGTCACCTCATCGATGACCTTCAGGATCTGCCCGATCTCTTGTGACCGCTTGCCGAGACGGTTCACTACCGCAGCAGTAGCCTCGACGGTGTCTTTGATGTTTTGCATGCCCCGGATAGCCTCGCTCGCGGCGCCGATTCCACGCTCCGAAGCGTCGCTGGAGACCTGTTCGGCCAGGCGTGCCGATTCCACGGCTCGCTGCTCGACTTCCTTGACCGAAGCGCTCATCTCAGTGATTGACGACGTGGTCTGTTCTGCTGAGGCTGCGAGGGCGTCGGTGTTTTCCGATACCTGTTTGATCGAAGCAATCATCTGTTCGATGGACGTTGCTGTGTCCTCGGCAGCAGCGGCAAGGGCCCCGGCATTTTTTGCGACTTCCTCGATCGATGATGCCATTTCCGACGCAGAGGATGATGCGTCGGTTGCCGCTCGGGACATATCGCTAGTGTTTTCAGCAACACCGCGGATTGAAGCAACCATTTCATTCACGACCATCGCCGTTTGTTCCGTAGCTTCCTGCTGGATGCGCGATCCCTGGCTCATTTTGGCCGCTGCGCCACTCATCATCGTCATTGCCTCGCCTAGGCCGTCGCCGGTTGCCCTGATCTTGCGCAGCATCTCCGTAAGGTTGGACGACATCGTATTGATGGCACCGCCCAGTTCGGTTATTTCATTCTGTCCTTCGATCGTGATCTCCTGCGATAAGTCTCCAGCCGCCATATTTCTGGCGATTTTCAACATTTCCCCAATTGGCCGGAGCATGACTTTCATTATGTAGCGTATAACAAACACCAGAGTCACTATTCCTGCGAGGCCCAAAATGCCATATAGCCACTGTAATTTAATGATTCTTGAAAAGGATTCGCTGAGGGGTACTGTTATATCCACAGCTCCAAGAATCGTCCCTTCGGGCACATTGTGACAGCTCAAGCAGTTTCTACCCATCATATCTCGCTTGGCGATATATGGATAAACCCCTCTGATATGGTCACCTTCAATGACTATTTTTTTTACGCCCTTGTCAAGAACTTCCGATTCTATGGCATCTTTTGCGTAGTTTTTTTCGACGACAGTATATTGTTCGTTTAATTTATCAGACCTGATTACTTTCAAATCGACAATCTTCTCCATCTGATCTATAAATAATTTCTCTGACTTTTGAATATCATTGCTCTCCATCATTGTTGTAAGAGAATTCAGTACAGTATCTCTCGTTATTTCCAACGTCGATTTCTCTATCTCTTGAAGAACTATTAATTTCATTGAATAGCCAGTAACGAGTAAGGTAATAGCAATACCAATAAAGACGACAAAAACAATGGGATTGGCAATTTTAGAAGATAATGACATATTGCCATTAATGATTTTTTTCATGTGCATGGTTCTACTCCTCGCTTTTTCAACTATCGCAAGTGTGCAATCTGAGAAGCAGAGACCGTGGAACCCTCTGCCTGATTATTTAGCGGTAAGCTTTCCTGCTGCTCAGCCCCATTTTGTTTGCTTTTGGGTGCAGACTGCGAACAGATCGTATTTCAATAGCCTCGGAGAACGGGCTTCGGGTCGGCGTGTTGGAGGCATGAGCGATGTTTAAGATCGTTTTGCCGAGGGGGTGATCGAACCACCGTTACCCTGAACTCGCGCATCTATAATATTGCCCACGGGGGCTACTTAACGACTGCCTTATGCAGGTCGAGCACGATATACAACTTGTCTCCCTGTCGCACGATTCCGCGAAGAAAATCGGCTCCTTGTTCAATGTGTTCCGGCGCCGGTTTGATTTCCTGGAGCGGGACCCTGATTACGCTGTTCACCCGGTCGACGACGAGTCCCACTTCGTCATCATCCGTACTGATGACGATGATACGCGCCTTTTCGCTTGGTTCCGTCGGCTTGAGGCCGAGCCGGCGACAGAGGTCGATCACAGGCAGCATCGTTCCCCTGAGCGACGTTATCCCCAGAATATAGTCGGGTGCATTCGGCACTCGTGTGAGCTCACGGATCTTGAGGACCTCTCGCACGTCTGCCACCAACACGGCATACTCCTCACTGCCCAACCGGAATGAAACCATTTCAAGTTCCTGGGTTTCTTCCTGGCTGTTTTGGGCAGGAATCTCCGGTTTTTCCGAAACCACCTGAGGAACTGGCTGGACTGCCTGGGGCTCAGCAGACTCCGGAACCGTTAGCGGGGGAGGAGATCCTGTTGTGTGAACAAGCGCTTCTTCTGCCGGCGCAACCGGCATATCCGCCGGCAGAGCCGCATCTTCTGCCTTATGGGCTTGTGCCCGTTCGGCTGCTTTTTTTCGAGCTGCAAGAATATCCATCTTTAGCTAACGCTCCCTTGAAGATTGCATATTGTAAAGATAGCTACCACCAAACATATTCGCTCCTTTATGTTATTTGTTCACGTTTCAAATACTTTGCTGATCTCTCACCACGCTTTCTAGAACGTCCACTCCAATAGTCATTGCTCCCTTACCGAAGCCCTCGACGAGCGCATTTGCCGCAATAATGTTGATGCGTCGGGGGATGCCTCCGGACTCTTCGTACAGGAGAGCCAGCGCCCGCTCATCGAAAAGCGGGGCCTCTCTTCCAGCGACCTTCAATCGGTATTGCACATATGCTTTTGTCTCGTCTTCGTCGAGGGGGCCGAGGTGGTATTGTATGCTGATGCGCTGCCTGAGCGCCTGATAGGGACGATGCTTTAGACGCTCACGCAGCTCGGTCTGGCCAATCAGGACGAGCGCCAGGAGGTTACGGTCGTCAAGCTGAAAATTCGTGAGCAGTCGCAGTTCCTCAAACGTCGCCTTCCCCGGGATGAGCTGAGCTTCATCGATGATGATCACTGGCCGCTTACCATTTTCGTACAGTTCGTAAAGTTTCGCGTTGATCCCTTCGAGAATCCCGTGCCTGAACCGCGTCGAGTCATCCAGGCCAAGACGAAGCGCTACTGTACGGAGAAGCTGCGACGGCGAGAGCCGAGGATTGATGATCAGGAGGGGGCAGTAGCTCTCATCCAGCGAATCGATGAACGCACGGGATAGCGTTGTTTTTCCTGATCCTATCTCGCCGGTGAGGAGAACGATGTCCTGCTCCTCGACGGCATGCTGGAGACGTGCGAGTGCTTCCGCGTGTTTTTTGCTTTGATACAGAAAACGCGGATCGGGTGTTTTACCAAACGGCTTTTCTTTCAGACCGTAAAAATCTACGTACACATCTCACCTCTGTCCTGGTACAGTCGTCACTCCTAGTTTATCGTAGTTGCGACGGCTTTCTTCAGCATGCCTTCGATCAGTGACTCGATGTCGAGAACGAGAACCACTCCCCTGCGTTCGCCCAACTCGGTCGCCCCGGAGATTCCAGGTATGTCAGACAGCAGTTTCCCCAGCGGTTTAATCACGATCTCCTGCTGATCCCGGAGAGCGTCGACAATGATCCCGAGCCGTCGTTCGGCAAGTCCCACGACAATGACATAGAACGCGCCCCGCATACGGCCTTCCGGCAGATGGAAAAGACTGCTGACCCGGAGAAGCGGCACGGTGTCGTTCCGGACCGCCATTACCTCACGCCCTTCCACGGTCTCTATATAGTCCGACGAGGTCTGCAGGATCTCGAGGACCGAGCTGAGCGGAATCGCAAAGAGCTGACCACTGCTCTCGATGATTAGTGCCTTGATTATAGCAAGTGTGACGGGAAGTGTGAGCGTGAAAATCGTTCCCTGTCCAGGCTCGCTCTGGATGTCGATCATTCCCGAAAGTTTGGACACGTTCCGTTTCACGACGTCCATCCCGACGCCGCGACCCGACAGTTCGGTGACGGTGTCGCGCATTGTGAAACCTGGCAGGAAGATCAGGTTGAGCATGTCCTTGCGATCGCGCTCGGGATCAAGACCATGGTCCGCTGCGATAAGCCCTTTTTCCACAGCCTTGGACGCAATCGTGGCAGCATCCATGCCGGCACCGTCGTCCTCGATCGTTAGGACGACACGGGTACCCTTGGGATAGGCGGTCAACCTCACAATCCCTCGTTCCGGCTTGCCGATTTGCTTCCGGACATCCGGCACTTCAATGCCATGATCGATCGCGTTCCGGATTAGATGCATGAGGGGATCAGCAAGGTCCTCAATCATGAGCTTGTCGAGCTCGGTCTCCTCACCCTGCAGCTCGAGTTCGATATCCTTTCCTGCTTCTCTAGCATACTTGCGGACCAGCTGGGAAAGACGGGTAAAGATCTGGCCGAGGGGGACCATTCTGACTTCAAGAATGCCCTCTTGAAGTTCGTTCAACTTCCGTTCCAAGCTGCGGTGAGCCTTATACAGCTCCGCGGCGAAACCGGTGAAACCCTGCAGGGCCCGCAGCTCCTTACCGATTCTATCGATGACATTCTTAAGCAAGTGCATTTCTCCGACGACATTCATGAGGTTATCGAGCTTATAGATGTCGACGCGGACAGTATTACTGACGGACTTGAGCGCACCTGCCTCCGCTTTCGGCTCTTCTGCCTTGCGGCTTTCGGTGTACGATATCTTTTCAATTTTTACACGGGGCATCTTGATGGCCGAAGCGATAGTCGCCTGGTCTTCCTTGGTCCCGATGACAATCGTAAAACTGATGCCTGCCCCCCCACCAGCCGTAGGCAAGGTGCAGATGATCTCCCCGAACTTTTTGAGCGTTCCATTGAGATCCTTGATCGATATTTCAAAATCTGAGAGCTCGAATTCTGCCTTGAGCAGGTAGAGGTTCTTGTGCTCGCGTACGCACTCCTTGAGCCGATGCTCCTCATATTCGGTAAGAACCTGCAGAATTCCGTGGTCGAGATTGATCTGCTCGCCAAGAGTACGTTCCCGGTCAGCAGATGGCTTTTCCTTGAGAATCGCGTCAATGCGCGCCCGGGCCGCCGTTATATCATCGAATGGTTGAGACATGCCCGCCTGTTGTACGAGTCTGCCGAGTAGTGACACTGTCTCCATCAGGACATCGACTGCGTCCTGGCTGAGCCCAACCTTGCCGAGGCGGAGTTCGTCCAGAAGGAATTCGAGTTTATGCGACAGTTCCGATGGCTCCTGGAGCTCAAACATGCCTGCAAGTCCCTTGAAGGAGTGGACAGCGCGAAATAGGGAATTCACGACGTCGGGGTCAACGCGACCGACCGCTTGTCCGGAGTCGAGCATGAGGAGCGCCTGGTTGGCCGACTCCAGGATGTCTTCCGCTTCCGCGAGAAAATCTTTTATAGAACGATTGGTCTTCGACATTTCTCCCTGATTCAAATTCGGTATTTAGAGATCGGAATAGGGGATTGCGTCGTCAGTACGTCGCGTAACCGTGCTTCACAATCCGCATATCGTATTCACGATGCCATATTATGATTTCCCTTCCAACACCCTCATGACGATGGCCATGAGATCTTCCTTTTTGAAGGGCTTCACAACATATCCCGAAGCCCCGAGGGCAAGGCCCCTTTTCTTATCTTCTTCCGTTTTTTCCGTACTTACGATGATGAGCGGAATTGTGCTGTACTCGGGGTTGGATTTTACATAACCTATGAGCTCCAGGCCATTGATATCGGGCATGTTGATGTCTGTGATGATCAGGTCAAGGTGCTGCATGGGGAGAGCCTTGAGCGCCTCAAAACCATTGCCTGCCTCGGCCACGAGAAAACCGCCCGCTTCCTCGAGCGCCACGCGAATCATTGAACGAATGGCTTTGGAATCCTCAACGACAAGCACATTCCTCATGGTTTCTCCTTCTGTAGCTCTGCAATCCGCTTTTCAAGCAGCGTCTTTTCCAGGGCCATGCCTGCCTGGTTCATGAATATCTCAAGGGTATCAATATCTCGGATAGGCTTATGAGCAGGCAGATTGTCTCCGTAGACAATCAGCGCGATCTTGCCGTCCACGATGAGAGGTATCGCCAGGACAGAGTCGGGGATGGAGCCACCGAGTTCGGTCGTTAGATAGGCATTGCACTTATTCTGCTCCAACTCTCCAACATAACTACGACGCGAGTCTACCACGGTAAGAAACAGGGAGGGTTTATTCAGCGGAATTTTGATGTTTCTTACAACCTGGTCCGCAGATTTGCCTTTGAGTTCTATGCCGAACTGACCCAGGCCTCGGACCTCATTTTTTTTCACCATGAAAAGGACCGCCCGGTTCACAACCTCACTTGCATAGCGGAGAATGAGGAGCGTAACCTCCGCAGTCGCGGTGGGGAAACGGAGTTCATCAAACATGGATTTGAGAGTAGCGAGATCGCGGCGGGGCTCTTCTTTTTCAATCCTGCTCCGAAAGTCTTCTCTGGCCGGCTCGTAGCTGGGACGGTGAACCATCGAAGCCTTCGGTGGCCGGGTAGCTGTCGGTTCGGACCGGGAAACGACCGGTTTTCGTTCGCTTTGCCGCCTCTCATCAAGCAGTCGCGTACCTTCCATAAGGAGGTATTCTGCGCTAATTCCGGACTTGAGGAGGAACTCCTGGGTGTCAATCTCTATCTTGTCCTTCGGCGCAATCTCGCCGAGCTCGAAATTGAAGAACCCTTCCTCCCACGCAAGGAGATCAAAGATGATCTCCTCGATCTGTTTCCGGATAACGCTTTCGAGCGTCTGCGTTGATACGGCCCCCATTTCCACAAGGATCATGCCGAGGTGCTTGTCGGTCTCCCTCTTCTGAAGAGACAACGCGCGCGACAACGACGCCTCATCCAGCATTTCCTGCGATACGAGAATATTGCCGAGTGAGTCCCGGATGTTGTCGCTTGCGGCCTGGATGACCTGACCGTCTTTAAAGACGACCATGCCAGTCCCTTTTCGGCTTCGTACAATAAGGGTGCCGGTCTTTTTGCTCAAACTGATAATCTGGAAGATATCAGGCAGAGCAAGGTCTTCCAGCCTGCCGACAAGGCTCATGCAATCTCCCTTACAAGCATAATTGCCGGAATTATAACAGTTTGAGCAAAAAATGCAAGGTTAATTCATCAGTTAGGATGCCAGGCGGAGAAAAAAACAGTGGTTTAGCGGATAACGCGGTCGCTCGGTAAAGTCAGCCAACTATGGAGAACTGCAATAAAATGCTATGGGGACAGAACTTTGTAGGTTAGTTACAGTTACTACGCCATCCAATTGTCCCTTGTTCATGACTTCTTCGGTTCATTCGTTAAGAAGCATCGGTGATCATTAGTTGACCCGCATAATATATATACTTCTCTTGAAGCGACCAATCATTACGAACGAGACACCGAGACATGAGGAGTAAACCCGTCGCCAAGTCTTAAGGTTAATACAGGTAAATTCCTTGAAAGAATATTGTTACGCCTTGTTATTCTATGAAATCTTTTTAATCTTCAAACGAATCCTTGCACTGCCCAGTATTTGTCTGCACCGTGGTTTAGTGTTTTACCTACGGCACGGCGTCCTCGTTCTGTTTACCGGTCCTTTTGCAGCGAAAAGACGAATGACCCTTGCGTTACGTGCTCCGATAATTGTCAAATTGCAGCTCAATCCCGAAATCCTTCCCTTTCAAAAGCGCGATGACAGATTGAAGGTCGTCCCTGCTCTTGCCGGAAATGCGGACTTGGTCTGCCTGGATTGACGCCTGCACCTTGATCTTGGAATCCTTGATCGATTTAACAATTTCCTTTGCTTTATCGGTAGGAATGCCCTGCTGCAATATCAGGCGCTGACGCACAGTGCCGGCGAGTGCCGCCTCCACCTTGCCATACGACACGTTCTTAATCGGCACGCCGCGCTTCACAAGCTTGCTCTGCAGGATATCGATCACGCTCTTAAGCTTGTACTCGTCGTCGGAAACGATCACGAGACCGTCCTTTTCCTGCGTTATGTTCGATTTGCTACCTTTGAAATCAAAGCGCTGGCCGATTTCCTTCAGTGTCTGAGTGACCGCGTTCGTCACCTCGGACATGTTAATCTTTGAGACAACATCAAATGAGTTCTCTGCAGCCATAGACCCTCCTAAAACCTACCGTACACAATAGAGAACACATGCGGAAAGCGTGGAAATTTCTGCTACGCCATCTAACCTCACCGCCCAACGTGCTGCCTTCTCTGTTTACCCTCTCCTACCTATTGTCTGTCGCATACTGCTACTGCTCTATTATCTCCGTCCCCTTTGGTACTTTAAATGAAAAAAGCCTGTCGTCGACAGAAGCCCCTTCTTGTACCTCTGAAAGTATAATTTCTGCTGTATTCCCTGACTTGTCAAAAATCGTAATATTCGAAATGCGGCCCGTCTCATCCGTCACAAGGTTCAGTTTTTTCATAGCCGCACCCGGCTTCTTGGGCAGGAGCTCCAGCGATAAAGGCGATTTCGGGTCTGGCTGGAGCACATCGAAATCATCACTCATGTGGGCCGCACCAAGCAGGAACGTCACGGGAACATTCATCTGCTGAACGTCCGCAAAGGTCTTTCTGATCACCTGGTCGCTTTTTTTTGAATAGAACAGTGCAGTTTTGCCGTCGACCATGATCATCTGGCCGTTCGTGTAATCAATACGGATCTTACCCGGCTTTCGCATCCAAATCGCGCCTTCGAACGTTTGCGTCTTGCCTATTGCTTTGAGGAGGTTCTTCTGCGTCACCTTCGCCGTTAAACTCGGCACATTGCTGTAGTGGTTCTCCACACGGGAGACAACTTCTTGACCGGTCTGAGCGCGTGCAGGTCTTCCTGCAAAGGTCAACGCGGAAAAGAAAAAAATGATTAATGCAAAAAAAATGAGCCTTTTCGATGCTATAAAGTCCGTATACATCCAATCCTCCAATGATAAAATTCTACCATAAATGCAGCAGTTTTCCTAAGAAAACAAAGAGAACGGGCGGCCCAACAACGATGAGACTTGCGCACTACACCGCTAAAGCATGGGAGGTCCCGCGCTGTTTTCCTGGCGCTCTTATTTGCATTCCCACTGTGTGAACAGTTTTTCAAGGTTTCTCTCATCGACAAGTACAAAAAAACCGCCACCAAGATCGCGGGTGACGAGGACACCATAATCCCGAAGGTTCGCAGCCATGGCCTCTTTCGCAGCTGCATTCCACACTGTACTAAGATTCCACAATCGTCTACCCCTCACGTCATCGAAGTGCCTGCGAGCATCACTTCGCAACCGGACGATGTGAATATGGAGTTGATCCTGGCTTCTTGACCCCGGCGGGTTAACCACAAGAGCGATTGTATCCTCATCTGCTATGCGCTTTTGTGCGATGGCCCAGGCTATACCCCAGATATCGTCAGGACGCCGTGGGTCTTCGATGCCGGTGATCCGTGCGCGGGGAATAAGGAGGCCGTGCAAAAAGCTGGAATTGCAGCCGCACATTTTTCTATCGCGGATCACGACGTAATCAGCAGTCTCTTCCCAAACTTCCGTCGTTCCATTGCAATCGCGGTTCTGCGCACAGAGGCTTTCGAGTCTCGGTGCAGGGCAGAGCTGACAATAATCTGGAGCGTGGATGTCGAGACAGCTTGAGACTATGGTGAGGAGAGCGTCCCTAGATTCTGTGGCCCCCACGCTCGCCGATGTAGATGGAGCGGCGGTAACCAACAGGGACAGGAGTATGATTTGGATATAACGGAAAAAAAGTGGGCGCAAAAGGACTCCTGTTTACTGCAGCGTACTGGGAGATAACCGTCGGAGGCATACGATTTTGTGGATCATAAATACCTCCGTTATTCCAAAAAGACCGATGAGGAATGATAAAGCAGCAATAAGCAGTCTTATTGCTCCTTCTCCAGAATACTGCGATTATTGCATAGCATGTGAAAAGTGTCGGTGATTAGATGAGGTAAGAATTTTATGTTCTATGCGTTCGGTACTCACTGTAGCGAACAGGCATTCATTGGCACTCAGAATTCGTCAAAGCTTCTCGCCGTGCCATCCATATTTCTTCCGACAAGAACCTTCCGCGGCTTTGCCCCCTCCGCCGGTCCCACGATGCCATCTTTTTCCATCATCTCGATCATGCGTGCTGCGCGATTGTATCCAACACGCAGGTGGCGCTGCAGAAATGACGTGGATGCTTTTCCATTCTGCTGCACCAAATCGACAGCACGCTGGTATTCCTCATCGCGCTCGCCATCTTCCACGGCGGCCGCCTCCGCTGCCACGATCTCCTTGGCCCGTTGCTGGAGCAGGTCGAAATTCGGCTTGCCCTGCTTCTTTACGAACTCAACCACGCGCTTGATTTCCGCCTCGGACACGAAGCAGCCGTGAACTCGGACGAGGTGGGACGACGCGGGAGGCAAGAACAGCATGTCGCCCATACCGAGAAGATTCTCTGCGCCGTTCGCATCCAGGATCGTACGCGAATCGGTCTTAGACGAGACCTGAAATGAAATCCGCGACGGCAGGTTGGCCTTGATGAGGCCGGTGATCACGTCCACGCTCGGCCGCTGAGTTGCTACGATCAAATGGATACCTGCTGCGCGTGCCATTTGTGCCAAGCGCATGACAGAGTCTTCGACCTCGCGCTGCACCGTCATCATGAGATCCGCAAGCTCGTCGATAATCACCACGATATACGGAAGCCTCTCTGCCTCCGGGGCTGTTTTATTGTAGGAATCAATATTCTTGTTGCCCTTCTCGGCGAGTATCCGGTACCGCCGCTCCATCTCGGCAACGATCGCCCTCAACGTCTCAGCGGCTTTCTTGGGTTGGGTGACGACCGGCGAAATAAGGTGGGGTATGCCTTCATACAACGAAAGCTCAAGCATCTTAGGATCCACCATAGCGAGCTTCACTTCGTTCGGTCGTGCATTATAGAGGAGTGCGAGAATAATGGAGTTGATGGCAACACTCTTGCCTGAGCCGGTTGCGCCCGCCACCAGGAGGTGGGGCATCTTGTCGATAGAGGCGATCACCGCCGCGCCGAAGATGTCCTTTCCCAGCGGAACCTTGAGCTTGGACTTGTTTCCCTGGTACTCCGGCGTTTCGAGGATCTGGCGGAAATAGACAGTCTCGCGCGTATTGTTCGGAACTTCGATGCCGACCGCTGCCTTTCCGGGCAGCGGCGCCACAATGCGGACCGACGATGCCTTCATGGAGAGTGCGAGATCATCAGACAAGTTGACAATCCTGCTCACCTTCACGCCTGGCGCAGGCTCGAACTCGAACATGGTAACTACCGGGCCGGGGTAGACCTGGGTCACACGGCCTTCGATATCGAAGTCCTGTAGTTTGCGCTGCAGGAGCTCGGACTGGGCAATCATATCTTCTTTGGAAACCTTCTTCACAACCTGTGGCAGGGGGTCGAGCAAGTCTGGAGTTGGAAGTTGATAGGCATCCCTCGTCGCCATGGCGTCTTTGGAGCCCATGAATTCAAAGGTTGCCTGTACGGGTTTTGCGGGCTTTTCCGGCTTAACGATCTTCGGAGCGGGAGGAGAGGCCTGCGACTTTTGCGTATCGATGATTTTCGGTAACTCTTTGGGTACGACATGACGCTGTTTGGTCTCTCTAGCCTTTTCCCTGCGGCCTTGATAGATGGTGATGAGCAGGTCAACCTGCACCATAACGCGTCCATAGAGGGAACGCAGCCACGAAACGGCCTTAATCAGCGAAAATGGCGTGAGGAGCATAAGCGATACAACGATTGCCGTAAGTGCTATAATGTAGGCGCCAGTGGACGAGAACCCGGAGAGCAACAGATGGGAGATAAGACCGCCCATCATGCCTCCGGAAGGGACGTCTTCTCCGAGCATGTGGACTGTTTCTCCCTGCAGCCCCAAGAATGCCGACGAAGAGAGAAAAAGGATGATGCCACCAAGCTTTTTGAGGTAGGGATGAACCGGCTCTCTCCCGAGCGCAAGGAACATGGCGTAGCCGAACAACAGGAGGGGCAGCAGATAGGCGGTAATACCAAAAAGACGAAGTAGCACATCGGAGAGGTAAGCGCCGATGATGCCGATGATGTTCTGTGTCTTTAAACCGCTTCCGGAGACGCTGAAGCAGGGGTCCGTTGCGCTGTACGAGAGAAGGCTCAATATAATGAGAAGCCCCGCGGCAAGCAGGAGCAGACCCATCATTTCGTTCCAATGTTTATGTTTTACTGCCGAAACCGCCATAGACTCCTAACCCGGAAAGGCCGGAACAAGGCAAGGCATGTAGCTGCACCATTTCGCACAACCTACGCTACTGGCGGCCACTGAGCTTATCTTGCCATTTTTACTTCCAATCTTTTAGTGAGATCACATCCCCTGCCCGAACCACACGCCGCCGGCAACAGCCGAATAGCTGATCATCACGAGAGACCAGTGCATGACGTTGATGAGCCTCAGAGCATGGTCCATATCTATCTTTTCTGGATCAGCAAATATCCTGCCGAAGATCTTCCTCTCCGACAAAAGCACGGTAGTATAGAGCGCCCAGGCAAATATCATCATTGCAATACCAATACCGCGAGTTTGTGCCAAAATGCCAAAACCATATTTCGCAGAGAGCATCCAGAAGCCTGTGATGCCCACTATTGCGATCAACCACTTGACCATGCCTGAGAAACGGTGTTCGACGCGCTGGAACATGAGCGCTTTTTCTAGCGAGCCCTCGGTCATGTACATCACGGGAAAGATGACCGTGGTTACGAACGTTACTCCGCCTATCCACACGATGACGCAGATGATATGGAGTATGAGCAAGATCGCCAGAAACATGCGGTCTCCCTGTCCGGCCGGGTGCAGAAACGGGACTGACACATTATTTCATAAAGCGCTTCGGAATTCAAGATGTTTTGGCGTACCAACAGCCCTATTCACAGCAACAAACGCAAAGATTGCAGAGACAAGGAGTGAAGCCGTATACCGACGGCTGGCACAGTAATTCGACAGCCGTGAAGAATGGAAACAGAGATGCAGTGCGTTTTCAATGCTGAGGTACCACGTTTTAACTCACTAAGCATTCCCCTGCGCTCACAGCAGTGAATATTTTACGAGACCCTCACTACAATCTTTCCAAAGAACTGTCGGCTCAGCAGTTTCTCATAGGCTTTCTGTATGTTGTGAATGCCGAAAACGGAATCGACTACCGTCTTTAAATCGTCCGGAAATAATCTGAGCACCTGCGCGAAGCCGGCCCTTGGCCCTACGTACACTCCATGGATCGAAAGGTTTTTTCCGAACAGGTACCGGAGGCTCAACTTCAGCTCGTCGCCGCTCGTGTTGCCGAATGTCACAAGCCTGCCTCCCCGTCTCAGGCACGACAGTGATTTATTGATCGTAACCGCACCGACATGGTCCACAGCTATATCCACTAACCGGCCGTCCGTTATCTGCTTTACAGCCTCTGCAAAATCTTCCTTCCGGTGATTGATGACGAAGTCAGCTCCGAGCTCTTTTGCCTTTTCCTTTTTCCAGTCGTCGCCCACCGTCGTGATGACCGATGCATGGTACAGCTTGGCCACCTGGATGAGCGCCGTGCCCACTCCGCTTCCCGCCCCGTGGATCAAGACCGTATCGCCCTGGTGAATGCCCGCCCGCGCTACGAGCGAGTTCCATGAGGTAGTGTAAGTAATACCAATCCCCGCTGCCTCCTCAAAAGTCAGGCCATCGGGTTTTTTAAATATATTTGCTTCCGGTGCTTTTGTAAATTCCGCAGACGCGCCGTTGGCGATAACGCCGAGAACGGAAAAGCTGTTGCACTCATTATCAAGGCCGCTCAGGCACCTGTCGCACTGTCCGCAAGAAAGGCCAGGAAAAATGATCACTTCATCGCCGGCCTTGACATGCTTCACGTTTTTGCCTGCTTTTTCGACGATTCCCGATGAGTCGGAACCGAAGATATGGGGCAGAGGAATTTTGAGGGGATAGTTCCCGCTCATGACCCAGACATCGAGGTGATTGAGCGAGAAGGCTTTTACCCGGACGAGGACCTCTGACTCGCTTATTTCGGGGACAGGCATTTCCCCCAATTTAATTCCTTGATAGCCCTTCTGTTCGTCGTAAAAGAGCGCTTGCATAATCACCTTCCTGTGATTAGTATATCTGTTTGGTGAGCAGTGTGTCAATGGAAGACAGAAAAATTTCTATTCGTCTATTGCCCTGGTGAATGAATTTTATAAAAAAACTCGACTAACAATAAATACTCGTGGCTAGCAGAGACCCGTAGCCGGCATTGACTCTGCCCTAAACGGCATCTATAATGTGGACTACAGCAATCTTCGCATAATGAGAATCGATCAGGATGAAAAAGTATAAGCTTATAGCAAACCCTCACGCTGGCCGAGGCAGGGCGAGCGGTATTGTGGCCGACGTGGTTCGCCTCTTTAATGCTCGGAAGGCTCGTTTCGACCTTGAAACAACCAGAGAGTCGGGAGATGCGGAGAACATGGCAGCTATCGCCTGCACCGGTGATGAATATGCCGCAGTCATTTCCATTGGCGGAGATGGCACGGTAAACGATGTCATCCAGAAAGCGGTTTTTACTGGAAAACCGATCGGCGTTATACCTGCCGGGTCGGGAAACGACTTTGCCAAAGTCCTGAACACTCCTAAGAAATTGGATGACATTGTTGACATGCTCCTGGCAGGCAGAACGAAGGTCATTGACGTGGGCAAGATGAACAAGCGTTTTTTTGCAAATAATATCGGCATCGGTTTTGACGCCGTGGTTAATTACAACACGCGAAAGGTCAAATGGATCAGAAGCGGTCTCGCTATGTATGTTTGTGCGCTTCTGATAACACTCGACCGGTACCGGCCCTTACCGATGAAGATCACGATCAATGGCGAGGTCTTCGACCAAAACATGTTCCTAGTCAGTGTCGGCAACGGCACAACTTGCGGTGGCGGATTTAAACTAACACCGCATGCGAAGATCGATGACCAGCTTCTCGATATAACGATGATAAAACCTCTCAACCTACTCCAGTTGCTCCGGCATTTTCCGAAGGTCTTTCTGGGTACGATTGACAAGACGCAATACACCGTTACTCGACGGACAGAGAAGCTGACTGTTGAAAGCATTCATCCGCTGCCGGTTCATATGGATGGTGAAATTTATGCTTTCAAAGATAACACCTGCGAAATTTCGGTCGTACCAGCCGCCTTGACAATAATCGGAAACTTTATCTGAAAAACGAAGGTGATCTTCGATTGATGGGCTCATGACGCATGGCTGAACAGTAATGCCTTCAACGCTTTTTCGTCATGAGCAAGCAGAGCACTATTTAACGGCCTGTTCAAGACCGACTTCTCAGTCCGTCAAATGGTCCGGCAAAGTGATTGCGTGGCCTTCACCCGACATACCGTTATCGTCTCCTGCATGTTGCGTACGCGAACTTCAATATCACGATTTTTTTTAAGTAATTCTACGATCCTGGCAGGATCTGTGGTCCCGTAATGATACGGATACAGCACCATCGGCTTGAAAGCAACTGCGGCATCTGCAACCATCTCGGGCGACATGGTATACAGCAGATTCATTGGCAGAAAAGCGCAATCGATCTTTTTTAATGCCTGCATTTCCGGAATATTTTCGTTGTCGCCTTCAATATAAAGGCCGTTTGTCACGATGGTTAGCACGTAGTTGTTTCCCTCACCCTTGGGCTGCTAGGTTGTCCTGTATCTTTCCTAAGCACTATTTTATATGCTGGGAAAGCCTCAATCTGGATTCCCGACACCATCAGTACTTCACCGTTTGCACGACAATCCCCTTAGAAGTTTTTTCCGCGCATTTTGCAGTGAGCACGAGAATCGTGTCTTTAATTCGTATCTTTTGGAGTGCAGCAGGATCGAAATGGTCCGTATGCTCATGTGTAATGAAGATTACATCAGCTTTTGGAAGTTTCGCATAGTCGGCCAGTTGGCTAAATGGATCGACGTGAATTATCTTCCCGGTGACCTTGGGCATGAGCGAATCATGTCCCTTGAACGCAATCATGAGATCCCCGGAAGGCATGGGTATTATATCTTGATGAACTACCCACCACTAAATTGTAAGAACAGTTGTAGTGGGGGTTTCGCGGATCATCGAAGGCAGCGAAATGCGGGCAACCCCACAGTCCGTCTTACGTCCCTCTCCCACGCGCATACCATCGGCCAGTTCCTGACCTAG
>DASPQB010000150.1:0-5856 GCA_035625205.1 Nitrospirota bacterium | reverse complement strand
TTTCTTTTGTGCCTAGATTGTCCAAGTCGAAATGCAATGGACTGCAAAATATTTTAATATTATGTTATAAGTTCGATTTATGATTATTTATAGCAACAGGCTTCAAATTTTCGATGGTTACCCAAACGTATAGTATCTAGGAAAAGTTCAGTAACAATGGACACGATGTCATAACCTTGAGTTAGGATGCTTTTTCTCAATAATAACGCTCTTTTTCTGATAAAATATTCTTGTCTATTTGATGCCGACGCCTCTACGTAAGAGGTATTTCATGAATAGCCAAGATTATCCCGGTGATACGATTGTGAAGATACGGGTCTCGCCAAATGATATGATCAAAAAAGTGATATTTACGCTGGCTGGCCTACTGTTCGCGACGACCTTATTTGCCTCGGATTACCTCATTGGGGAAGGGGATACCCTCTCGGTCTCTGTCTGGGGTGAAAAGGACTTCAGCTTCACGGCCAAAGTCCGCCCTGACGGGAAGATCACCGTGCCTACCATAGGCGAGCTTACCGCGGCAAGCATGACCGCTAAGAAACTGCAGGAAATTCTAACTGAAAAATTAAAAAGTGTCGTAAGAAAACCGGTTGTGACCGTAGCAGTTACCGAAATAACCAACAACAAAGTGTACGTGTTCGGCGGAGGCGTCAAAGCCGGAGTTTTTACGCTCGGTCAGCGGACGACCCTCCTGCAACTCCTTTGTCAGCTTGAAGATATACGTAAGGCTGACCTGCAAAATGCGTATTTGATGAGAGGAAAACTGAAATTGGAGGAAGATTTTACCAAACTGTACCTCAAAGGAGATGTCGATCAAGATATCGTCATTGAACCGAATGATATTATTTTTATACCCGTGCGTATCGACAGTTATATTTACGTGATGGGCGCTGTAGCCAAACCGATGCCCATTGAGTACCATGACGGTATTTCGGTGATGGAAGCGATCCTGAGCGCGGGCGGGTTCACGCCGTACGCCAATCCGGACGAAACCATCATTTACCGCAAGGACAAAAATAAGGATCTCGCAATCAACGCCAAGATCAAACGATTGATGAATGACGGCGACCTGTCTCAAAACGTGCCCCTCCGAGCAGGCGACTATGTGCTCGTCAAACAAGGGTTGTTTTAGGAGTAGTGATCGTGGAAAAGCCTAGTGAACCCGATGTCGTGAGAATTATTCGTGGCGGAATGACAGCCAGGGAACGGCCGCAGGAATTCGATATTAAGAAATATCTGCGGCTCATATACAAAAGAAGATACGCCTTTGTCGCCGTCATGATGCTGGTGACCGGCATCATCCTGGGAGTCGGCTATTTGCTCCCGAATAAATACGAAGCGACATCGATAGTTCTCGTCGAAGGGGGATATGCCAATAATGTTATGAAAGACGTCGCGGCTCCGGCGTCGGTCGATCCACGCGTAAAGGCCGTGGAAGTCATCATGCAGAGCAGCCCGCATGTTCTGAAGGTGCTCAAGGAGCTTGGTTACGATCTGGGGCAGTATTCGCAAGGCGAGGTTGAGCAGCTTGTGGGATCCTTCCAGCATGCCACGAAAATCATAATCGACCCGGACAGTTCGAGAAGAGGCGCGGATGTGTTCACGGTATCGCTGAAACATAAGAGTCCCTCCATTGCGCGAGATTACGTGAATGCGCTGGTCCGCTTGTACATCGAGGAAAGCCAGTCGTCCAAACGGAATGAAACGGTCGGTGCGAAGAAATTTCTAGTGGAACAAGTCGAAATCCTGAGGCAGAAAATCAGCGCCATTGATGCCGATATCGCGAGCATTCACCAGATGCGTGAAGCGAGGACATCGGTCATGAAGCCGGTCAAGGTAGACACTGTTCAGAATCGGCTCGTTGAGCTCCGAAAACAATTACGTGATCTTCTTTTGAGGTATACGCCTACTCACCCCGAGGTAGTGAAGATTCAGGATGAAATTGCTTCTCTGGAGGGACAGGTGGACGGAAGTGAGCAAGCACACGGTACGGCAGCGGACAGTGGCAAACTGTTGAATACACCGTCCTCCGATGATGCCGCTGATCCGGCGGCAAGTATCGAGCGAGGGGGCAAGGCCGTTTCACGGAACTTGGCCCGGAGGGAACAGAAATTAAAAGAGCTGGAACGAGACCGCGACACGTACCAGAAGATGTACGAGGAGATGCTGGCCACGCTGGGAAAATCCGAGGTGTCATCAAATCTCGAGGTCCAGGATAAAGGATTGACCTTTAACGTTATCGAACCAGCCGTCCTTCCCCTCCGACCGGTCAGCCCGAACAGGGTACTCATCATCTTACTCGGATTCTTTGCCGGCATCGTAGCTGCGATTGGTTCAGTTATCATGTTAGACAGTATGGACAAATCCGTAAAGTCGATCGAGACGGCAAAGACGTTTGGTCACCCCGTTTTGGCCATATTCCCCAACATTCAACTTCCCCGTGAAAAAAACCGGACACAGATGATGAACGTGCTACTTTTTGCTATCACCATGCTTTACGTTGCAGGTATCGGTGTATTGTTGGTGGTTGTCTCGACGCAATGATGAACAAGGATATCTCATGAGTGAAAACGAAATAACAATAGGAAAGGCAGAACGAGGGAAGGTCCCCGCCTTTCGTATTAAGTGGTTGAGGAGACTCTACCAGGGAGATGTCGGCCCTGTCGCGGCTCAACCATCAGCGCAGGCAACGCCGGCCGTGGAACAGAAACGAAAAAAGACGGCAACGCCAATAAAGATCACCAGCCCGTACATCATCAAATTCACCGAAGAGGACGCGCCCTTGACCGAAGAGTACCGCAAATTAAAGTCCGTGGTCCTGATGATGATGAAACAGAATGCGAAACAAAACACCCTCGTGGTGACCAGTTCGGAAAGCGGAGAAGGAAAAAGCCTTACTGCCGTCAACCTGGCACTCGTCCTGGCCCAGGAATCCAACCGCACCGTCCTCTTGGTGGACGGGGATTTGAGGAGGCCGGCACTGCACACCTATTTGGGGGTGAAACCGGACTTCGGTCTTGCGGACTGCATTTTAGACAGGGTCGATCTGCATGATGCTCTCATCAAGACCACGGTGCCTCGGCTGAATTTTCTAGCGGCCGGAAAAAGGACGGATGCGCCTGCTGAATTACTTTCTTCAGACAGGATGAAGGAATTCATGCAGGAAATCAAGAACAGATACCATGACCGGATCATTATTTTCGATACGCCACCGACCCTGATCTTCACCGATATTCGGGTCCTCAGCCCCTTTGCCGATGGAATTCTCTTTGTCGTGAAGGAGGGGGTAGCCGCCAACAGCGTGCGTGATGCTCTGGCCGTGTTGAAAGGGAGCCCCGTCCTGGGAATCGTATATAACGGTGCGAGTCCGGAGCAGCTGAATGGACGGTATCACCGTTATTATAGATATTACAATCGCAAGCAGCAGGACAACAATACCTAAAGCTGGACGGTGTTCCGTCTTGTGTGATTTGCAACGGTCGCTTTACCCACTAGTTCCCGACCGTCCAATTCAGGATGGTACGCAGAACCAGAACCACATCTCGTCATCTTGACCGAGAGCGGGGAAATGCCTTTCTAAGCCACCCTTCGGCTATAACATGTAACCGAAAGGGCGAAGCATTGTTTATCGAGTTCAGCTTCTATGATCGCCGATGTCAAACATTCCCTGGATGAAAACCAGGTAGAGTAACAGTCGATGTACGACCTATACGGGAGCAGTGGCATGAATACGAGAATGACGCCATGAAATCTTGAAATAGTCGTTTTTCGCTAATTTGATTTTCGCATCACGGGGAGGACCTCCCCGGTCCTCGGATGCCGATCTCACTATCCAGTCTCTAGAAAGTTTATAATATAACCCTTGGAATTATTGTCTCATCTGGAATAGTTCCATCTCGAACTCCATTTTCTATTTTGAAATAACTTCATTACCGAGTACCAAGGTTTTCTTACCGACATAGACCGGCAAGCTGCGAAATCCCGACGAAACTAAAATTCTGGAATTGACACCAATGAAACACGACTCCTTTTTTACGCTCAGTAATGTTCTTTACGATAGCGTCTTCGGTTGCTATCGGGAGGAATGTTTTCACGAACTGCTCGTTTTCGAACGAAGGCGGCACGAGCGATCCCGCAGGTCGTTTCTGGTGATGACGTTGGACTTTACAAGAATCACCGACCTTAAGATACGGCATGAAGTCGTCCGGGCAGTCATGAACACGCTCTCGACGAACACCCGATCGACCGATATCAAAGGCTGGTACTGGGGCGATAAGGTCCTGGGCGTCATTATGACGGAAATGCAAATCATCGAGAAAGAAACTTTACAGGGGAAGATTCTCCAGTGCTTGCAGACCGGTATGAGGCAAGAATGGCTCGATATGATAGGAATTTCATTTCACCAGTATCCCGAGGACGGCAGGTTGAGCCACATGCTGGACGGCCCAGCATGCCTCACATTCTATTCAGACATGGCCAGACAGAGACAAACCATCAAAATAGGCCACAAGGTGAAAAGGATCATTGACATCATCGGAAGTATTGCGGCAATCGTGATTTTCTCTCCCTTCTTCATCCTGGTCCCGATCGGGATCAAGCTAACCTCACGGGGGCCGGTATTGTATCGGCAGGAGCGGATGGGACAGTGCGCGGAAAAGTTCAGCTTTCTGAAATTCAGGAGCATGTACGTCAATAGTGATCAGGACGTCCACAGGGAGTTTGTCCAGAATTTTATTGCCAAGCAACCGACCGGCAAGGACAACGGTGGCAATCCCGGGAAAATGGTATACAAGATCGTGAAAGACAAAAGGGTGACGCCCTTCGGGCACATCCTGCGGAGGACCAGTCTCGATGAACTACCTCAGTTCATTAACGTGCTCAAAGGAGAGATGTCATTGGTAGGGCCGAGGCCTCCCATTCCGTATGAAATCGAGAAGTATGACAGCTGGCACTGGCGACGTGTCATGGAGGTAAAACCGGGGATTACGGGGCTTTGGCAGGTTATGGGGAGGAGCTCAACGACTTTTGACGATATGGTTCGCTTGGACCTTAAGTATGTCACGAATTGGTCGCTATGGCTGGATATCATGATCCTGTTCAAAACACCTGGTGCCGTTCTTAGCGGAAAAGGTGCGTATTAATATTCTTTGGCACTCGGGATAAGAGGGTAATAGTTACCGGCAGCAACATGATGTCTGCAGCGACTTAAGAGTGACATAAGTTTAACCACGAAGGAATTGATCGGAGGGACAATGATCAAGGTCGGCATCATAGGATACGGTTACTGGGGTCCGAACATTGTGAGAAACTTTAGCAGCATAGAGGGATGCACGGTCATGTCCATCTGTGACTGCGACCAGGGAGCCTTGTACCGGGCCCACCAGGCTCATCAGAACATTCCCTTAACGCGGGACTGGAATGACATTCTCTCTTCGCCTGAGATCGATGTGGTGGCCGTGATCACACCGGTTTCGACGCACTTCGAACTGGCGAAAAAGGCCCTCGAAAATGGAAAACACGTGTTCGTGGAAAAGCCCTTTACGGCTACGGTTGCGGAGGCAGAGGAGTTGATAATGCTTGCAGAGAAGAAGAAGCTTATCATCATGGTAGACCATACCTTCATTTTCACCGGCGCAGTAAGAAAGATCAAGGAGCTTGTAGAGGAGAAGGTCCTCGGAGACCTCTACTACTATGATTCGGTCAGAGTGAACCTTGGTCTGTTCCAGCGCGACGTGAATGTAATATGGGACCTTGCCCCCCATGACTTTGCCGTTATGGACTATCTTCTTGATGAAAGGCCCGTTGCCGTGGCTGCCTGCGGCAAAGCGCATGTAAATGGAAAGGAAGATACTGCCT
>DASPQB010000149.1:0-20452 GCA_035625205.1 Nitrospirota bacterium | reverse complement strand
ATCGTTTCTATTCCGAAGAATGAAGTCCGGGACCTTGTACCGCATTACGTCTACGAAAAAAATACCGTTTTTTTCCAGTGTCCGAAGTGCAAGAGGATCTACTGGCCGGGGACACATGTAAAAAAAATGGAACGACACAATATAAAAATAACCGGCTCCTTGCCACGGGACCGGTCATGACGGTCATCACTATCTAAATAAAATGATGGTTAATCCAGAATTCTTCGGTTTTCATATCTTCGCTGGGACCATTGAATTTCACGGGTGAATCTGTTTATCCTGTCCAAACTGGCAATTCCGTGAAAGGGCACAATTCAAACCCGTTCCACGCTGAGAAGCCATCACTTTTTGAGTGCTTGATGACGATACTTCGTAATCTGCACAGTCACCAACGCGATAAAATTCCAGGATCACTACCTAGGCATTGCTAATGCTCGTGACCGAAATTTCCGGCTGATAGCTTCGGCAATGCCCCTGAGATGATTTGAATCGTGTTGAGAATCCGTATAAGTGGCTTTCGATCGAAAAATACCTGTTAAACCCATCTCCGAAGCGGTCACCCCCATCCTCCCCGGGAACTGGTTTCTGTTCCCCCCCATTGCCGATACTCGTTTCGGCTGGATAGAACACATCGAGATAACAACCTTCTTTGGGCATCAACACTGTGGCAATCAGCTATAGCGCAACAAAAAGCAATTATACCTTTCCCATGATAATCGCTCCTTTCATGAAAATAGTATTTACCGACCACATAAAAGTAGCGTCGGTGTCGATGTCGCTGTAGCATTTGTGAAAGAGAGCGTTATGTCAAGTGTATCTGGTACTATTGCTGTTATTACGTCCCAGTCTTGTAATCCTGTTAGGTTTGCATTATGTCCGGCACAGCTCCTTTGACTAAGGAAACGTTTGATTTTTTTCAATCAACCGTTATCGGCACCGGGATTTTCGGGACCGGTGCAGGCTTTATCTTAGGATTGTGCTGCTCACGGACCTGATCTCCAGCGGTCTCAGAAGGCTTCGATTGCATTTCGACTGTCGCCGACGCAGAAGGCATGGACTGTATTGCAGGTGAGGGGGCAGGATGTAATCGTTTGGGGGGTTGCACATTCTCTCCCTGAATCTTCCGGTTCAGGATACCGGAACTCGTAATCGTCAGTTCTTTGATAACTGTATTCTTCGGCTCGTCAACATTCAATTCCTTCCCGTTTAATATCAAGCGCAGAGCTCCTGCGCTTCCATAACTTACCAGAAATCGCTCATCGGCGCTCCAGATGAGACTTTCCCCTTTTGCTAAAATCGCCTTTTTTTGAGGGCTCGTATCCGTCCTGACTAAAATCCACGTGTTCTCAACGGCGATTACTTCTAGATAGAGTTTCTCTGGCTTGAGCTGCTCTCCCGAGGAAGCAGACGTCGCTCCCCCTATCAACGTGGACGTTGCCGCAGACTGCTGAATTTCTTTCCGACGCTGAGGAGGGAGTGCTGCAAACAGGGCAATCACAAGGACAAGGACAATGATGGAGCCCCAGATAAAGGGTTCAAACGGTAATTTTGCCGATGTGTTTATCGTCGGTTCCTCGACGGTCGGCTGCGGAGCCGTCTGAAGCGTCTGTGCTTCTGTGACAAGAGGCGGCTGCTGCAGTTCTCCGAATTTTTTCATTACCTCGGTTTCGTCAAGCTGTAGGAATTTGCTGTAGTTTTTCAAGAAGCCCCTGACAAACACCGCCCCTGGCAATTTGGAAAAATCTTCCGCTTCGAGGGCCTTTAAGTACTGCAGGCTGATACGGGTCTGCTGGGCGGCCTCGCGTAGGTCGATTCCTTGCGTTTCCCGTGCATCACGCAAGTATTTTCCTAACGTCCCCATCCACTCACCTCAGGGTTTTTATATAGTCATTTGCTTTATGGGCAAATTCACTCTTAGGATCAAGGGCGGTCACTTTTTTAAACTCTGAGAGAGCGGACTTTTTATTTCCGTCTTTCAAAAACGCCACAGCCAGGCTGAATCTGATGGACGCGTTCTGGGGAGCAATCGCCACTCCTTCCTGAAATTCACTGATCGCCTCCTTGACCTGACCTGCCTCAAAAAGCGCGTTACCCAGCTTTTGAATCGTGAAATCAAGGTTGGCATATCGCTTTGATTCCCGATAAGCTTCTATGGCTTTCGCATAGTCTTTTTGTGCCATGTACAAATCCCCAAGATTGATCAAGGGAATATGGGGGGTTGTGTAAAGTTTGTTCGCGAGAGCTTTGTTGAACGCTTTGATCGCTTCAGCCCATTTTTGCTGCTTAAAGTAGACAACGCCGAGGGCATTGTATGCTTCGGAGTAATTGGAGTCCAGGTCGATTGCCTTCTCATAGTAGTTCCGTGCCTCTTCTAACTTCCCCTGGTAGTCGCTGATGATTCCCAATCCGTAATAGGCCATCTTATTCGATTTGTCGGTTTGAATAGCCCGGTTGAATTCTACCGAGGCGAGCTCAAGGTTTTTTTCCTGGAGATAGGAAAGACCCTTCGTATAATACCCCTCAGACATCCTCGATTTATCTATCGTAGGACCGGTCGAAACGCATCCGGCCAAAACCAGAATGGCCATCAGTACTAAAGATCTCATTGTAGCGCACTCCTTTCAAAACGATGCAAGAAGACGGGCCAGCGCTTCCCGATCTCTGCTGACAACACCCGTCGCGGCTTTGACATCCTTTTTCAGCGTCTGCTTCGTCGGCCATACGATTCCCGCTTTCATTGCCTTCTGGATGATGCTGCTGAGCCGCTCCTTTGGCACCGTCGATGCAAGTACTTCCTTTTTATTAACCAGCTCTGTGGATTCTCGACCCTCTTCCTTGGGGTGCGCCGCAGGAGCGGTCTTTTCAGCTTGCCGCATCCCTGATTTCGCTTGAGGGGGTAAAACCGCTGTTGTTGTCGCTGAATCGGGAACGATTGGCGTCGGTGAAATATGATGCTGCACCGATTGTTGACGGTCCTGCCCTTCCTGTGGAGAAGGTGGAACTGTTGGTGTGAGCGGAGCAGGCTCGGGTTGGTCCTGGTGGAACTCTGAAGACTGAGGTATGCTCGAAGCAGGCTCGGTCTGCGTATGAGTGGGCTGCTCAACGCTTTGGGCCGCAGGCGCTGGCTGCAATTGCGGCTGTTGCCGGGTAATTGAGAGATTCTCGGCCACCGATGGTGCCTGTTCCGGAGTAGCAGAAGCTGCAGGTGCTGCAGACGTTTCTCGTTCGGAAGTAAAAATGTCCTGTGAATCGATCCAGTGTTCCCTTGCGTCACGGGACATCGTAGACAGGTCGACCTCATCGAGCATCGCACCAAGGCCTTCGGCAAAGGAGCGGGCCTCTTCTTCCACTGACAACAGATCCCGTTCAGAGAAGGGATTGGAGGTATGCGAATAGAACAACTTCCTTCCTGTAAGAAGGAGGTGTATCCCAATGTAGGCGGACATCTTTCCGTCAGCCTCGCGGAAAAAAATAATGTAGCTCCGCGCCTCTTCAGACATCATTTCAGGCGTAGCCACCTGGTGATTGTTCATGGAAAAGAACGCCTTTGCCATGTTCCTTTCCTTTACTTTGAGGTCCTTTATGTCAGCGTCCATGGTGAACATCGTACTCTCAGGAATTCCATAAGATAAAGTCGAGGCAACAAACTCGTCCGCCCAGACATTGTATCGCACTTTTACGGGTATGTAATATCACCTGTCAAATATCCTCAAAATGGGTCAGCTTTTTAAACTCACGGTACCTCTCCACGATTTCCTTGTAATCCAAGCTTCGGAGACGGTCTAGGCTGAATGCCTCTACATTCAAGGAAGCCATGACGCTTCCGAAGATCACGGCTTTCCGCATACTGTCCTCGGTGAAATTCATCGTGCTCGCAAGGTATCCCATAAAGCCGCCCGCAAACGTATCCCCAGCTCCTGTTGGGTCGAACACCGATTCAAGCGGATATGCAGGAGCACTGAATACACTATGGCCGTTAAACATGAGCGCCCCATAACTTCCCTGTTTTACGATGATCGTCTCCGGCCCCATGGCCTGCACGCTCTTCGCAGCCTTTACCAGGCTCGACTCGCCAGCAAGCTGTCTGATCTCTGCCTCGTTGATCGTAAGCAGATCCACTTCTTTCAGTGTACGCTTCAAAGCGTCACGTTTGCTTGAAATCCAGTAATTCATGGTATCGCACGCCACAAGTTTCGGTGTCTCAACCTGTTTGAGGACATCGAGCTGTATTTCGGGGTCAACGTTTGCAAGGAAGACCAGATCGGAGGTTTTAAAGTCATTATTTATGGCCGGTTTGAAGTTCGCAAGCACGTTAAGGTGCGTAGCAAGCGTCTGCGCTTCGTTCAAATCGTACCCGTATTCCCCTTTCCAACGGAACGTCTTGCCCTTTTGAACTTCAAGACCGCGCGTATCAACGTTTCTACTCTTGAGAAACTGGATGTGTTCTTTAGGGAAATCTTCTCCAATCACGGCTACGAGCCGTACATCGGTGAAATAACTCGCTGAAGTGGAAAAATAGGTTGCTGAGCCACCAAGGGCATTGTCAACATTTCCAAAAGGGGTTTTGACTGAATCCAGGGCAACCGTTCCGACAACAAGCAAACTCACGAAATAACCTCCAACATACAAGACGCTTAGCCAGGGGTGGACAATGATACAACGCATGCAACCGAAGAAATAAAATCCAAGAAGAGACAACTATATCGGTCCGTGTGAATCCCAGGCAAATCTATTTCTTCTTCATGTACTTCCCGATGATAGGTGCGAGATCTTTCTTCGTCTTCGCCGGAATAAGGCTTTCGGGCGTCATGATGGTGCTCCTCAGCGCATCGCCGCAGGAACAGGTGCGCGCTGCCGACAGGCTGCGAACTGCCTCGCGGATCATGGCCTTTGACGTCTCGACATTATGTTTCATGACCTCGAGCACCGCCTCGACGGTAACGACCTCCTCGCTGTGATGCCAGCAATCGTAATCCGTTGCCAATGCGATCGTACTGTAGCAAATCTCTGCTTCCCGCGCGAGTTTGGCCTCAGTGGCGTTTGTCATGCCGATCACGTCGACATTCCACTGTCGATACGTGAGAGACTCGGCACGCGTCGAGAACTGCGGCCCTTCCATACATGTATAAGTACCGCCACGATGGACCGTTGCACCCACTTGTATGCCGGCGTTTGTCAGGACCGTACAGAGATCAGCGCATACCGGGTCAGCCATACCAACATGCGCAACGACACCGTTGCCAAAAAATGTACTCCTGCGGTGCTTCGTAAGGTCGTAGAACTGGTCAGGAATTACGATATCGCCAGGCTTGATTTCTTCCTTCATGCTGCCTACGGCGCTGACAGAGATGATCCGTTCCACGCCGAGTTTTTTCATACCGTAGATGTTTGCACGATAGTTTATGTCCGAGGGGAGCATACGATGACCACGTCCGTGGCGGGGAAGAAATGCCACGCGTTTGTTGTGTAACGTGCCAACTATGTAATCATCTGATGGTTTGCCGAAGGGGGTTGTGATTTTGAGAGTCTTGATCCGGGTCAGCCCTTCCATCTCATACAGACCGCTTCCCCCGATGACGCCGATGGTGATTTTTCCCGCATGTGCACTCCGCTTGGCCATGTTCGAACTATTCCTTTGAGCTCGTGACGCAGTTTTTCTCCGATTCCTGTTGAAGGGGAAAACGTAACCACGGTCGGATGACATGAACTCGTTGTTTATATTCGTGATTCAGAAAGCAGCACGTTACTCATGCTGGCGTCACGCCCTGTTCAGATTCTTTTTTCATTTCGACGTGTTCAAGGAGCTCGACAGGCTTTTCCGGTATGATGGTTGATATGGCGTGTTTATAAACAAGCTGCTGATTGTCTTGCTTGAGAAGTATGACAAAATTATCGAACCCCTTGATCGTCCCTATAAGTCGCGCACCGTTTACCAGGTACATTGTTACCGGAATTTTTTCCTTGCGCATCTGGTTCAAGAAAATATCCTGAAGATTTACCTGCGACTTTCCCATCAACTCCTCCGAAAAAACGCCGCGAGAAACTGCGTTCAGCATACCCCGGGCAAATAATTTTTTTTATATTATACTAACTTCTTTGAAATTTCAATGTATTTCTTTATCCGCACCAAGATATCCTCGGCCCGTTCGAGTCCCGTGATGTCCACCCATGTTGCATCGGGCTCACGTCTAAACCACGTGAATTGTCGTTTGGCATACCTCTTTGTATCACGCTTCAGCAACGCGACCGCTTCTTCCCGCGATGTCCTCCCTAAGAAGTGTGCCATGAAATGCTTATACCCCAGCCCTTGCATCGATATCAGATCGGGGCCGTATCCGCGGTCCATCAATGTCTTTACCTCAGCCTCTAGTCCCTCATCAAGCATGTGGTCTACGCGCTCCTCGATACGGGGATAGAGTTCAGTTCTGCTTCTCACCAAGAATAGCAAGCGAAACCGGTATGGTTTGTCCTGGAACGCGTGATCGCGCTGAAATTCGGAGAGTTTCCTGTCACGGAGGTAGAACACCTCAAGCGCGCGCATAGTCCGTCGGAGATCATTCGGATGGATCTTGATCGCAGCCTCAGGGTCCACTTTCACCAGGTCGGCATAAAGGACACCCGGCTCCGTTTCGACCTCCCGCTGCAGCAGCCGCTCGCGCAGTTCGATGTCCGCAGGCGGTCCGTGGAAGAGTCCTCGCATGAGGGCGCGAATATAAAGCCCCGTTCCACCAACCACGATTGGCATTCCGCCGGCCGCAATTATGCCGTCGATAGCAGTCCGTGCGTCGCGAAGGTAATCGCCGACACTGTAAGGCTGGTTCGGCTCCACGATGTCGATCATATGGTGATATACAAGCCTGCGCTGTTCGGGTGCGGGTTTAGCCGTGCCGATGTTCATGCCGCGGTATATCTGCATGGAATCTGCACTCACGATCTCCGCGCAAAGCTCCTGCCCGAGGAGAATAGATACATCCGTTTTGCCGACCGCGGTCGGGCCTGCCAGAATCAGGATTGGTTTATTGAGCGGTTCTGCCATGGATGATGATCTCGATCGGAAACTTTCCTGCACCGGTTTTTCATATGTCCGGCGAATACACCGCAGTTCTAAACGACAAGGCAATCAATCCGGTATAAGGAATGATCTCTTTCATTGCCACTGGCTGGATGGCAGTTGCTGCGAGCACTATCTGCGCCTGTACCGTACCGTTAAATCCTTTTAAACATCTTCCTGATCTCGTCCAGGGAAAATCTGATGACAGTAGGCCTGCCGTGTGGGCACGTGTGCGGCATACGGCATTTAAAAAGATTATGGAGCAGCACCTCCATCTCTGCTTGATCCAGACTCCGGTGAATCTTGATTGCCGGATGGCAGGCCATTACGCTTAAGACCTCGTTTCTCATCGTTTCCATTTTATTGCTGCTGCCGTGGACACTTACGTCATCCAGGATATCGAGGAGGAGCTGTTTATAATCGGCACCAACGAGTAGCGCCGGAACTGCCTTGATCACAAACGTACCGTTTCCGAAGTCTTCCACAAGAAAACCGACTTTGTTCAATTCAGGCAGATATTCCGTCAACAGACCGCTCTGGGCAGGGCCGAGTTCAACCTGGTCCGGCACCAGAAGGTTCTGGATCGGCGCCGATCCTGTGCCGAATTGATTTTGCAGCTTCTCGAACAATACTCGCTCGTGGGCAGCATGCTGGTCGATGATCGCCATACCTTCTTTTGACTGAGCAATAATATAAGAGTCGTGAATTTGTGCCACGGGGAAAAGATCGTATTCCGAGGGGACAGATGCCGGACCTTCCAGATCGGAATAGGTTCGTTCCCGGGAAACATCCGGCTCGAACTGGAGGGCCGCTGAAATGCTATCACTCTTACGTCGTCCGAAAAAAGGCGCAGTTTGGTCGACACGCTGGCCCTTCAAATAATCGGCAAATGCTTCTTTTATTGCGGCATCGTGATGTTCCGTTTCAGCCGCCGTCTCGATCACCGGCATCCCGTGAACGCGCAGCCCTTCCCTTATTACGTCCCGAAGCAGATCATGGATCTGGGACTGGTTACGGAACCTCACTTCTGCCTTTGCTGGATGCACATTCACATCTACGAGCGAAGGGGCTAGCTCGATAAAAATGAATCCTATGGGATGTCTGTCGCGCATCAGCATATCACCGTATGCGCTATAAAGAGCGTGCGTAAGCGAGGCGCTCTTCACTGATCGTTTATTCACGTAAAAGTCCTGGTACGTGCGGTCTGCACGGCTAAACGCCGGGCGTCCGATAAGCCCGTGAATATGAACACTGTCTCGTCCTCCCGAGAATGGGATGACGTTTTCCACGATCTCATTACCATACAACTGGAAAGCTCTTTCTTTCACGCTCGTCGAGAGCGGCAGATCGAGTATAAGCTTCTTGTTATGGGAGAGTTTAAACCTAATGGCGGGATTCGCCATTGCCTGTCGTGACACCGCAGACAAAATATGCGAGAATTCGGTCGCGTCGCTTTTTAAAAATTTGAGCCGAGCAGGCGTGTTGTAGAACAAGTGAGCAATCTCAAGCGATGTACCTTGAGGCGCTGCGGCCTCGGTTATGGCTTTTTCCTTCCCTCCTTCGATCTCGATCTCGATCCCTGCGGAATTTCCCGACGTGGCAGTCACCATCCTGACCTGGGATACCGCTGCAATGCTCGAGAGCGCTTCGCCGCGAAAACCCATAGTTCGTATTGCCTCGAGGTCAGCTTCATTGCGAATTTTGCTTGTTGCATGTCGCAGGAACGCGGACTTCGCATCTTCTCTCGACATGCCGCAACCGTTGTCCCGAATGCGGATCATCCTCGTTCCGGCCTTTTCGATATCGATGAATATCTCAGTAGCACCAGCGTCAATGGAATTTTCAATCAGTTCCTTCACTACCGATGCAGGCCGCTCTACCACTTCGCCTGCTGCGATCTTATTGATGACGTGGTCTGGAAGAATGTTGATTGTGGAAGTCATAGGTCACGTAACTACAGAGCAACACCGCCAGAGAGATAGAATCGTTTAACCAAGACGTAATGCATTGATAATTTTAGTCATTTTCGATTTCATTGTGTCAATCTGTTTCAACTGCGTTTCGTTTGATTAATACTTTAGATTGGCCTTTTCCTGATTAGCCACCACCACGATCACCATCTTGTCCGGACGAAGATATTTCTTTGCCACTCGACGTATATCTTCGCGGCTGACTCCGTTGATCAAAACCGGGTATTTCTCTGGATAATCGAGACCCAGATTGTAAGTTTCGATGGAGGTCAGCATTCCTGCGATCTTCGCATATGTGTCCATCTTTAACGGAAAGTTGCCAGTCAAATACGCTTTGGCATCTGCTAATTCCTTCTCCGAAACGAGGTCAGTCTGTATCCTGCGTATTTCCTCCATCGTCTGAGCAATCACATCGTTTGCTGATTCGTTCTTGGTCTGGATCGTCACCGTGAATGCCCCCGGCTCTTTCTGTACAGAGAATGCGCTATGCACGTCATAGGCCAGACCTTTATTGTCCCTGATATTGTCCATGAGTCGCGACGAGAAGCCGCCGCCGCCCAGGATATAATTCATGACGGAGACGGCGTAAAAGTCTGGGTTTTCCCGGCTAATACCGATATGTCCCAATTCGATGTTAGCCTGGGCAACGTCTTTATCAATTTTCTGTACGACGGTCTTCTCGATCACCGGCGGCTGGACAAGCGCGGGAAGCGGCTGTCCTTTTTTTTGCCACGTTTTGAAATAGTCGTTTAGTAAATCAACTATCTCCTTCTGGGTGACGTCCCCTACGACGGCCATGATGACGTTATCCGGGCTGTACCGCGAAGAATAAAAATCAACGATATCCTGCCGCGTGAGCTTTTGATAATAGGCCGCTACCTCGTCGTTCATCCTGCCGTAGGGATGGTCGCCGAATACGGCTTTCGCAAAAGCCTGGCTAGCAACAATTCCCGGATCTTGTTTCTGGCGCTGGATTTCTGCCAGCGTTTCACTGACTTTGCGGTCTATCTCCTTTTGTTCAAATGCCGGGTTCAGCAGAACATCGGATAAGAGGTCCAGACCGCTGCGAAGATCTTTCTTGAGCACCCTGAGATGTGCCGAGACGAAGTCCTCTCCTCCCGCGGTGGAGAGAGAGCCGCCGATAAAGTCGATCTCCTGGCTGATCTGGCTTGCCGAACGCTTCGCCGTACCCTGGGTCAGGAGGGAGGCCGTAATGGACGCTAGTCCGGGTTTGTTCGCTGGGACGGCCGTACTGCCTGCTTTTATCGCCATACTTATCGTCACCATGGGAATTTCATGCTTCTCGGAAAGCAGAAGTAGCATACCGTTCTCGAGCAAGATACGCTTACCGATTGGCTCACCGGCGACTGGATAGGCAATAAGCAGGTTCAAGATGACCAGCATTGCAACAACAGTTCTCTTCGAATTTATCATCCTATAAATCTGCATTCCACACTCCGCCATTCGCATTATTTTTTCACCGGCACGAGGATTCCGACGGTCCTGTTGTCCTCCGAGAAATACTCCTTCACCACACGCATAATATCCTCCTTCGTCACGGCACGTATATTATCCGTATATTTCTCGAGCAGTTTCCATGTAGACACGGATTCGAACTGGCCCAACTGCATGGCCTGAAAAAAGATCGAATCCTGGTCCATGATAAAGCTTGCTTCGATCTGGTTCTTAGCCTTTAATAACTCCTCGTCGGTTACCGGCTCATTCTTGAAACTGTCGATCTCGGCATACAATGCCTTTTCCACTTCTTCCGTTGTTTTGCCCGGCATTACGCCCGCATAGACGTAAAAGAGGTTGGGGTCGGCCGAAACATTGTCATAATCGCCGCCGGCGTAGAGTGCAAGCTGCTTTTCATAGACCAGTGACCTGTAGAGCCGTGAGCTTTTCCCCGATGCAAGGATGCCTTGCAGAACTTCGAGCGCATAGGAGTCGTGATGTTGTATGGTCGGAACTAGGTATCCCGCAAAAACGGCAGGAAGCTCGGCTTGTCGTTTCACGATGACCCTCCGCTCACCGACATGCTTTGGCTCAACAGCGGTGAGTTTCGGGACATCCGGTCCTCGCTGTAGCTTGCCGAAGGCATTTTCTATCTGGACAAGTAGCTTTTTCGTATCGAAATCTCCTACTGCAACGATAGTCGCATTATTCGGTGCATAATAGGTGCGATAATGTCTCACGATGTCATCTCGTGTATAGTTGTCAATATCAGCCATCCAGCCAATCACCGGCCATTGGTACGGATGGGAGCTGAAGGCAACGGACATCATCTGCTCCACCATGGTATTGACGGGGTCATCCTCGGTCCTCAACCGGCGCTCTTCCTTCACCACCTCTCGCTCGGAGAGGAACTCCTTCGGATCCAGAAGCAAATTCTGCATCCGGTCTGATTCGAGTTCGAGCGACAGCGCGATACGGTCAGCTGCAAAGTTCTCGAAATAGGCTGTGTAATCATGGGATGTGAATGCGTTATCGTTCCCGCCGTTCCGCTGGACCAGCTGTGAAAACGTCTTAGGGCCGTACTTTTTCGTTCCTTTAAACATCATGTGCTCGAGCATGTGGGATAGCCCAGTTTTCCCGAGGCATTCATTTCTCGACCCTACTCTGTACCACACCTGGAATGTTACGACTGGTGCTTTGTGCTCTTCCTTAAGTAATACCTTAAGACCGTTTGGGAGAACCTTCTCGGTGACATGCATGGACTGTCCGAATGCAGAATTAGACAAAACAAATAGGAGTAAAAAAGTCACTATTACGGCCCTTCTCTTATTCATACCTGCTATCTCCTTGCGAAGCACTTCCAATCATGATCGTTACCATGAATTGAAATCTATAAATCTGCCTCACTTTTTCCCCCCGTATGCCCGAATCCTCCGGCACCCCGTGCGGTCTCGGTCAATTGCGAAACGCTTTCAAACTTTGCCTTCGAAAGTTTTGCAAATACAAGCTGGGCGATGCGGTCTCCGCGACGAACCGTGAACGGCGTATCGCTGAAATTGAACAGGATGATACCGACCTCACCCCGATAATCCGCATCAATAGTCCCGGGGCTGTTCAGCATGCCGATGCCATGTTTCAAAGCAAGCCCGCTCCGGGGACGGACCTGCCCTTCGTAACCTTCGGGGATAGCTAGGGCAATCCCTGTGGGGATGAGCAGCCACTTCCCGGCATCAATGGTCACGTCCCTTTCGATAGCTGCGTAAAGGTCTACCCCCGCTGCATGCTCAGTCTGGTATTGAGGAAGCGGCATTCCATCTGCATGTTTCAGTTTCGTTATATGGACAATAAGATGGTCTGACATGGCACCGCTCCAGGACACCGCATCACTCTACAGTGCACTCGGGAAATTTACGTTCTCTTCTTCGCAACCTGCTATATATGTTGTCTACCGGTTACTACCGCTAGATTTCCAAAATTGAGTCTGGCACATCGGATTTGGACAGCGGGCCGAGGATCGTGAGGGCGATGTTGTCCTGCGTGAAAAGCTGCTGTGCCAATTGCTGCACCTGGTCCCCGCTAACCCTTTCCACACCCTTGATGATATCGTCCATGGACAGATACTTTCCGAAGTATATCTCCTGACGCGCAATCCGGCTCATGTGGCTGTTACTGCTCTCGAGCGATAGAATCAGGTTTCCCTTGACCTGGTTCTTCACGCGCAATACTTCTGCTGGCGTGATCCCCTCAGCTTTAATTTTTTTTAATTCCTTGATCACAAGCCGGACTACTTCGAGTGCATTCGAGGGACCCGTCCCCGCATAGATTGTAAAGAGGCCTGCATCTCGGTAAGAAGTAACATAAGAATATATCGTATAGGCAAGCCCATACTGCTCGCGCACTTCTTGGAATAGCCTTGAACTCATGCTGTAACCAAGCACGGTATTGAGTGCCGAGATGACATACCGGTCTTCATGGGTATTCGGTAATCCCTTGCAGCCCATGCAGAGCTGCACCTGCTCGAGTTGCTTCTTTCTCACGTATACGGCGCTGGTAAAGATCGGGGTCTCCTCTTTTTTAGGAGCCGCCGTCCTTGCAAGTTTCCCAAATTGCCTGTTCAGGAGATCTAGCAGTTGGGTGTGGTCAAAATTGCCGGCCACGGAGATAACAATCTCCTTCGGGCTGTAATAATTGTCAATATAGGAGATGATGTCCTGATGCTTCATTGCCTTAATGGTGTCCCTGGTACCGAGGATCGGACGACCGAGTGAATTATCGGGCCAAACCGTACTTGTGAAGAGTTCGTGCACATAGTCATCGGGTGCATCTTCAACGCCTTTGATTTCTTCAAGAATGACTTTGCGTTCTTTCTCCATCTCCGCGGGATCAAACTTCGATCCCAACAGAATATCGGAGAGGATGTCGATGGCCACGGGCAGATGCTCGTCCACAACCTTTGCGTAGTAGGTAGTTGTCTCCTGCGAGGTGAACGCATTATACTCCCCTCCGAGGGAATCCATCTCAATGGCAATATCCTTAGCAGAGCGCTTCTGTGTGCCTTTGAAGAACATATGCTCTATGAAATGCGACACGCCGCCGACTTCAGGAGGCTCATGCCGTGAGCCAACCTTCACCCAAACGCCGATTGACACGGAGCGTGATTTCGGAAGGGTTTCGGACACGACCCGAATACCATTAATAAGCGTATCTTTTCTGTACATAGAACCGGCTTTCTTTTAACCACAAAGGCACCAAGACACAAAGATTTACTTCTCATCTCTTCTACCTATCTTCGTGCCTTTGTGCCTTCGTGGTATGACACTATTTCGGACTAGTTTATTTTTCTTTTTGGCTATGGTTTCCTGGATGTTGATGCTGTGCGGCCCGCTCCTGCGTGATCTTCTGGACAAGGTGGCTCGGAACGTCCTCGTAGCCGTAGAACTCCATGGTATACATGCCCCTGCCACTGGTGAGCGAATTGAGTGTTGGGGCATAGGAGAGCATCTCGGACATGGGCACCAGCGCTTTGATCGTTTGGCCATTCGCCTGGGGGACCACTCCCTGGACCTTGCCGCGCCGCGAATTCAAATCTCCGATTACGGCGCCAAGCGTATCGTCAGGGGATATGACCTCGACGCTCATTATTGGTTCAAGCAGCGCCGGTTTTGCTTCGGCCACGGCCTTTTTGAACGCCAGGGACGCAGCGACCTTGAAGGCCATTTCCGAGGAATCAACGGTATGGTAGGAACCGTCATACAACGAGACCCGGACGTCAACGATAGGATAGCCTGCAAGTGTGCCTTCGTGCATTGCTTCGACAACACCCTTCTCAACAGCCGGGATGTATTGGCGCGGGATCACGCCACCCACGATGTTATCGACGAATTCGAAACCGCTGCCGCGCGGTAGCGGCTCGATCTCAAGCCAAGCATCTCCGTATTGACCGTGTCCTCCTGTCTGTTTCTTGTACTTCCCTTGCGCTTTCGCCTTTGATCGGATCGTTTCCTTGTATGGGACCTTGGGCGTCTTCATTGTAACGTCTGCGCCGAACTTTCGCTTGAGCTTCTCGAGCGTCACCTCAAGATGAACCTGCCCCATGCCGGAGAGAACCATCTCCTTGGTCTGATCGTCATAGGCAAACTTTAGCGTTGGATCTTCCTCGAGAAGTTTGTGGATGCCGGTGCTCACTTTATCCTCGTCTCCCCGTGACTTTGGTGCGATGGCATAGGACATGACAGGATCGGCGAACTTCGCAAACTCCACGACGATCGGCTGTTGTTCGAAGCACAGGGTATCACCGGTGAGCGTTTCCTTGAGTTTTGCGACGGCACCGATCTGACCTGCGGAAAGTGTCTGCGTCGGAACTTGTTTCTTCCCCTGGATATAAAAAAGGGACCCGATTTTTTCCTTAACTTGTTTCGTGGAATTGTACGTTGTGGAATCCGCTTTGAGAGTACCGGAAAACACACGAACCATGGATAGTTTTCCTGCAAAAGGATCGTTGATTGTCTTGAAGACCATGGCGGTAAGCGGATCGTCCGGCGTCGGCTTTCGCACCACTTCATTGCCTGATTTCGGATCAACCCCCTTGATCTTTACAATCCGCGCGTGCTCTGCCGGCGATGGAAGACACATCAGGATCATATCGAGGAGAGGCTGAATACCCATGTTTTTAACTGGAGAGCCGCACAGGACCGGGAGAAGCCCACCGCCGAGGGTCCCGTGCTTAAGCCCGGCGATTATGTCTTCCGAGGGAAGATCCCCCTTATCAAGATACTTTTCGAGCAGGTTGTCATCGGTTTCAGCAATCTGTTCCACGAGCTTCTTTCGATAGGTCGCGACCTCCTCCTGCATATTTGGAGGAATCTCTTTCTCCTCGATCCTGCCGCTTCCGTCCTTTGCGAACATCAGTGCTTTAAGCTTAATAAGATCGACAACGCCATTAAAATTTTCCTCCAACCCGATAGGGAGCTGCAGAACGAGTGAATTCTTGCAGAAATACTTTTCCATGTCGCCTATGGCACGAAAGAAGTCGGCCCGTTCCTTGTCGAGCTTGCTCACAAAGGCAACTCGGGGAATTTCGTAGTCGCAGGCGAATTTATAAATTTTCTCGGTTTCAGCTTTCACGCCGGAGATGGCTGAAATGATGAGAACAGCACCGTCGACGGCACGGAGCGTTCCCCTCGTCTCCTCAAGAAAATTAATATAGCCGGGAGTATCGATGACGTTGATGCGGACACCCTGCCAGTCTGCGAAACCGAGGGACGAGGTGATCGTGATCTTCCGGGAAATTTCCTCCGGTTCGTGCATGAACACGGAACTCCCCGTATCCACACTGCCGAGGAGATCAACGGATCCGGCTGAATACAAGATGGCATCGGCGAGTGAGGTTTTCCCGGCTGCGCCATGAGACAGGATCGCTATGTTACGGACTTCTTTGACATCAGCGTTCGGCATAGGTAACTCCTTCCGTTACAATATTATAGTTCAAAGGGGCTCTTATGCCCGGTTGTATTCTGGAGCGAATTTACCAGATTTCAGATTTTATCTTGCCGCCCTGTTTGACCAGGACATCGACGACTGCCTCGCTGAAAAAGTTGGTTGCCTGGCGAATATCCTTGTCCACCATGCTTTCATAGTACTTCTTTCCCTCGGCGAGCTCTTCTGTCAATACATCGAATAGGCTGTCCTTTTCAATACCCTCCTTGACCTTGGACTGATTATAGAGAAGAATATCGGAAAGAATAGTCCTCGCGAGCCTTCTCGCTTCATCAGGATTCTTAATCAATCTCATAAATAAGTCCTACCAAGGGATATTCATTCTTTCGGAGAAAGAATCTCGATGATTACCGGCTTGTATATCTGTGTTTTTTCAACCCTATTATTATACACGCGTATGAAGAAAAAAGAAACGACCATGCAGATCACGCCTGCGATAAACGCCCAGAGGTCGGAATGGGGCTCCCCTGCATATCGCATGGTGATATTTTTTGCAATAATGGCTCCTGCAACGAGCGCAGCCATGGGAATACCGTACAGGATGATAGAGGCTTTCAAGTAGACCTGGGGCGCCACGACGACCTTGACCTTTTGCCCTTTTTTTGCGCTCAGCGGGTTCAACGCCTCCATGAATTCCTCCCCACCCGGATGGCACACGCCAGCAGCGGCACACTGCTCACAGCCGCTCTTTTTGACTATGGCTACCTTCGCGATGTTTCCCTCTATCTCGGCCACGATTCCTTCTTCTTCAATCATACCCTTCCTCCCGTCCCGCCCCGCGCTGCGGGACGGCCACGGTTCTTACTGTCACCTCGGCACTTTGTACTGTGTGCTTTTTTTTGCCGTTCTGAGCAATTTATACTCGATACTGTCCACGAGACCCTGCCAGCTCGCTTCAATAACGTTCTCAGACACTCCGACGGTGCCCCACTTATTCTTGCCGTCTCCTGACTCGATCAGCACGCGGACTTTTGCCGCTGTTCCCGCGGCAGCCGTCAGCACCCGCACCTTATAGTCCAGCAGCCGAACGCTTTCCAGCCCCCTGCCGGGGAAATATTTGGGCAGCACTTTGCGGAGCGCCTTATCCAGTGCATTCACCGGACCATTGCCCCATGCGGCAGTATGCTCCACATTGCCTCCGACCTCTACCGTAACCGTTGCCTCGCTCACCGGATTGGGGTCGACTTTTCGTTTTTCCGTCAGGATGCGGTAATCGATGCGGTCAAACATCGTAAAGACCGATTCGTAGTTGTGCCCTGCCCGAAGCATGAGGAGCTCAAGCGATCCCTCAGCGCCCTCGAACTCGAAACCTTCGTTCTCCAGTTCCTTAACTCTCTTGAGTATCTCAGCCAGTTGCGAACTGTCCTTCTTGAGCGGGATGCCAAGCTCTTCGGCTTTCTGGAGGATATTGCTCTTGCCCGCCATGTCGGAGACAAGGATACGGCGTCTATTCCCTACCAGTTCAGGGGTAATATGCTCGTAGGTCAAGGAACTTTTCGATACGGCATCCACGTGCACGCCACCCTTGTGTGCAAAAGCACTATCGCCGATGTAAGGTTGTCTCTTGCGATGTGGCAGGTTCGCGAGTTCATCCACATACCGGGATATATCGCGAAGCCTGGTCAAGCTGGTGTTCGTAATACAATCGATCCCCATTTTGAGTTTAAGGGTAGGAATTAGTGAACAGAGGTTGGCGTTTCCGCACCGTTCACCGTAACCGTTGATGGTTCCATGGACCTGGACAGCCCCCATCCTGATCGCCGTCAATGAGTTCGCCACGGCAAGTTCAGCATCATTGTGGGCATGGATGCCAAATGGCGACGCAATTGCAGTCTTCACGCGCGCAATGATCTCCTCGACTTCATGGGGCAGTGTGCCGCCATTCGTATCGCATAAAACCAGACAGTCTGCACCAGCTCCCTCTGCGGCGAGAAGCGTCTGAACAGCATACTCTGGGTTAGCTTTATAGCCATCGAAGAAATGCTCGGCATCGTAGATCACCTCGTCCAGATGCTTCTTCAGATAAAGCACTGACTCCCCAATCAAGTCGAGATTCTCATTCAGGGTGATCTTGAGCGCCTTCAGGACGTGCAGATCCCACGTCTTCCCGAAAATGGTGGCCGTCGGTGCTCCTGAGGACACTATCGCTCGTATGCTCGGGTCTTCAGAGACCTTGAGCTTTGACCGACGGGTTGCGCCGAAAGCCGCGAGTTTCGATTTCCTGAGTTTGACACGACGCATCTCCCTGAAAAACTCAACATCGCGCGGGTTGGAGCCTGGCCAGCCGCCCTCGATGTAGTGGACGCCGAACTGGTCGAGCTTCCTCGCAATGCGGATCTTGTCCTCGACAGAGAAATTCACGTCCTCAGCCTGGGCGCCATCACGCAGCGTTGTATCATAAAGGTAAACAGTATGTTTCATGGTATATGTTTTTCCTTGACCCTGTCCTCTTACGCCGCTTTGTCCATCTCGAAGGCGTCATGCAACACCCTGACTGCAAGTTCCGTGTACTTGGCATCGATTACGCAGGAGATCTTGATCTCCGACGTGCTGATCATCATGATATTGATCCCTTCTTTAGCAAGGGCTGAGAACATTTTCGCCGCCACGCCCGAATGCGAACGCATGCCCACGCCCACGATGGAGATCTTGGCAATTTCTTCCTTCATACTCACACTCTTTGCGCCGATCTCGGAAATGACTTTCTTCATGATCTCCTGGATATTTTTGGCGTCGGTCTTGGGCACGGTGAAGGACATATCCGTCAACCCTCCTTCGCCAATATTCTGGATGATCATGTCCACGACAACATTGTTGTCGGAAATAGTATTGAAGATCTTCGCTGCAACCCCTGGCCTATCCGGCACGCCCTGGACCGTCACTTTCACCTGATTTTTGTCATACGCCACGCCGGAGACGGCTACTTTTTCCATGTCTGCATCCTCCTTGGTCACCAGGGTCCCCGGGTTATCATTGAAGCTCGAGAGCACCCGGACCGGAACGTTATATTTTTTTGCGAACTCGACGGAGCGTGTCTGGAGCACTTTGGCCCCGAGACTCGCCAGTTCAAGCATCTCATCGTAGGAAATTTTGTCAAGCTTCCTTGCCTGCGGCACCATGTTCGGGTCCGTAGTATACACGCCGTCGACATCGGTGTAAATGTCACATACGTCGGCCTTGAGCGCAGCGGCGACTGCTACGGCCGAAAGATCCGATCCTCCCCTCCCCAGCGTTGTCACATCGTCCGATGTTTCGGTTATTCCCTGAAAACCAGCGACCACGGCTACCTTACCCTCCCGGAGTGCATGTCTCAACCGTTCGCCGGTAATTTTCTCAATCCGCGCCTTGGTATGCACGTTGTCCGAGATGATACCCGCCTGCCGGCCGGTGAACGACTGCGCCTTGTGTCCGCACGTCTGAATCGCAAGAGCCAGCAACGCTATAGTCACTTGCTCTCCCGTGGACACCAGCATGTCAAGCTCCCGGGGATCCGGACTATCACTGACCTGATTGGCCAGGCTGATAAGCTTGTCTGTCTCACCGCTCATGGCGGATACGACCACGACGACATCGTGCCCTTCTTCTTTTGCGCGGCACACACGCTTCGCCACGTTCTTGATCCGCTCAGGATTTCCAACGGAAGTACCGCCGTATTTCTGAACTATGAGCACCTAACTTCTCTCCTTTATCGCAATGACACGAAAAAAAATTAACATGATTCACGCCGCATTTTCTGTGCCATCGTCGTGAGCATACTATTTTTTTAAAAAATAGTCCATTAGAGTATATCCTTCTTTGAATATCAAGGCATCCGACCTTGCAGCAATCCCCTCATCGTACGTCACCGCCTCGCCCGTGCGCTCCCGCGTATTGTCATAAATGACGAATGGCACCGGTTCATTCGAATGGGTCCGGAGCTCAACCGGCGTAGGATGATCCGGGAGCGCCAGGATGCGATATTCATCGAACTGTTTCATGCCGTGAATGATATTCCCGACGATGAATTCATCGAAGTCCTCGATTGCCTTGACCTTGTTTTTCAGATCACCCGTGTGGCCCGCTTCATCAGGTGCCTCCACATGCACATAAACGATGTCTTTTGTATTGAGTGCCCAGAGGGCGTGTTCAGCCTTGCCCACGTAATTCGTGTCTATCCAGCCTGTGGCCCCCGGCACGTTGATCACCTCGAACCCCGCATACTTGCCGATTCCCTTCGTGAGATCCACGGCGGATATCATCGCACCATCAATACCGTACTTTTCCTTGAAGGTCGGCATGTTTGGACGCCGGCCCTGCCCCCAGAGCCAGATACTGTTCGCAGCACGCTTGCCGCTCTCTAGCCTCGCTTTATTCACCGGATGAGCAAGAAGCAAGTCGATCGATTCCTCCATGAGCGAGTTAATAATGTCGTCTCCTTCCCCGCGGGGGAGGTAGTCCTGGATGTCCTTGTCCTGAATGTCGTGCGGCGGCGTGCACTCGA
>DASPQB010000148.1:0-8838 GCA_035625205.1 Nitrospirota bacterium | reverse complement strand
GTATTGTGTATGACTCTAGCAGCTGGGCTTGTAGAGGGTGGCTTTGAACATGATGCTGAGTTTATGGATAAGTTTGATACCTTAATTAACTATGCAGGTAATATATTGGCGGATGCTGAAGCTAAAGTTGAGGACTTAGTAAAAGCGGTAAACGATCCTGAGTCGCTAATCGATATTTTAAAAGAGACAGCAGGAGGTGTGGGAGAGGGGGCTTGATGAACTTTGGTTTGATCCTGTAGGGGACTTTTCCGATACTTATCCCGAGCATCGCGATTATATTGTTAACAGGGTAAATGTGATTGAACCCGATAAAGATACAAACTTAATATGCTGGAGGCGTGGAGAGAAGGCCTGAATCAGATTAAGAGATTATAGGGCTCTGATCTTGAAATTATTTGATTGCTGCACTCGGTTCTAAGTGCGTGAGTATCGAGCAAAGGGTTATCGTGGTCAGCCGTTTCACGAGTGATGGAATGGATATCCCTTATAATACGCTGCTCGCGGCAAAGGCACGAAGGTCGCAAAAAGAGAATTGAAAGTTTAAGTGCTAACCACATCGTTTGAATACCCATTCATAATCAATCAGTGCCCATTAACTGTATCTTAAAATATTAGTCTTCTTTATCCAGATTGATGATATAAGCTATAAATCTTTTAACCAACAAAATGAGCATGCAGGGGACACAAATGACCGGAAATAAAGATAAAATATCGATCAACTTTGATTATTGAAGCAATCTCATCTCAATTTGTTTACCGCAAAAAGGCGATCTTCATATGACAAACGATTTTACGTTCATGTGGATAGGCGACCCGCATTTAGAAGGTCCTGGACAGCCAACGACCTGGATAAACCAGACCAATTGGATCGTAAAGAACATTCCGACCTACAATATTCAAGCCGTTCTGTGCGCCGGAGACATGTTTATGTGCCCGGGATGTTCAGACTGTCAGCCCGCACAGCTGCCGCTAGTGTGGGACGAAGGGTCCGGAAAGGGGCTTGTGGCAATCGACTCTTCGGGGGTTCCATACCTGGTGGCCACAGGGAACCACGATATTGAGGGGATAAACGGCGCCGCAGGCACCAGAAATACGACTTCTTTTGATAAATATATAGGTCACGACAAAATCAGTATGAAGCCTTGGTACGACTGTTTCTGTCCCGTAAAACCATGTACAAACCCTGACCCTACAGGTGGCTGCACGACGTATACGGCTGGGCCCAGCCTGGCGAATCAGGCAATTAAGTTTGATGTCGGAGGCAGACACGTCCTCGTAATCGCTCTGGAGTACGCTCCACGGCCTGAGGTGCTCGCGTGGGCGGGAGACCTTACCAAGAAGTATCCCGACCATGAAGTCATTATTATCGTCCACGCCTATATGGATATCACAGGCTATTTCGTGACTCACGAGAGGCTCCAAGACGTGATTGACCCGAAAATTAGCGCGAGCGGGCCGGATATTTTTAACTGGGCTAAACACCTTCCTAATCTCAAAGCGATCCTGGGTGGCCATTCCTGCGGTGGCCCCCTCAAGGGAGGGGAGGCCCATCGAGCTGATATGACCGCGGACGGGCACCCACTCCTGGGTATCTATTCGGACTACCAAAGTTTTGTCCCTAATTCACACGTCGTGTTGCTGCTGCAAGTGAGTGGCTCACAGGTGAAGGTCCGCGTTTTTGACACCAACGCCAACCTAGAGCTAACCCGCGCCCTAGACCTTAACACCAGCACAGAGGGGACAGGACCAACCGTCTACCCCTATCTTTTACCGTGGGGCGACTGGCCGATGCACCAGCCAGGTCTGTGCATCTATAACGGAACGCTATATGCAGCATGGAAAGGTTTGTGCAATGACCAACTTTGGTACTCGTACTTCGACGGCACCAGATGGCAGTCTCAGATGCAAATCCCGGGTGTCGCCAGCAGCGTCGGCCCCTCCCTGGCAGTCTTCAACGGCGAGCTCTACGCCGTGTGGAAAGGTAAAAGCGACGACCAAGGGTTGTGGTGGGCCTTCGATGATTTTCGTAAGTACGGCGGCGTCCCAGGCAACTGGATCACGTGGTCATCTCAGGCGCAAATCCCGGGCGTCGCAAGCACTATCGGCCCCTCCCTGGCAGTCTTCAACGGCAAGCTCTACGCCGCATGGAAAGGCGCCTACTCTGACACCAACGACCAAAGGCTGTGGTACGCCACATTTGACGGCGAAACCTGGTCGCCACAGGCGCAGATCCCAGCCGTGGTACCAGGAACTATCCCGCTCAGCAGCGTCGGCCCCTCCCTGGCCGTATTTAAAGGCAAGCTCTACGCCGCATGGAAAGGCGCCTACTTTGACACCAACCATCAAAGGTTGTGGTACGCCTCTTACGACGGCTCGGCGTGGTCGCCACAGGCGCAGATCCCGGGTGTCGCCAGCAGCGTCGGCCCCTCCCTGGCAGTCTTCAACGGCGAGCTCTACGCCGTGTGGAAAGGTAAAAGCGACGACTTCAGGCTCTTGTATACGTCATTCGACGGTGCGAACTGGACGCCCCAAGCGATGATACCCCACGCAGGCTCTGGACCCGATTCTTCCCCTTTTATTACAGCTGGTATAGAAGAATAATCACCAAAACCCACAAGCAACTCCTCAAGGAATGCAAATTTGCCTGCGGGCTCTCTATCACACTTGCACAACGCTTTCCAACAATGCTCTTATGCACGCCCGTCTGAGCATAAAACATGTATGACGTGGGAAATCGGAAACATCAGAGAGATCTGCAAGTGGTGCGCAAAGCTCTTCGAACCATGCCTCGACCCGCGCGGGAGTGGCAGAGAGCTTAGCATGTTCGACAAATTGGACGTGCGGTGTTGTGAACATTTCGAGCTAAACGACCCTAACTAATGAGACTTAACAATAAGGAGCATAATGCGTAAGCCGGAGCCGTAAGGCATGAAAAAGTGCTCGGAAGCATGACACAAAATGGATGATTATTGTCTTTTGTGACAGCTATTTAATACAGCTTATAAAATAAAAATAAAACAGGCTTATTCATTTCGTGAAAGAACACTTTTAAGCAGTAATGTTGCCCGCCCGACTTAACAGTGAATTGGAAAATCATCGGTGCCAATTGAATGTCGCTACAAAGTATTTACAAGAATATATACAACGTAACCCAAGTTGGTAGCATGAAACGACGACTGCTCATTTCACTTATCGGTATCCTTATGCTAACTTCGGTATTGCAAGCTGGCGTGACTGATGCCACCGCAGTCAGTTCACAGCAAAAAAGTCAGATAAGAGCGGAAAATGGCATCGAAAAGCATGCGTCCCTCGCCTGCCTTATGGCTGACAGAGAGACTACTGGAGGAAATAAGGATAGCTCAATCTACAGGGCTGGAACGGTTCCCACCGCTATAGTTGTTAATGCGAACATTACTACGGTACACGTAGGTGATACAGTTACCGCGAGCGGAATGTTGATTAACGTGAATAATGGTAAGGGAATTCCTGGCGCGACTATCATGCTACAGGTTTCTTTCGATGGGAACAGTTGGACGACGGTCGCTAGAATGAGAACTGATGATAACGGCTGTGTCAGTTACACAGGAACTATTCCTGACCCACACTCACTCGGATATCAGGTTCCACTGACTGTCTATGGAAGGGTCATATACCCTGGTGACATGATGTATGCCGGAACATCGAATACTTATGCCGTAACAGTTCTGCCTGCATCACTATGAACAATCCTCAGAAAGACATCATCAATTGAGCTGCCCCATGATCATGTGGCATTACTGGCGCTGACCCCTCCCGTGACATCGTATGCCGCCCCCGATGTCATGCGCGCCGCATCCGAGGCCATGAAGACCACCACGGCGGCTACATCTTCTGGCTCTATCCAGGGCAAGCCGAGCGGCGTACTCTTAATGAGTATCTCCTTCGCCATTTCTTCGTCCTCGGCTAGTGACCCTGTCTGCGTCCTGCCGGCCGCTTGGATCACCTGGGCATAACGCTCTTCATGGCGTGTCAGCGGCGTGTCGATCAGCCCGGGAATAATGGCATTCACCGTGATACCATATTTTGCCAGCTCCGAGCCACCTACTTCATCAGGCCGATGATCCCCCATTTGGAGGCCGAATAGGAGGAGCCGTTCAGCATGCCGTGCCGCCCCTGGCTCGATGAGGTCACGATAATGCATCCGCTCCCGCGCTTCACCAGGTGGGGCGCGAATGCGCGGATGGCGTTCGCCGTTCCTGAGAGGTTGACATCGATGGTCATGTGCCAGTCCTCGTCTTCCATCTCGAGCAGCGAGTAAAAGCCTTGGACGCCGGCGTTGGCGAACAGGATGTCGATGCCGCCGAACTCATTCTCTCCCCGGGCCGCTGCCGCCCGCAGAGCCGGCAGGTCTCTCTGGTCGAGGATCAGCTCCAGCCAGCGGCCGCCGGCATCCTTGACTTTTCGGCTCGTCTCTTTCAGGTCGTTTGGGCTCGAAGACTTGACGCCGGAACGCGGGTATACTGGCGCACAGAGCATCCCTTATAACACGCTGCGTGCGGCGAAGGCGCGTAGAGCGGGAGAAGAATTGCAAGTGTAAGAGAGTTCAACACGATCTATGCAAGCGTCCGAACGTGTTTTCACGCCATACTCCTCCGAGTTGCTCACGTTGTTTAACATTCGATGCCTGCATTTTCTCTCATTTTCGGGAGCGAGGTTGTAGGATTACCGTAGTAAAACTTCGTGGCATGACTTCAAACTCTTAAATGAAAAATTTTAAGCATTGCAAGTTTATCCGAGACTACCGCCTATGCAAAATAACTGGCGCTTGATCGGTCAAAATCCTCGACGAGCTTTATTCTGAGATCTTTTGGCTGCCACGAGGCGTGTGGGTATGCGAGGTGCGGGATAAATCGCTCAGTGTTTTGGGCGATAAGGGTCGTAGGGTGCTCGTCGCCGAAGACTCTCTTACTAATCGCATAGACACGCGACCGCACCGCCTGTTCGCTAAGGTAACCTAATGTGTGTAAATACTCGTGGAGCTGCACGTGAAATACGTACGGCTTCCACAAGGAGGGGTCGGTCTCTTTGATGCGCTCGAGCGGCACTTCGTTCATCACAATTATGTTTGAGCCGACTGGATAGAAGGCCCCGATGAAGCCGTTTGGCTGGTTACCGAGGTTCGCTAGCCCGAGCATCATCCCAGCTCTGCTCATGCCTGTCACTTTTTCGACAGTTGCTTTTACTGCTTCAAAAATGTCAGACAGTGTCTCTGCGTTTTCATACAATCTGAGTAAACGTTCGTCCATAGTTAGTCAGTTATTCCATCCGAAAAGAATATTCGTCTATCTTTATTACTTTAGATATATATTAAGATACTCGACTATTTAAGCATTTTCACAAAAACTGCAAACGGAGAAAAAGGGCGGATGCAGGAGAGTAGTGTAGTTCGAAAGCATACTAGCGGTTCTCTGCGCGTGGCAGGGCGGGAGGTTATGCCGGGACCCCGCCGCCCTTTGGTCTTACGGGATTTTTTGATTCGCACGGGACACCAGTCTGGCAGAGCCCGCACCCGTAGTCGTCGATGCCAAACCGGTCCCTGACATATGACTGTGCGACCCCGAAGCAGTACTCCATGCAGCGCACCTTGTCATGCCCTTTTTCCGAGAGCGCCGCCGCCGGGCAGCGCTCGATGCAGAGCCCGCAGGTGCCGCTTGCATAGTATAGGCACCACGCATGATGATCGTTGTAGGGCCGAGGTGTCGGGGGGATCGCGATCCGTGCAATCACCGAACCACATATCATCGCCTTCCCGACCGGCGTGATCAGGCCGTCGCAGAGCCCGAATGTCCCGAGCCCCGAGACGTACGCCGCGTGGCGCTCGGATCAGTTTGATGCAAGGCCATAGCGTTCGGAGACACCGACAGTCCAGAACGGAGCAAGTGAAGGAGCAATAGAAAGGACTCCTGCTTTGTCGAGCGTTCCCGTCACATGTGCCATCAGCTGTTTCAGGAATGCGCCGCCATAGTGTTTTGCCCGTGCCCACCGTTCCGAAGGCAGGGTGGTCTCCTTCCGGTTATCGTTCTTGGTTAGCCTTGTCTTGGGGAGGATCCAGCTTATAACCGTCAGTTCCTCTGCACGCACCTTCCTCCCCGGAAACGATCTCTCAAAAATTTCAACCGGCATCATAAAAGGCGTGCCGATATCGTTTTTCAAGAATTCATAGAGCGGATCATTACCGTTCGAAAAACCGACCAGCGGCTCATCAAGAGCCCGTTCATCTTTCCCGTTATGCATGCTGTTCTCGAGAGAGGTCAGGCAGAACTCCCGGATGGTCTCTGCCAGCCACATCGCTGCTTCTGCGCCAGTTTTTGGTTTGTTGTCTTGCGTCATGGAATCCTCCTTTGATGTCTTCTTTAGTTTTCACCGCTTTTTAATTTAGCGGCGTAAGCGAAGGACTTTCTTAAGCAATCTTCTTCCCTGCATTCGGTCCGGGGCCACATCATATACATCCGTAACTTTCGTTTTGATACAACTTTTGCTGGCAAGTTTGGATTCTTTGACTTTATTGCCTGCTTCATCGTTTCGTAGTCCGATCCTTCAGTCACATATGATCCCTGGCCCTTGACCTGATAACCTTCCACATCTCATTTACGACTGTGCGATTCCCGCCCACTCACCGCTCAGCGATCTGACAGGAAAGCAACGGCGGGTTCTCACCACGGCATTATAGACAAACTTTATGGTATTATCTGCTAGTTTATACAGAAACACAAAGAAACAATGGGACGCGATGGGAATGGATATGAAATTATTACATGAACGATATTCAAAAGATTTGTTGGGGAAATCTATTACAGTTTTCGATGTAACTGAGCGAGAATATAAGGGCAAGTTGACAGACTGGCTTGAGGATGGGACATTAATTTTTGATGGGCTTGATAGAGTTACAGCGCATAACCAGGAGTCTTGCGACATCGTCGGACATAGTGGCATGATTATTTTTAACGGAGATTATGTCAAGTACATTTGTTTGGATGGATAGTGGGGGGTCCCGACCTTGACCTGCGGCGTATGCAACAGTTGCTGGGTCATGGTGACTAACCTGAATGTGATGCAAGTACTATGCAGTTCAAAGGCGAAGATTTTCGAGAGGGATATAACAAGACGGAATTCTGAGGTAATGTGAGCGACACTTCAAGAGCAAGAGATCTTCACTACTTCTTTCTAACTTTATGAGCAGCGTGTGCCCGCGTTTCTAGCAAGGTCTGTGCAAGGATGAACACCAACAGAGCACATAAGGCAGTTACTGGAGTTAAAAACGAACCTAAAAAAGACATGATGGACACTCCGGCAAAAATGACAGCGTAGTGACCGGTAACCGTGCGGAGTTCAACAGATTCATACGTTACGTGCAACATGAGCACCGCTAACAGCCATGACCCAAATCCACCCCAAAGCAGTGCGAATGTGCCTAGGGACAAGTGTATCTGCTGGCTTTCGGTAATGACGCGTCCGATGCTGACGCCCATGACGACGATGCCAATTAGAAGCGGGACGTGGCTGTAGATGTAGGGCTGCCCCGAACGAAGCTTGATGTGACCGATGGCACGCTCCAGGTGCCTGAAGTAGATTCCCCATATGCAGACCACAATAAGAAAGCCGAGTGCGGCAACTGTCACTGTTTCGGGGTGCATGTGCTCGCGGAGGAGTCCACTCACGATGCTCACTATCGACTGGCCGAGCACTATGATGGTGAACGTTCCATACCGCTCTGGAATGTGCAAGGGACCGAGCTCAGACGAGGGGGGCGACCGTAACCACACCACCCACGGCGCCACCATCTCGATTGCAAGGCTACAGCCCCACAGGACGAACTGCAGCGGAGGAGACGTGAGTAAAGATACCGCCCAAATCGCAGCGCCGCTGCCGAACCCGATGAGGTAGATGCGCATAAGGGGTCGCACTTCGATGACGCAGTACAGTGCTCGCACAAGGAGCACGAGAAGGACGATCCGGGCGGTGAGATAGGTGACGGCGAACCCTTGTGTATGGCCGAGGATTGCCTGAGGAACTTCAACGGCGATGTAGATGACAACAAACATCTGAAAGAACGTGAGCAGGCGGTACACGAGGTCATCAGTTTCAAAGCGCGTCGTATAGACGGTGTGACCGGTCCATATCCACGTCACCAGAAGAAAGAGACCGAGGAATACAAGAATGGTGGTGCTCGACAGATCGCCTGTTAACGCAAGGGACACTTGATTGATCGCCACCACGAGGACCAGGTCGTAAAACAGCTCAAGCCAGGATGCGTGGCGCTCCTGCTGGGGAGAAGAGAGCAGACGAGGGGGGGCGAAAAGAGGTTGATCAGACACGAGGATCGCCTCGATCGTACGGCATGCGATAATGAGTTCGTGATAACAGTATTTAAGCGATTATAACCAATTCTTGGAACTCACATATGCCGAGTGATAGATTATCGTGGTCTGCCATTTCAAGGGTGATAGAATGGACATCTCCCACAACACGCTGCGTGCGGCAAAATCAACTCACGAAGAGAGGAAAAAAACATATCATATAAAATTACTACGTATGCGACACGATAAAGTAAAAAATCATAGACAGCCAACTATTCGTGGGGAATCGACTATGGTCGCAAAACAAGAGAACAAAGACGTCCAGGAATTCAACCGAAGGTCGATGACGTATGAGGATTCATGGGAACAGGGGATTTTCTTTGACCGAGTGCATAACGCTGTGCTAGACCTTGTTGAAAATCACGCCAATCCTAAAAATATTGTGGATGTCGGTTGCGGAACCGGGCGGCTGCTGCGTAAAGCGAGAGAACGTTGGCCTGAT
>DASPQB010000147.1:0-4548 GCA_035625205.1 Nitrospirota bacterium | reverse complement strand
ACAAATGGCTTTAGGGCTCATAATGAATTTATCGGGAATAACGCCTATACAAAATTATCCTATGATCTCACGATGGATACCAGCGCAATATTCACCATGGGGTATAATAATTTCACGCGAGGGGTTTCGGAAGTCCCAAGTTTTGATTTATTTATTAATAATTCCACGGAAATATGGTCATCGTCTTTATCGATACATTCCCGGCTTAATGACGAAACGACTGCTGATCTTTCTATCTGGCATTTACGCCAGGATGCCGAAAATTACAATAACCAATTAAGTACGGGTTTTGAACTGTCAAATGGCCGGTACATTGACGATGGATATGGTTCGAGCGCTAAGCTTATATGGAAATACGGGCAGCAGAACATCGTGGCTGGAGTGGACTATGTTTCTAAAAGGCTCACATCAAATACCATTGCAGGGGGGGAGAAGGAATTGACGGAAACTGCTTTTTTCATCAACGATACGGTGACGATCGGGCATCTTTCAATGACACCGGGGGTCCGATACGACCAAACAAACACCAACGGAGATTTCACGAGCCCGAGCTTTGGTGCGACCTATAAATTAACAAATACTACCCTTCTCCGGGGCTATATCGCGAAAGCCTTCACGTTGCCACCGCTGTCGGCCACGTATGGAGATAATATAACATTCTTGTCCAATCCCGGTCTTAAAATGGAGGAAGTCGTATCTTATGAAGCGGGATTGGAAACAACAGCTCTGCCGTATCTTTGGCTGAAATTGTCTGTCTTTAAGCATGATATGACGAATGGTATCACGACAGTAGCGGCTACGAGTACGACTTTTACGGCAGTCAACGAGGGAAAAGAGCAGAGGCAGGGTCTGGAAGCCGAACTAAAGACCGAACCACTATTTCATACCTCACTTTATGCGGGGGCCGCATTCATGAACGCAAAAGATCCGAGCACGGGCCAGACAATTCAGGATGTTCCACAGCGGACCTACGATGTCGGCCTTCGTTTTGATGACAATTCCCTTCGGGCATTGATTAGCGGGCACTCTATTGATTGGAATTCAGAACCCGGGTTTAATGGAAAATACAGTTCATTCATTTTTGATTTTCACATTGCAAAAAATCTTCGTGTATGCAATCTCGCAGTTGAGGCTTTTGCTGACATCCATAATATCTTTAGCGATTCTCAGTATGCGATTGACACATATAAAAACCCGGGTCGATGGGTGGAGGCGGGCGTGCGATATCTATTTTAGTTCAGTACCGATGAGAATACAAGGAAGGAGGTGAAGAACAATGCAAAAACGTATCATTGTTTTGAAAAAAGGGGTAGAAAAAAAGGACGGACCTGATACTTTCTGTTGCTTTGGTGCATTTATTCCTTTGACTGGGTAGATTCCATTGTTTTATGAGGGAGAGCCCTCTCTCCCTCATTCTTCTATATCTACGTACTGTTAGAACACAGTTGTGCTTCGGAGAAAATATGAAACTATCATGTTATTCAAAATTATTTACATCTCAAGAATCCGCTGACTCTGTCATCGCTTATTCCACACAGAATGCGGCTGCGGCCCTCATCCCTTCTGAATTAATCCCAGATATCAATAAAGGCAATCTTTCTCCGGAAGAACAAGAAATACTCACCGACCTCGGTATCCTTGTCTCGAGCCGGGAAGAAGAAAAGATAAAGATGCAAAACTTCATCAACGAGCTGAATGACCTCAACAGGAGCGTCAAGTTCATCATCGTTCTGAACATGGACTGCAACCTTTCTTGCAAATACTGTTTCGAAGGCAAGAGAAAAGGAAGATTCTACCTGTCCGAAGAAACAGCAGACAAGTTTATTAACTTTATTAGCAGAAGCGATTTGACAGGCAAAGAGTCCATAAAGATTGTCTTCTACGGCGGCGAGCCCCTCCTGAGTCTGGAGCGTATTGTTTCGATATCCGGCCGCATCGGCGCATTCACGCACAGTCGGGGGTTAAAATATGGGTTTACATTGGTTACGAACGGCACCTTGCTTACTTCTCCAGTAGTAAAAAGATTAAAAGAAATCGGCCTGCAGAGCGCAAAAATCACACTGGACGGACCGAAGGATATTCACGACTTGTACCGGCCATTCAAATCAGGCACGGGTTCCTTTGATACGATCATCCGAAACATCAAGGAGGCCTGCAACACGACTACTATCCATCTCGGGGGCAACTATACACAGGAGAATTTTAGAGAATTTCCACGCCTTCTTGACGATCTTGCTGCTAATGGCCTAACTCCCGATAAGATCCCTTTCCTAAAATTCGATCCGGTCGTGAACGAGAGCAACGAGTTCGCTCCTGCCGATTTTCACGATGGTTGTGAGTCGAGCAACGAACCATGGATAAGCGACGCGGCAGTGTTCCTAAGGGAAGAAATACTGCGTCGCGGATATCGTACCCAGAAGATTGTGCCCATGTCGTGCTTTGCGGAATTTAAGGACAATATTGTAGTGAATTACGATGGCACGCTTTACAAATGTCCGGGACTCATCGGAAGAGAACAGTTCTGCGTAGGTGATCTTGAACGAGGTCAAACCGACTATCGTGTATCCCATGGACTTGATGTCTGGAAAAACAAAGAGTGTCTCGAATGCGCCTACCTGCCTCTCTGCTTTGGCGGCTGCAAGTATATGAAGGCTATACGCGATGGGAACATGAGTAGCGTTATTTGCCAAAAAGAATACTATGACGGGACACTAGCCAAACTCGTCTCACAAGATATTCAGTATGATCTGTAAGACCACATCGGTGACTTCAATGGTCACTATATTTATAATGAACCTATCCCGGAAAGCGGCTCTTCTCCTCGCATTGTCAGTTTTTATCGCAATTACCCCTATAAGCGCCAACAGTGCCAGCACCGAAAAGATCATGGTTGTTAAAAGCGCAGACTTGAAGCCCTATCAGGATGTCCTCAGGGGCTTGCGTGACGAGTGCGGCTGTGACGTGCAGGAAATGAAACTGACGCGAGAAGACGAGCGCGATAAGATACTCGAAAGCAATCCCAGTGCAATAGTCGCCATTGGTACCGCCGCATTCAAAATGGTGCGGACGATAACCGATCTGCCTGTGATATACACAATGGTGATACCGTCGGAGACTGCTCCTCCCCTCAGTCCTAACATTTCGGGAGTGAGTATAGATATATCCCCTGAAACCTATCTTTCCACGATGATGGCTCTATTCCCGAAGGCTAAAAGGATCGGACTTCTATATGATCCCAGAAATACCGGGGCTTTCGTCGAGGAAGCGGTAAAGGCCGCGCATGCGGCAAAGATAGATCTGGTGACCGACCAGGTTCGGGATCCATCCAGGATTCCGGAGGTCTTAAATACATTGCAGCAGAAGATCGATATCTTATGGATGCTTCCTGATCCGACCGTTGTTGGCACTGATATTGTCGAATATATGTTTCAATTCTCATTTCAGAATAAAATACCCATTGTATCTTTTTCAAAAAAATATGTCGAAATAGGTGCTGTAGCTTCACTGGATATAGACCCTTACGACATGGGTGAGCAAGTTTCCTCAATCGTCAACAGCGTATTATCGGGACAATCCGTTAGATCCACTGTTTATGCCCGGAAATCACATCTGACGATCAATAAAAAAGTGGCATCGAAGCTTGGGCTTAAAATCGACGACGATCTTCTCGTAGAGGTGAACAAGATTGATTAGAAGCTTCCGCCATACATTGAGTCAAAGCTTCGCCCTCAAGGTGCTGTGCGCAAGCATTGCCGTCATTATTCTTGTGTTGACGACTTTAACCGTATTTGCCGTACTCCGTGAAGGGAAAAAAGAAAAAAGCAGTTTGGAGGAACAGGGGGAAATGCTTGCGCGCATTCTCGCCAGAAATTCGATAGTGGGAGTTTATTCTGAAAATAAGCAGATACTCGGCAATATGACGGAAAGTATTATCAGTCTAAAGAACGTGGTCGCAGTTATAATCTATAACGCCGATTTTAAAAAAATTCTGTATGTAAAAAGAATAAATCCGTCAAGTACCGAGGACGTTCCTCTCCCCACTAATGTCGTCGCGGCATTGCACACGGGGCACTCGCTGATAGTCAGAGAATCGGCAAAAGATTTTGAATTTATCACGCCAGTCATGCTCCAATCAACCACCAAAAATGACGAAACGCTCTATTTCGGCGATTCATCGAAAGTCAATGCAGGTAAGGTGATTGGCTATGTTTATATTACCTTGAGTAAAGATGCTTATCATAAACAAATAGCTGCAATTATCCTTGAAAATTCTGTCATTATGTTGATCTTTGTTGTGTCAAGTGCGGTTATCGTCTTTTTTTTAGTGAGAAAAGTCACACAGCCTCTAAAGATGCTGACCGATAATGTCAAGGCACTCGAAAAAGGATCGCGTGTTGAACACGTCCCGGTCGGCAGTAAAGATGAGGTTGGCAACCTCGCGTCAGCATTCAATTCGATGGTTGAGGCCCGAGGTCAGGCAGAACAATTGCTGCGTCATAGTGAGGAACGCTACCGCCAGCTTGTCGAACTCTCTCCTGATGGAATCTT
>DASPQB010000146.1:0-19006 GCA_035625205.1 Nitrospirota bacterium | reverse complement strand
GGAGGTTCAAAAACATTGAAAATGCGACAGCTAATACCACACAAATTTGCAAGAGGCGCTTTATCGTAAGTCGAAACCAGTTTTTTCTATCCTCGGGAAGAATATATCCTTTGCCGATTATTACCAACGGGTAATATATTGTATTCCCTTTGTCATCTGTTTTAAATGAAGCATCTGCAAGTTCGTCAAAGTATCCCATCTTATACCTCATCATTAACGTTGAAATATTGAGTCAGCCCAACCAAGCACATGTCATGCGAACTTTACCAGGTGGCAATAAGCCCAGGAGATATGTTACATATAAATATATTACTGATTTCAGTAGATGTCAACGACAGCGTTAGTGTATGTCAAGCGTTAGTGTATTGAAGGCTCCCTCTGATCCATGAAACACGTTAAGGGCATTCCGATGAACACAGAAGGTGACCTGACAGGATTCAAAAAAATGCGGTACCACGAGCGTCAGGTCAATCTTCGCACTGCCTGTTGGAGGTGAGATGCTTTGCGTTTCTCAATTCCCTGTCCCGGGAAAATGGTCACTATGCATCAGGGCTTATTCTTCCTCTTAAAGAATATCAGGAGGCCGACAAAAATTACCGAACTGAACGCGAAGAGATTGATAAGGGCAACGAGCGCCAAGCGGATCCAAATCGTTTCTTCCTTATTGGTAACGTTATGAAAGATGTCTGTAAGGCTTGCGATGCGTTTTTGGTAGACAGCATAGCTGATAATGAGAAAGAAAAAAAAGATGATCATGCATAAAAAAACGATGTATGCCAGCAGTATTTTTTTTCGTTGCTTTTCCATGGGTCTTTAGAATCTCTGGGAGTGTTGAGGCCAGGCCTGTGAAATTCGCCATCACGCAAGTTGGATGGATGGCAGCATCATGGTGTTCGGGGGCAAACCGGAAACGATGCGATATGCACCATATCGGCTTGGAAATCCGTTTATTTCAAAGAATGCAACTACAACACCCTCAGGATCGTTGGTCTTTCTTGTCCTCCTTGCCGACATTCAAAAAATCATCTCCGAGGGCAGGTATAGCACCGGTAACGGAGAAGCTCCGGGTGGTGCCGGGTGCGGCTTAAGGCAAACGCGGTTGCTCTTGAACGAGCCGGATCGCCTGTTGAGGGCTAGGCACAGGTTCAGAATATCACCTTGACGTAGGATGAGGTCTAGGTCCTTGCCTCGGCCCGAGGCGATATTTGCCCTACCGGATTCCAAACAGTCAGGAGACGCGGGCGGGACTGTTCTTGGCATATTGGCGTCACATCCTGTTAATCCTGATGTGCTTCGTAAATTTCGTTAAAGGATGGCGCTACGGCTTGGAAGGCATTTAATACTGAGGGGTCGAAATGCTCCGGCAATGTTCTACCGTCTCCTTCAGTAATGATTTTAAATGCTTTTTCATGATGAACTGTCGGCTTGTACGGCCTTTTGCTCCGCAACGCGTCATACTGATCCACGAGCATGACGATTCTCCCTTCAATGGGTATCTCTTGACCTTTAAGGCCGCGAGGATATCCTTTTCCGTCCCATCGTTCGTGGTGTGATAAAGCAATCGACGCGGCTACCTGGATACCGTGGAACGTCGATCCCTTCAGCATTTTTTCTCCGATCGTCGTATGCGTCTTCATGATCTCGAACTCTTCCGCTATAAGGGGGCCGGACTTAAGCAGGATACTGTCGGGGATGCCAATTTTCCCGAGATCATGCATGGGACTCGCAAAGGCAAGGGTTTCCACGAATTCGGGCGACATATTCATGGCCTCGGCGATCTTACGCGAATAGAGGCCGGTCCTAACAATATGGGCACCCGTGTCGGTGTCACGGTATTCTGCAATGGCCGTTAACCGCTGAATGATCTCTGAACTCATATTCTTGACCATGGCTAAAGCGTCCGCGAGCTCCTGGGTCCGTGTGCGAACCGTTTCCTCCAGCATGGCTTTGTAATTTTGTTCCATCTGGATAAAGCGCGTATATTTGATCGCTTTTTCCACGGAGTGCAGAAGATGGTCGGGATAATAGGGCTTCGTGATAAAATCGAAGGCGCCCCGCTTGACGGCGTCGACGGCCACCTCAAGTTCGGCAAAAGCCGTCATTAAAATAACGGGGATGTGCTGATTGTAGGCATGGATATTCTCGAGAAGTTCTATGCCGGTCATCTGAGGCATGTTTACATCCGTCAGAACCACATCGAAATTGACCTCATGGACCATTTGTAAGGCATCCGGCGCATTGAGGCACGTATAGACAGTATATCCGTATTCTTTCACCAACGCTGAAATGGATTCGATCACATAAGGATCATCATCAACAATCAACAGGGTATTCTTCACCATATTAATTATTTCCCCAGGACCTGCTGCTTAACGACTTGCATTCGGAACTTGGTTGGAGCAGGGGGAGCGTTTGCTTTGAGACGCGGATGACTTTTCAGTAACGTCGATCAAGCTAGATCATGCATGATCATTATACTACAACATCGTAAAAAAAGCTGTCAATCGTTTTCTCTTTTATCGTGTCGGCAAATATCGTGACACTTTTTATATTGATGCTAGGGAGGAGAGGCAACCTCTACGAGGCAGTTCAGTACCGCGGGGGAACCAGAACAGCCCTTACTGATTATCTAAAGAAGAATATGGTGAGATGCCTGTTGATCGATGGCTGAGGAACCGGCTATGTTCCCGTGGGAAACCTGAGGAAATTCCCCTTTGGAATCCTGAAGATCAGCCTACGGCAGGGAGTCGGAAGATTATCAGCCATTCTTGCACGAGATGGAGTACGATGGGGTCCGACGCTATCTACTCAGCAGGGTCTTCCCTGCAGAGTAATTTATCAAACTCGTGAGGGAGAAAATAAGCTAGAAGGGATACGTCCTTAAGGGGACAGAGCAATACGGGAGGAAGACCCTTATCACATAATCCTAATGCGGCAACTTGTGAAGCACTCAGTGTCGGTCACAGTCTCTAGTACACATTGGCTGCATCTTATTGAAATGCAGATTTTATCCGGAAGTAGTTGAACTTACCATTCTCTGCAGCACGCAAAATATTCACCATGCATTTGTTAGCATACAACGAATTCGCTATCGCTGATATCTCGTCACATCGGGCGCAAGCCTTATAGCGTTCATTAAAATCGTTTCGGGATGAATGGAGAGGCAGGAAGGGAAATCAAATAAAGCAGAGACCGTTTCTAGAGCCTGCCGACGTGCACATTTGACGCTATTCCCGCGCTCTTTTCGGACGCTGTGTCTGAATCCTCGTTTTGCACTGAGGTGTTAGTTCGCTCTCGTTCTCCTTCAGACATTGAAGAATCCTGCCTTCTCCTGGTTGTATATTGCTACAGTACCGGATAGCGTCGTCCGCGCATGGGTGGTTCCTTTCCATTTTGGCCCGCTTTGCCCTGCAACCGGAAGACAGATCGTTCTCATGCTCTTCCATGCATTTGATGATGCGGCCCTGCCCCGGCTGGACATCCTTGCAGTATTTCGCCAAATCATCCGCACATGCGCCGCTGCTCGCAAACACTTGCGGAACCGACCAGAGTCCAAGGCTTACTACTGCGATGAAAACAACCAACGCGACGCGAGTAACAGATTTCTCTTCCATGATGCTCCTCCGTTCCTGTCTAAAATTACTTTTACTTGATCAAGTTAGACATGAGGGGGAAAGTGTTTGAATGCCTCCGAGGCACGCGTTCTGTGGAACCGAGCATCGATAACAATTACTGGTGCAATCCTTCTTGGAGACATTACGGGCGTGACCAATCGTCTAGGAGTGAGTTGTACAACACCGTTTCCAACACACTGCTAGGTGAAATGGATAAGCAGATACGTCTTGAAGTCATCGTCGTATCTCTTCAAAAATTCATTCGCTATTGTTGACACCTCCGTGTATCAGTCGCATATTCGGCATGAATGCGGACTCTCGTATAAATCCCCCCTTGCACTGAAAAAAGAAAGGCCTTCCGTTTCTGGAAGGCCTAAATGCTACAGAAAAAATATACTATTAGTAGAGAGGAAGCATTTGAAGATTTGCAGTATCGTTCCCGCTGCGCAAATCAACCGTTTGTGGTGTTGGAATAGATCTAGTGGTTGATGTCGTCGATGACCAGAATGAGGCATCAACGCCATAATATGCTGATGGCATGGGATCTGCTGTCGTACCCCCCGGGATATCTAGAATTGTAAAGGATCCGCCAGTTCTGACATTTGCTGGCGAGAGTGGCCTATCGCTTCTCCCCGTGCTGATCGTATCCACAATCATGCCGCCATAAACGGCAAAGATGACGCCCGTATCCATTATGTTGTTCATTGAAGTGGGATTTGACATGGATATCAAGCCACTAATAGTATTCCCATGCCATGGTGCTAACACCGGAAGAGTTCCAAAAGATACGGTTGGCGAGGAATACGTCATATTTGGATTCGAGGCCCCGGGGAATGGAGTATGATCATACAGGTCGCCATGGGCGAATGCCACAGCCTGATAGCCTCCGACGCCTTCTTCGGGATCGACGGTAGTAAACGTAATCGTGCCGCTGCTGTACACGCCCCACTGCAGCGGACTGTTCGACAGCATAAACCCGCTGAATTTACCCGTCATAGGATTGAAATGCCTGAACCGGACATCATACGGCGAATCTCCTGTAATTGGCAGAGTCTGATAGAAATCCACCCACGCCCCATAAGGCGAAATGATTGACCCACTTGCGGCATAATCCGTGCCGGGTGTCATAGTAATTGTTGGTAAGGATGTCGGGTTTAAGGTCGGGGTTGTATCAATGTTTACAGGTACGCCCTTCACGATCATCGTTTCATATCCGAGCCCACGAATCAAAATATCATAGGTGTTTGTCGTACCCGTCACCACGGACACCGGATACAAAGTGAACTTCCCATTGGCATCAGGGGCCGTAATCCGGCGCACCACATTATATGTATACGTGCCATCCGAATACAGCTGTTCAGCCTTGATGACGAAATGCGGTGCCGTTGTGTACGTTGAGCCAGTGCTGATTTGACCGACGATTGCGCCGATATGGTCAAGATCGAAATAAGCCAGCCTCGGCTTCAAAACATATTCCGATCCGTTGAACTCTACGATGTCCTCTCCCGCGTTGAAATCAATGGCCAGCTGTAGTGGTGCACCAGCGGTAACTTCGAATTTCCCGATAAGCCGGATTCCATGCTCCGCGTCTGGAATCCTGAGGGGGTAGGTAGTCCCGCCAATCACAACCTCGTTGAAATAGTCATGGCCGGTTGGGGGATTAGCCGCATAGGTCCGAACCAGGAACAGTCTGATTTGCTGATAGGTCCCGGTTGTCAAGGTAACGCCGCTCCAGAGCGATTGCATATTGCCGTTCGTGAGAGCAATAAGATCAACGGGAGTGGGGTTTGGCAGGGGATTCTTGACCCATGCTGAATCATCTGGGCCAGCTGCCGTACTCGTATGGATCCAGACATCCTTCACTGTTATCCAGACATGATCGAAATCACCGGGTGCGTCGGTAATCGCTAGACTCATGGCCCCCTGCGTGCCCCCCGACGAAGATAAAGGAGACGACGTTGAGCTGCTGCTTCCGCTACATGCCTGGAATGTGAATATTACCGCTAGCAATATAATGAACCAAATCGCGCGCCTATGAATCATTTGAGTCTACCTCCCTGTTTTTTTATTGTTGAGGGAATGACATAATTCCATTCTTGTGAAAATTTGACACTACAATAGGTAAAAAGTTTAATCGCACTAACTAAAGCAAACCTGATGCCAAGTCGTTTTTTTTTATTTCATCAATGAGTTATCTCTGCAGCTTTTCTTTTCCGATGTTGTTTTTGTTACCTAGTTATGTAAACGATTACCTAATCCTGTTCATCTTATGATTCTCTTGAAACCAATGGCACATCAGCCTTCACCACTTCACAAGGCGTTTTTTGGATTGTCTGACGAGACGTATTCTACGGTGGACATCGCTCTGAAGAGCTTGAGATGGTGCATTTTGGAGTTCACGGCGGACTATAGAAGGATCCAATATCTCCAACAGATCGTAGAGTGTTGTACTCCCGGGAGGAACGCCATAACTTTCTTGCGCAGGGGCTTATGTCTTCGGTCGTCCATTCCTCATCGTGTGTTCGAGCACGCCGAGCGCACCCATCAACTGCACGTCCTGCGAGGCATGCAGTTCCGCGCTTGTCATTCCGCCTTCTGCCGACGGAACGAGCGGCGATGCGCCGGCAGGAAGAGGAACCGCCACGTCGGGCGTGATGCCTTTGTGCCAGATCGTTCGTCCCTTCGGAGTGAGCCATTCCATGACGGCGAGCAACACTGCCGAGCCATCAGACAGAGGAATGCTGTTCAGGACGGTCCCGGTGCCGAAGGTAGTCTCACCTACGATGGTCGCGCGTCCTGCATCTTGGAGTGCGCCGGCAACGATCTCGGAAGCACTGGCGGTTCCGATGTTAATCAAGACGACCATAGGCAAACGGCATGTTTTCGCTCCGGATGTCAAAGGCACCAGGTGAATTGCGCCTTTCGCGTTCTTTTCCTGGAGCACCGGTCCCGTCTTGAGGAATTGGCTGGCAACACCCACCGCCATATCCAGCAGCCCGCCGGGATCGTTCCGGAGGTCGAGGACAAGACCCGTTGCGCCGCGCTGCTCGATCTCGGAAAGCGCTCTTTCCACGTCAGGGGACGTGTCCTTGCTGAAGAGAGCGATCCGCAGATGCGCGACGGACGTTCCCGGCAGCATGTGCCAAGTCACACTTCGGAGAGAAATATTCGCACGCGTGATGACGATCTCCTGCATCTTCTCTGTTTTGGGATCCTTGATCGTCAGGGTGACGCGGGTACCGGCCGGGCCGAGAATTTTCCGGACCGTTTCCTGGAGCGAAAGACCTGACGTGTTGACGCCATCTACCTTGACGATGATGTCGCCTGGGTGGAGGCCTGCCTTTTGCGCCGGCGTTCCGTCCATCGGCGCCACGATCACGATCTGGTTGTCCTTCTTCTGGATTTCCGCCCCGATGCCCGCAAATTTCCCCTCTTCTATCATTTGCGCGGCCTGCACCATCGCGGGATCAAGAAACGTACTGTGGCCCGTGTCTCCCAGGGAGTTCACCATGCCTGCGATGGCACCGTAGGCCATCGACCGGGGCTTCACGCTGGCTCGGTCAACGTAGTACTCATCGATCGCATTCCAAGCCTCAGCCATCAGCTTGAAGTCAGAAACTGCCTTTTTCGAAATGACGGAGGACGGTACGGGATCGAAAATAATATAGCGCTGCATTACCGCGCCGGCAAGTAATCCAATGAGGAACGGAAGTAACCATACCACGACACCGCGGGAATTGTTCATGGGAACCCTCGCATGCCTTCACTTGTTGATGATTGCACGGATACCTGGTAACCCATGCGTGTCGCACAGGGTCATACTTTCTCAAAAGCTCACGGAATCAGGCATCCCGCTTCTCCTCCGTCCCCCCTGCCTTGGCTTCGGTAATGATACGGTCAATGTCCGCCCTGTCAAGAACCTCTTCCTTCATGAGCGCCTCTGCAAGGGGATCGAGGATGCGCCTGTTTTTCATCAGGATACCCATGGCAATGCTTTCTGCTTCTTTAATCAGCCGCTGAATCTCCTGGTCCATGATCCAGGCCATCTCGTCACTGTAGCGCTTGGGCTGCGCGAGTTCCCTTCCCAGGAAGGGGTTCTCTTCCCCTCTCCCCAGGTTAACCGGCCCAACCTTGTCGCTCATGCCCCACTGGGCCACCATCTTCTCCGCAAGTGAGGTGGCTTCTTTCAAATCGCTCTGGGCGCCGCTGCTCACGTCGTTGAAAACGATCTTCTCTGCGCTCCTGCCGCCGAGCGCGACACTTAGCTTGTTCATGAGGTAGGTCCGGGGATAGTAATGGCGGTCCTCCTCGGGTAGGAGCTGCGTAACTCCCATGGCCATCCCTCGTGGGATGATGGTCACCTTGTAGATCGGATCCGTTCCCGGCAGCTCCAGCGCCACGAGTGTGTGGCCCGCTTCGTGGTAGGCAGTGATCTTCTTTTCCTTGTCCGTGATCGTCTCTTCGCGCACGATGCCCATGAGAATCGTATCCCGTGCCTCCTCAAAGTCGCGCATGTGAATGACCGTCTGGTTCTTTCTGAGCGCCACGAGGGCAGCTTCGTTCGCGAGGTTCTCGAGATCGGCTCCGGTCATGCCCGGAGTTCCCCGGGCAATCGTATCGAGGTCCACGTCCTCGGCGAGAAGCTTATTCTTCACATGGACGTCGAGGATGGCCCTGCGCTCCTTCCATCCCGGCCGGTCCACGACGATATGCTTGTCGAACCGGCCAGGCCGGAGGAGCGCCGGATCGAGAATGTCAGGTCTGTTCGTCGCCGCCATGACAATGACCTCTTCATGGGGGGAAAAGCCGTCCATCTCACTCAGCAGCTGGTTCAGCGTCTGTTCCCGTTCGTCATGACCTCCACCGAAGCCCGTCCCTCGCGTTCGTCCCACGGCATCGATCTCGTCGATGAAAATGATGCTGGGATGAGTGTCACGCGCCTTCTTGAACATGTCGCGAACCCGCGATGCACCGACGCCGACGAACATCTCGATGAACTCCGATGCGCTGATACTGTAGAACGGAACGCCCGCCTCTCCGGCCGAGGCCCGCGCGAGCAATGTCTTCCCCGTACCGGGCGGTCCGACCAGCAGAACGCCCTTCGGCACCTTGGCTCCGATCTTCGCATATTTCGCCGGATCTTTTAGGAACTCGATTGATTCCATGAGTTCGCGTTTCACGTTATCAAGCCCCGCAACGTCCTTGAACGTCACCTTGGACTGCTTGACCTCATAGAGCTTGGCTTTGCTCTGGCCGAACGTGAAAAGCCCTCCCGCGCCTCCCTGGATTTGCTGGGCCCGCCGCATCATCAGGACCCAGAAACCAATGATCAGCACCCAGGGAAGCATGCTGAGAGCGAAATCCCACAACGATGGACTCTGTTCCGCGGGCTCTACGGTAATGGCCACGTTTTTCGCGTTGAGCTTGGTCAGTAATTCCTCGCCTTGAAAATTAGGAAGGTTTGTTTGGAAATATTGCACTGATACGGCGTTCGGTGAATCAACGGGCTTGATCTCCGTTTTTTTAACGAATTCGCCGTTCACTCGCAGTTTTTTTATGGATATGGACTTGATGTTTGAGGCGTCGAGCTGCTTCAGAAATTCAGTGTAGGTGATGATGCGGCGCTCCGGACCTGGCGGTCCGCTGACCTGTTGCCAAAGGGTAAAAGCGACAATTGCAAGCACAATAGCAATGAGAAATCTTGCTTGTGGGCTTTTGATCTGGTTGAACTTGCCATCGGTGGTGGATGCCATACAGTTATTCTATCATAAGACACAACCGTATAATCCTGACCGAAGAGAGGGCAGAGCTGTCTGGGGACTCAGCGCAAAAAATGGGTGATTTGTGTGTATTGGCGGCAGCGCTATCCAATCCGCGTAAAGCACAGGTAAAGCTACGCTGATTTTGAACGTAAGCCCGATAAAAAACAAATCGACCTTGGTACATACGCCCATTGAAACCTAACGAACAAAACGATGAACGCAAAAAAAACATAGACGTACAGCAGGCATCATGTTAATTAGGTATAAAGAAAGTAACGCAAAATCGTATGTAATTTAATTTTGGATAAGTAAGCGATATTTAAAGGATAACAATTATTCGGTGAAAATCTTCCTCTTGATATCTATAGACTTATAAGGGAGATTGTCTTTTTAAATCAATGATATGCATGACAGGATCAAATAGGGTATGCAAAAATGGAAGGAGAATTCAAAGTTGGCACTAGCTTCTTGTTCAAGCAAAAGCAGATTTAAGATCACTATTGAGCTTGTCAGAGTGGTTCGCAAGAGAAACTTTCTATTGAGCTAACACGATTTCCGCTTGCGAGAATGTTCGACTCGCATGCAATTATCATATTACAACAGGAATTCGTTACTCTTGTTGCTAATGCCAGTACAGACTGTCGGTGAAACAAAAGAAATCCAAATCGGGGATTGATATTAGAATGCATGATGGATCATGCAGTCGGCGTTTCCTGTAATTAAGGGTGATTCTCATCTCCCTTCATGGTCTCGCTACTCGAGACCATTGCAGTGGAGTTAATCTTTATAGTCCGTGAGCTGACTAATGCCGCACAGATTTAGTTTCCTGTGATAATTGCGCTGTCGTTGTCGCCGTCGTTTTGCTGACAACCTGGGTAGTCGATTTTTTTAATTCAGGCACAAGCAGGAATTCCAACGTCATTTGCGGTGTGCCTTCCAGGGAAATTACTTCCTTTCTCTCCCGGTATCCAGGCAGTTGCACAGCGAGTATCTTTTTTTCAGTTACCAGCTGCGCATTTTCAGAAAACTTCACCTTAATTGTTGCGGGCGTCTGCCCCATACTTTTCCCATCGAGATAAATATGAGCACCCGCGGGATCTGTTTTTACAGTGATGGTTGAAGTGGTTGCGCAGCCAGCCAATAAAATAAAACAGAAGAGGACACCACCGAAAATATTCTTCATTTTATCCTTCCTTTTTCATTGCCTTGAGCGTTATCCGGGATCAAGAAAAACGCAATGTTCGGCATATCGATTGGATAGAGGTCGCGGGTCTGGGGCACATAACCATCCTTTTTGACCTGAACAACCCGTCGCAGCAAGGAATCGTAGAGTGAGTCCTTGTTCCACGTAAAGAACGTCTGGATCTTCAGGGGCGTCTCCCCAACTTTGTCACCGTCCATATACACTACCGCCCCCGCCGGCTCGGATGTTATAAGCAGTTCCCTCGTGAATTTCGTTGTTGAACTGCAACCGATTAGAACTCCTGTTACCATGACCGCAAACAGCATAAATTTAATTCCCATTCTTCCTCCTTTCTTAATTGAGACACTATCATCTTTGCGGTGATGCTACCTGATGTGTAGTAGCAGCATGGCTACTCACACCTATGCTACTATTGCTTATTTGGAATAAAACTTATGGTTAAACGGTATCTTTTACCCCTGGATTTTTGACAACCAAAAGTTTCAGCAGACTAAAATATGCAAAGCTAATACCATCTTATTATTTATTTTTTAACAATGAGTTATAAATTTAATTTCTCTTCAGCGCTGTTTTTCTTTTACCCAGTTATGTAAACGATTTCCTAAGCCTGTTCATCGTGTGAATGTCGTTGAAACCCATATCACGTCAGCTTTCACTGCCTCACAAGATGTTTTTTGGATTGTCAGACGGCCGTAACATATTATGGACATAGCTGTGCAGAGCTTAAAATTTTGCGTTTTGGAGCTCAAGTCGGACTATAGGGATAAGACATCTCCAACGCATGTCACGACTCTTTTAAAGGGCGTCGAAAAATTTGGAGTTAAGTGCAAGGAGATTGCTGTTCAAGATCGTTGACAAGCCACAGAGGAACAGCCCTCTTATGTGTCTTGTTGCTCCACTCAGCATCCATTCCGTGACAAGCTGCTTCGTTCAGACACGCATCCTCGGCTCACATCGTCGTAGGTCACCGTGCTTTGCGTTAGGCAACAAAGCTCAACTGGTAAAGCTCAGGTCATTCCGCTCCATTCGCTCAAGTGCCTATTGCGAACGGAATTTGTTGCCTTCAACATAGAATTGATATTGTAGAGAGGGAGGAGAACCGTACAAAAAATACGAATTCCATTCGAGGTGAGAAATGTATCACGCATAGTGTGATCAAGTTCCTTGTAAACATTGACGTCCTGAACTAGGTATTTTTAGCACTATGTGCCACTATGCTTTATTGAAGTTGAAGACTGCGACTATCCTCTCATGAAACAGATCCCTCATGGCATCTTTTTCTGCTAAACTATATAGCAACGGATTCCCGGTATTTGACCCGAGGCTACATAGGAGGAGAGTTCAAAAAAAGCATGGCATTCCCGAAATCATATTTGGCAAACATATGGAAGATGACGAGTAATCCTCATCCCGAAGAAGTTGTTCTTAATCATGGACGAAAAGCTCTCTTAAGGCTGTATAAAAAATCATAAATTCAAGAAGAATTAGGGGTCGTACCTGCCCCCTGTTCCCGATCAGGAGGTTATATGGATAGTAAGACATGCATATTCTTGGCACAGTATAATCAAATAGCTAACCAAAAAATGGATGGCATAATTCGTAATTTAAGCAACGCACAGTGGAATCAAGAGTTTGCAGGATACTTCAAGACTATAAAGCAATTATGCAGTCATATTTATATTTCGGATTACAGATGGCTGAAAAGATTTGGTCAATTCAGAGATTTTCAATTTACAAAAGATTCCCTTTTTGATCAGGACTTAAACTATAACTCTAAGCCTTTTGATGATATTGCCGACTATATATCTAAAAGGGAAGAACTGGATAGAAAACTGATTATGTTTACAGGTGAGATTACGGAAAGTGATTTAGAAAAAATAATATCATTTGCGAATGCTAAAGGAGAAACAGTCAAGAAAAATGTCGGAGGATCAATTCTGCACATATTTAATCACCAAACCCATCATCGGGGCATGATCTCTCTTTATTTAGATATGATGAAGATTGATAATGATTTCAGTAGCCTGTTACCGTTGGTTTAAAAGAGGATCAGCGAAAATTATTCTGTCCAGGGGAAGTAAGCGATATGGCTGTCTAGCATCCGGGGTGAGGTTGTTGGTGATAACGTCATCCAGAACTATGCACGTTTCGCAAGATGGGCCGATATGCATTTTTGAAGTTGAGGCCTGCGCTATCCTATCATAAGCAGATACATCACGGTACCTTATTCGCGAAGCCAGCTAACAACGGATTCCCGGTATTGCATGATGGCTACATACAAATTAGTGTTCAAGAGCTCACATGATTTCCATCTACCATATATAGTACATATGAAGGAAATGAGGAGTACTCCCCATGCAGAAGAGGTGATCCGTAACCATTACTGAAGAATTCTTTTTAGGCCGTATTAAGTTCATAGATACGAGAATGATGAGGCAACGTCCTCCTGTTGAGGACCGTATCTGCCCTTATGTCCCCGGTGAGGAGCTACTATGAAACTGTCAGGCAGAACCGTCCTCGTGACGGGAGGTACCGGCGGTATCGGCCTCGGCATTGCCGAGGCGTTCTACCGTTGTCGAAGCAGGGTCATCGTCTGCGGACGAGACAGGAGAAGGCTTGCAGCGGTGGAAGAAAAGTTCCCGGGGATCACGGCACTGCCCTGTGATGTCGGGGATGGCCTGCAGAGGAAAAATCTCGCGGCAGAAGTAATGCGCCGTTTCCCCGACCTCGATATCCTGGTCAACAACGCCGGCATCCAGAGATATGTCGATCTGAAGAAAGGTTATGACGAACTCAAATCAGGGGAAGACGAGATTGCCATCAATTTCGTTTCCGTGGTTGAGCTGACAGCTCTCTTCATAGGCCACCTGATGAGCAAGCCATCGGCCGCGGTCATCAACGTGAGCTCAGGTCTCGGGTTCATGCCGTTGCTCATAACGCCCGTCTACAGCGCGACAAAGGCAGCGATTCACACCTACACCCTCGTGCTGAGGCAACAGCTCAGTGACACATCGGTGAGGGTCATTGAAATCGTTCCACCCATGGTCGATACTGGATTAAACAGGAAAGGACGTGACGCCGCCCACCTCACGTTTAGAGGGATCAATCTCTCGGACTACCTGCCGTCCGTCATCAGGGAACTAGAGAACGATGCCGAAATGATTTTCCATGGAGACGGAGCGATGATCCTTTCTGAACCCCGTGGCGAATCGGAGAGCCGTCTGCTGAAGAAATCCTGGTGAACCGGCGGACCCGGAGGAATGTCATGAACAAAAGCGCGAGCAGAGATCTCCAGCCCATTTTACTTCCCAAACCCGTCTTTGACCGTTGCCTGACGATCTTTGAGGCGCTGAAGGTCAGAAGGACGTCCCGCGCCATCGGCGGGCGGAAGATCTCTTTGCAGATTCTATCGGACATCCTCTGGGCAGCACAGGGTGTCAACCGCCTCAAGGGACCTTTCGGAGGCCCGGGTAGGACTGCCGGCTCCGCCAGTAATTCACAGGAAATCTGCATCTATGTCGCCAAGGAGGAAGGGACGTATCTGTATGAACCAGAGTCTCACCGTCTGTCTCCGGTTGCTTTCGGAGACAGCCGTGCTCTGGCGATCGGGCCAGGGCAGGGAAAGGCCGGGGCAAACGCTCCCGTTCGTTTCATCTATGTCGTCTATATCGACAAATTCAAGAAAGCGGGATTCCAGGAACCGGGGCTCTATGATCCGGAGATCCAGAAATCATACTACTTCGTCGACACTGGCCTCATCGCGCAAAACGTGTATCTGGCATCATCTTCGCTCGGACTGGCTTCGTGGTTTCACAATTGTAATAAGGCTGCATTTGCGGAAGCTGTCAAGCTGAAACCGCATCAGCGACCGCTGTTCGGACAGACGATCGGGTATGCTGAGGATGAGAAATGAGAAGGGATCATTTTCATCTTAGGCATGTACTAGCCATAATACGAGCGTGTACATTTGAGCTGGCAGTGTGCACCATCCTCATAAATTTGCTTTACCCCGCAGTAGATGAAGGTCGGAAGGCCAGAATTTTTTGGATATGAAGCATGCTGTTTGAATTTTGGACAGTACGATAAGGCTTTTCTGACAACAAGAACTTCCTGAATTTCACGAGGTTGCCAGTATTGGTGATGTACGTTTAACGCCGAAATTATGAATCGTCCCCGCCGTTATTTTGCTTCAGGTCAAGCTGAACTCTGTTGCATTTTCCCTTCCGTTATTGTACGCTCAAGCCATGATAGCGAATCCCGTTATCCTCGTGCATGGTGGCGCTGGATATAAACCGCCCTCAAAAAAAACTCTCGATGTCCTCACGGAATCTCTTGCAAAAGGCTACGCGATCCTTTTGAACGGGGGCTGCAGCCTTGACGCCGTAGTCGCGGCGGTAACCGTCATGGAGAACTCGGGCATGTTCAACGCGGGATTGGGTGGAGTGCTTCAGCTCGACGGCGTCCAGAGGTTCGATGCCTCGCTCATGGAAGGAACAGAAATGAAAGCCGGGGCAGTTGCCGGTCTTGAAGGCTTTCGCAATCCCATTCAAGCGGCGAGAAGGGTCATGGACACCCCACATGTGCTCATGACGGATTTGGGTGCGCGCAGGATCGCACGAGGTCTGACGCGGCTGCCTAGGCCATCAAAGGAATCACGGGAGAAATTGAAAAAGCTCCTTCGGCGGGAAGGCAGGGTCGTCCGCCTCTACCGGAAATATTTCTCCACCGTGGGAGCAGTTGCGCTGGATCTAAGAGGAAGTCTGGCTGCGGGAACATCCACCGGCGGAACCTATGCGATGCTCCCAGGACGGGTGGGGGACTCGCCGATCATTGGCGCCGGGACCTATGCGGAGAACGGAAGCGGCGCCGTTTCCTGCACGGGGTCAGGAGAGCACATCCTGAGAAGATCGCTCGCAAAAGAGACTTGTTTACTGATGGTGGATGGGACACCTGTTCCAGCAGCTCGTGCAGCTCTAAAAGCCCTTCTTCGCATTCACGGCCAGGCCGGCCTCATTGCTCTCGACCGGAAGGGCCGTTTCGCGATCATGCACACCACAGCTTACATGGCGAGTGGTTATGCGAAGGGGATGCGCATCCAGGTTCACCAGCGCGTGCGCCAGGCGCGATAACCGAGATCGTAAAGCACACGCTTAGCAGGATATTTCTGTTCGGGGCAGATTACAATAAATATGTTCCCTGCTATCCTGATCTGGTTATGTATCCCCTATTTAACATATCTTCACGCGGCGTTGCAATTTATTGAACCATTGACTATTGCGTTTCAAAAATGTTAATTTTTACCTTCAGAATATCTTGTCAAAATGGGTGACATCTCTAAAAACAAATATATGATCGAAATTGCCATAAGTAAATAGCACGTTCATAACTGAAGGAGAGAACTCCGAAAAACAGGAGTCACCAGGGGGTCTGCTCAATATAGTTCTTGCCTCGCTGTGCGAGGGGAGAATCCCAAGAAAGGCCAAACTCCATGGGAGGTGTGATATGTGCGGAATCGTGGGGGTGACGGGCCATTCCGTTTCCGAACAGGCACTGCAGCAAGCTATCAATTCGATGCACCATCGCGGTCCAGACGGCAGCGGTATGTTCCTTGATCCCGAATTCCCCGTCGCCCTGGGTCATGCGCGGCTTTCCGTCATCGATCTTGCAAGCGGGGCCCAACCCCTCTATTCGGAGGACAGGGATATCGTCCTCGTCTGTAACGGTGAGATCTACGATTTCGAACGCCTGCGCGAAGAGCTGATCTATGACGGTCACGCGTTCCGCACCCGCAGCGACTCCGAAGTGATCATCCATTTGTACCAGCAACACGGCCTCGCTTTTGTCGAACACCTTCGTGGTGAGTTTGCCTTCCTCCTCTATGACCGGCGCGACCAAAAATTGCTGGCTGTCCGAGATCGATTCGGGATCAAGCCGCTTTTCTTCAACGATCAGGATGGACGTCTGCTCTTTGCATCGGAGGCTAAGGCAATGATGGCAACTGGATTGCTCACTCCCCGGCTCGATATTGAAGCCATACGCGATTTTTTCAGCATGGTAATCCCTGATTCGATATTCGAGGCGGTCGAAGCCGTTCCGCCAGGATGTCTGCTCATGGCGAACCTGAGAGAAGGCACATACGAAATGAAGCGTTACTGGGACTGTGATCTGCCGGCAGAAATAGACGCAGGAAATGAAATGGCTTTTGACCGTTGTCTGGCAATGGTTCGGGAGAAATTCGATGAGGCCGTGCGATTGCGCCTCAGAGCCGATGTTCCCGTAGGCGTCTACCTCAGCGGGGGGATCGATTCGGCAATCGTCGCGGCCACGGTTGCCAAATATCACCGCGAAAAGGTGATGGCGTTCAATATCTCATTCCCGCAGGACGAGGCATTCGACGAGGACCGGCTGTCGCGGGAGATGGCGGCGAAGATTGGGGCGGAGTTCCACTCCATCGAGTGCGGTCCCGAAGCACTCCTGGCAAATGCCGAGGATTGCATCTGGGTGACGGAGTTGCCCTTTAGCAATTTTCACGGCGTTGGAAAATTCATGCTGTCGAGTCTCGCGCGCAAGCACGTAAAAGTCATCCTCACCGGGGAGGGAGCTGATGAGGTGTTCCTCGGATATATTATTTTCCAGTCGGGGAAAGGCTCGCTCCTCGATCAGATGGTAAACAAGCTGAAAGAGCAAGGAGCGCCGAAGCGCTCGCAGACAGGTGGGATGCTGGAAACGCTCGGTTTTGTACCCATGCCGGATTATAATTTCATGATGTCGCCGAAAGTCCAAAAACGCATTCTCAGCTTTTTCGACAGGAAACACAGGCCCCGGCTTAAGGCACGCCATCCCCTCCGGAGGCTTGTGCCGCGCATCGACCGGGATCAGACGGAAGGGCGGTCGTTGGCGAGGAAAATGCAGTATGCTTGGATCAAGAACATGCTTGCCCCTTACCTGCTCACTGTCCTTGGCGATCGCCCTGAATTGGGACATTCCATCGAGGGCAGGACTCCTTTCCTGGACCACCATCTCTTTGCGGCGGCGCGAAGCATCCCGGACCGTTTCAAGATTCACGGTGGTGTTGAGAAATACGTGCTGCGGGAAGCCTTTAAGGAGCGACTCACCGAGGCCATCTACTCCCGGGGGAAATGGCCCTATTCTGCCCCGCCTTTGTGGATCGAAAAGGGGCGATGTCCCGGGCTGGATGCCCTTTTCGATAAATATCTCAGCCGCAAAGCCATCGCGAAAAGCGGCATTTTCAGCTATCGACAAATCCTTGCATTGCGTTGGGTTGTGAAGCTGCTTTCCTCCAACTCCCTGTTGAAGAGAAGGCTGAACAGCGCTTTGGCGATCATCCTGACCGTCCAGATTCTTGATCACCTCTTTATTCAGAACTTCGAAGAGAACGTGAATCGTACAGCGCCGCAGAAGGCCATAGCCCCTAAGTAGTCGCGTACGGGAACATGAAGCAAACCGACCACGACGCAATGGATTTGAGGAGGGGCGTCGTGGATGACCACAAGTATCCATATAACGTGGCGACTCGGAGGGGAATGATAGCAGGGATAGGCTATGGCAGAACGACATGAAGGTCATAGAACCTTGCCCAACAAAACGTTCGGGTCGACCTCGTGCCTCGGTGGCTCATCTTTGCGTTTTCTCCTCGCTGCGCGAGGAGGAGAATCCCAGCGGCAAGAGGTGTTTGCCCTATCCGGCGCGAAAAGCCACGAAGGCCTGTGTATTCAAACGTTGCATGTTTCAAGGGGTAGTGAACTCATATTGATCAGATTGCAGATGCGTCTTTGCAGATGCCGTCGATAAGGATCCTGTGGCAGGAAGGTAATAGTTTTTGGGTGTAGCTCTGCGCGAGCTCTTCATCCTGAAATTCTCGAGCGTTAATTTTTATGAAATTGAAGGCTTCACCGAGTGGGTAATGACAGGCAGTTGAAGCAGTCACAAAAAACTTGCCGTATCATGCATGCATGTTTGAGAGCTACTACTCTTCACCTTTGACAGGAGCGAGGGAGTAGCGATGACTTTGTCAATTCGGGATTGAACACGCCCCTGAAAAGTGCAATAATTTCCGGGGAGACCTCCAACAACCTCATTTTCTTGTCTCTCCAGTCCTGTTTGCACCACTGACCGGTCTTGACGTAGTGCTCAGAAGTGCTTCCGGTGGCGAGTATTTCTTGCCCGATGTAGGCGAACTCCTCTACCCCTTTTTCCGCTGACCGGTACCTTTCCACATATTGCATATTCTTCCAGCTCTCATCCAGAGGTACTTCGCGTAACATTTGATAATTGTACAACTCATGCCATAGTTTATATTTAATCCTGTTGATCGCGAGTGTATCGGGTATTCTGTCTTTCGTCTCGTCAGCATGCACTACGCCATTCGGTGATGGCCGGCCATATCGTGGGTCTAAATACCATCG
>DASPQB010000145.1:0-5670 GCA_035625205.1 Nitrospirota bacterium | reverse complement strand
GTTCTCCCTCCGTTCGAGAGAATACATAGATAGCGGTATGCGGATACAGATGCCGCACCATCTTGAGCACGAGATGTGCTGATGCGCCGAAACCTGCAAACCCTATCGTGTCACCATCTTTCAGGTTTGTCAGACGAAGTGAGCGGTAACCGATAGCACCTGCGCATAACAGCGGAGCGGCTTCTGCATCGGAAAATAATTCCGGTATCCTGAATGCGAAAGACTCGGGAACCGCTGTGAATTCTGCGTAACCTCCGTCAGCGTCCCTGCCTGTTGCCTTGAAGTTATCACAGAGGTTTTCCCTTCCGGTTCGGCAATGCCTGCATGCTCCACAGGCTGAATTGATCCATGAGATACCGACGCGGTCGCCAATCTTGAATCTGTTGCCCTGGCCTCCTGTTGTTTCGACGTGGCCAATGATCTGATGGCCGGGGATAACCGGATATTTCGAGGGGGGCGTCCTCCCTTCGATTTCGTCAAGCTCCGTGTGGCAAACGCCGCAGACTGCTACCTTGACAAGGATTTCGTTTTCTTTAGGAACCGGGACCGCCACGTCATCGAGTTCAAGCGGAGACCTGGTTTCAGGAAGATTCGCAATTTTCTTGAGCACCATGGCTTTCATAATCTTCGCCTTAGAAGTGCAGATACACGCTCCTTTTATTATATCAGATAGCTTAGTGACTACGACTTTGGAAGAGAGAAAGGAAGAGTTTTACAGTTCTTTCAGCACTATTTCGGATTGGTCTTAACAGTTCAAAGAATTGTTCGGTAACCCTGAATGCCCTAGGGCGGCTACCGCCATTCTTCAGGGCAGCCATTACGTCACCGGACATGATGCTGATGTTCACATGCCTGCGGATATCCCCCGCCTGAGCCGAAACATTCTTTAAGGCTCCCTGTGGAATCCTTGCATCGTGCCTCAAGGCTTTAACTTTAGTTATTATTTCATGTCTGATTCAGCCTTTTGCGAACGCTCTTGCTCTTCCATGACCATCTCGGTCAGTTCCTGCTGAAGGCTGATAAACCACGGTGAGCTGATATCCCGGGGATGGAGAATGTTCACCGGCACAATCTTTTTGATGGTGCCCGGTCGGTAGGTCATGACCACCACGCGGTCAGCAAGCACAATGGATTCCTGGATGCTGTGAGTGACGAAGACGATGGTCTTTTTGAACTCCACCCAGATGCGCAGAAGTTCATCCTGCAACGAGCTTCGCGTCAGTGCGTCCAATGCCCCAAAGGGTTCGTCCATGAGCAGCATGGGTGAATCGAGGGCGAGCGAACGAGCGATCGCTACTCGCTGACGCATGCCGCCAGAAAGGTCCTTGGGAAACCGGTCTCGAAAATCCGTAAGTTGAAACTTTTCCAGAAGCGCGTCAACCCTTGACCTGGTCTCCATTTTCGAAAGGTTTTTGATCTCCAGCCCGAAGGCAATGTTTTCCGCGACGGTCATCCAGGGAAACAGTGCGTACTCCTGAAAAACCATTGCCCTGTCCGGGCCGGGGGCGGTAACTTCACGGTCATTGGCAATCAGTGTGCCGGACGAAGGCAGCGTAAATCCGGCGATCGCGTTCAAGAGCGTGGATTTACCGCAACCGGACGGTCCCAGTATGCAGACAAACTCGCCTCGAGAGATTTCCAGTGTGATATCTCTGAGCGCGACGATTTCCCTGTTATCGGACCGGAAAACCTTATTCACTTTTTCGATCCGGACGATCGGCACTCCATTACCGCCTGCGGCTGCCATCGCATCCATGTTCGTACCTTTAGCTGCTTTCCATGCCCCGATGCCAACGAAGCAGATAGTTATTGATTCTGCTCATGACCGTGTCGATGGCAAGACCCAGGAGGCCGATTGTGATCATCCCGGCAATAATTTTGTCAGACCAGAAAAATTCCCGTGCTTCAAGAATCCGGTACCCCAAGCCGTTGTTCACTGCAATCATCTCTGCCACGATAACGCAGATGAATGCCACGCCGATTCCCACTCGCAGACCCGTAAGGATATGAGGCATAGCCGAAGGCATAATGACGCGGCTAAACAAGGTCATCCTGCTCGCACCGAGATTGAGAGCAGCGCGAATGTAGATCGCATCGACGTTCCTAACTCCCGATATGGTGTTCATGAGGACCGGGAAGAACGCACCAAGGCTGATAAGAAAAAATGCCGGGGGATTCCCCAACCCGAACCACAGAATAGAAAGTGGAACGTAGGCAATGGGAGGGATGGGCCGCAGCACCTGAATGAGTGGATTGAATAATTGATAGATCCGCTCAAAATTACCCATGAAGAGACCCAAGGGAAGGGCAAGTCCTGCGCCGATCAGAAAACCGATGAACACGCGGAAGAATGTCGCCCACAGGTCATGCGGAAGTTCACCTGAAAATAACCAGGCTATATAACTCGTCCGTGCTGCCTCGTACGGTTCATGAGGTCGGGCATACTCGAGCCACTTCAGGAACACCTGGGACGGCGCGGGGAGGGCCTGGGGGCTGAACACGTGATAGCGGGACACAACCTCCCAGACGACTAGCAGGCTGACCGGAATGATGGTCGAATGGACCAGGTGCTTAAGCAGCGTTGCGGCGCTATGTTTCCGCCTATCGTGCATGCAATTCCTTTTTGGCCTGATCCAAGAGGTCCAGTCTGACGTACTCTTTGGCCACCGGAGGGTTCGCCATTTTTGCAATACCGTATTTGGCCATCATGTCTGTCGATATCTGTACCTGCTGCAGGGAGACATCGTAGGTAAAGGGCGAGTTTTCGATTGCCTGGCGATAATCTTCGCTCGTGAGCTGTCCTTTGAACATCTTTTCCCGTACATATTTTTCCGCAAGGTCTGAGTGTTCGATGAACTGCTTAGTTGCATCTACAAAGCATTTCATGACACGTTCCGCCACCTCTTGTTTCCCATCGTACATTTTTTCGGTCATGATCAACGTCCTCACCGGCTCCCCTAGGGGTGTGTCGTAGGGCTTGATGATTTCGACACCGTAGCCCTTGCTGATAGCCTGCGAGGATTGAGGCTCTGATTGACTTATGGCGTCTACATTGCGTGAAAGAAGCGCCTGATTGAGGTCCGCGTAAGCCAGGTAAACAATCTGCACGTCCTTGCCGGAGTTCTCTGAAAAAGTCAGATTGTACATGCCCAGTTCGGCAAGCAGGACCAGTTCTTGAGCACCACCACGAGGCACACCGACTTTTTTCCCTTTGAGGTCTGCTACCGATTTCCATTTCACGTCCGACCGGCCCACAATGCGAGCGCCTCCCCGAGCAAAGCCAGCAACGATATAGATAGGCACTCCGGCTGCGCGAGCCGCAATGGCACCGTCGATCGCACTTGCAGCAATATCGATGTCCCCGGCGATGATTGCCGGGACGATATCGATCCCCTTGGGAAAGACACGCTCCTCGATAATCAGATTATACTTTGTAGCGATTTCCTTCATGTACGATACAGCGCCGTAATGGGCAAACTTGAGATTCCCCAGCCTGACCACATCGGCAGCAAAGGCCGATGAGCTCGCGAGCATCGATAAGCATGACAGTAGTACGATTAACCGTTTCATATGTTACCCCTCCTGATAGCTTAACACAGGTAGTTCAGCTGCTCTTATCGCAACGCTTTGCTCGATGTATGTTTTTGACATCGTCATCCGTCTGAAGACTGCGGATTCAGGACGTCAGGTGATGAGATATCGGAATACTTGAGCCGGCGAAAGGTTACACGATGGCTGGAATACAACATAGCTACTTTACAAGTTCCCCGTACTCTCCCGGCTTTCGTTGTTTGAGGAATCCCCACGTCTCGGAAGCAGCTGTGCTTTCGGCAAGGTTGATGTCCGCGATCACGATCGCCTCTTTGCCACCTGCAAGTTCCGACACCATCTCGCCCCAAGGGTCGGCACAAAAGCTCCTGCCGTAAAACGAAATGCCTTCTTCCTGACCGACACGATTGACGCGGAAGATGAAAAGATTATTCGCAAAAGCGTTGGCCGTGATGGCGCGTTCCCAAAGAATGTGAGTATTAAGCGAGGCAGCGGTTGGTGAAAAAATGATTTTCGCGCCCTTGAGCGCCAGGATACGGCTCCCCTCGGGGAAAAAGTTATCCCAGCATATCTGGACGCCAATCTTGCCTTGGGATGTTGCGAATACGGGGAAACCGGAATCGCCGGAAGAAAAGTAATATTGCTCACGGTAGAGCGGCAGGTTCGGTACATGAATCTTGCGGTAGGTGCCTACGGTCTTTCCTGCATCGAATATCGCCGTACTATTATAGTAATTGTCCTTCGCGTGTTCGAAGAAAGGTACGAGGAGAACCGTATTCGTGCTTTCGGAGAGTCTTCTGAAAAGTTCAAGGTGCCCGCTTTCGACATCCAATGCCCAGGAGCGAAGTGAACGCTCTTCGCATCGAGGGAACCACGGCGTGAGGAACAGCTCAGGATAGCAGATGATCCTAGCGTCCTTGTCAGCCGCTACCTTGGCCATTTCCACAGCGCGCTGCATGTTCCGTTCGAGGTCACTACCTGCGCTTATCTGTATACCGGCGATTCGCATTTGTCAGAGGTTATCACGTAGAGCATTGTTCACATCAACAGCCGAATGGCGTATGGAGACACATGACCGCGGAAACGCCGGATTCATGATCCAATCCTGGCATGTATACCGGCGCATCAGCAACCATCTATTACTCCAACACGTAAGCTTTTAACACTGAACTGCGAACCCCGAACCGACAGAACTATTTTCTATTTCCCGTGGCATTTCTTGTACTTGAGCCCGCTCCCACAGGGGCATGGGTCGTTCCTGCCAACTTTCTGCGCGGCATGGACAGGGGCTGGCTTGGCTGCAACCGCTAAATCGCCAGAACCAACGAAGCTCAGGTTTTCGATCTGTCGCCGCTGTCTCCGCTCTATCTCTTGACCTTGCTCCTTTGCAGCCGCCTTGATACGGAATAGATTCTCAACGGTTGACTCGACGATGCGCAGCTTCATCTCTTCGAACATATCGAAACCTTCCCGTTTATACTCAATCAACGGGTCCTTCTGCCCGTAGCCGCGCAGGCCGATGCCTTCCTTCAAATGGTCCATGGCGAGGAGATGGTCCTTCCACTGATGGTCCACGGCCTGAAGCATGAACACCTTTTCCAGGTGCCGCATGAGCTCGGAGCCGATCTCCTGTTCCTTGTCGTCATAGCTCTTCATGATTGCGGCCCACAGCTTATCACGGAATTCCGCGCGGGGGAGGGACAGGGGATCAATACCGGTCATGCGAAATGAAAACTTGGATGCCAGGGAATCGGTGAGGCCATTGACGTCCCACTGCTCGGGATAGGCGTCCTCGGCGCAGTAAAATCCGACCATGCCGTCGAGCATGTCCTCTGCCAGGCCAATCACCTCTTCCTTGAGGTCCTCACCGGACAGTATCTGGCGGCGCTGTTCATAGATTACCTTTCTCTGCTGATTCATTACGTCGTCGTATTCAAGGATGTGTTTACGGATCTCGAAGTTGTGATCTTCAACTTTTTTTTGTGCGTTCTCAATGGCTCGTGACACCATGCGGTGTTCAATCGGGACATCCTCTTCCATGCCAAGCCGGCCCATGAGACCAGAGATGCGGTCAGAACCGAAAATGCGGAGCAGGTCATCCTCGAGAGAAAGATAGAACCT
>DASPQB010000144.1:0-10581 GCA_035625205.1 Nitrospirota bacterium | reverse complement strand
TTACAACAGGAACGATCACGACAGTGGCGGGAAATGGGACCCCGGGATTCAGCGGTGATAACGGCCCTGCCATATCGGCAAACCTCAATTCTCCTGCTGGTGTAGCCGTCGATTCCGCGGGCAACATCTACATAGCGGATACCAATAACAATCGCATCCGGGAAGTGGTAACAACAGGAACGATCACGACAGTAGCAGGAAATGGGAACCAGGGGTATAGCGGAGATAACATTGCCGCCACGTCAGCAAGCCTCTCTACTCCCTTAGGTATATTCGTCGATGCCGCGAGAGACATCTTCATAGCGGATACCAATAACAATCGCATCCGGAAGGTGAATGCGACAACCCCTGTAAATACTACAGTGCCCGGAGCTCCTACAGATGTATTAGCAATAGCTGGCAACGGCCAGGCGACTGTATCCTTCTCAGCTCCGGCCTCAAATGGTGGAAGTGCGATAACATCGTACACCGTAATAGCGTCACCAGGCGGAACCACATCGATTGGTGAATCAAGTCCCATAACGGTAACAGGACTGACAAATGGAACGGCCTATAGCTTCACCGTAACGGCTACCAATGCGATAGGCACCGGAATAGTATCATCGGCCTCCAACAGCGTAATACCTCTTATTACAGCTCCGACTCCCACAACGCCGGTTTTGATCCCGACGGTGCTTGCAGGGCCAGTAACGCTAAGCGGCTACACTGTAACCTTCTCCGACGAATCCACTAATGCTACTGGATTAAACGTTACGGTAAAGTGGGGAGACGGCAACAGCGACACACAACTTGCGGGCAGCACGTTTACGCATACCTATGTCAGACAAGGAACCTACCGTATTTACGAGTTAATAAATGAGGCGAATGAGCCTAATGAGTTTCCGGTCACAGTGCCATCGAGGTGGACGTTATCGGGTATTGTGAGCGACAGCAACGGTACACCTCTTAACGGCGTAATCGTGGTGTTGAAGCTGAAAGGCCATACAAGGGCGGCAACGAGGACAGCGACAATCGGTTCCTACACTACCGGTGTCTTCAGCTTCTCGAACGTCCTAGGGGATACCCCTAACTACACGATCCAGATGTACTTAAGAGGCTACATCTTCAATCCCATAGCGGTGCCCAGCCTGACCTCGAGCATGACGTTTTCTAACATCCAGTCAGTGTCCCCTTAATGTGTAGAGTTTCCTCAATAATATGATTCACTGCACCATACAGGCAGGCGCAAAATTGCGCCTGCCTGTATGGTTTGTTACGCCAGAAATTGCATTCGGTATTTCTGTATAGGTTGATCAGGTATGATGCCTGCAGACTATTCTAAGGTGCAAGTTATATATGGGCGTTGGCCGAGTGCTATGATGCGTAATTGATTATTGAATAACGCTGATGTCGAAGCCGTAACACGATGGCAGTCCGAAACGAATGGCCGAACCGTAATTGGCTCTAAAAAACGCCCTATGTGTACTCGCAGGAAGAATGCTTTTCAATGGCCATGAGGGAGTTAGATGTTGAGATTGCAATTTCGCTGAAGGTAGTGTATATATCGCTATGCGCCCTGTCTTACGGCCCTCTGATCTGCTGACTCTTTCTTTTCTTGTCCTGTTCTCCGGACTTGCGGTTTTTTCTGCTCGCATGAACCCTTCGTGGGCCGGACTTCTCTCCACATACACAGTGCTGGCAGTTGCGATCTTAGTAGTTGCCGTATACCGCACTAGGGTAGACTCGGCTAAAAAGGGTTTCTACCTTTCAGTTGTCGTCACAGTGATCACGGTTCTCTCTGTTTTTAACAGTCTGGGGGTTCTCATCGCCGGCATTCATTCGACGACATTCGATGCTAGCCTCATCGCCGTCGATCATGCGCTCTTCGGCGTTCACCCCACGGTCTGGATCGAGTGGCTGATCAGCCCGGCGCTTTCGGCCCTTCTCCAGTTCGCCTACATCAGTTATTATTTCATCCCCCTCTCGCTCGGCATTGTGCTCATTGCCAGGGGCAGATTCGAGGAATTCGAAGAAGCCCTGTTCGGTATCCTTCTGTGCTTCTATCTCTCCTATGTCGGCTACCTGCTCGTTCCGGCAATCGGGCCACGTTTTACGCTAAACCATCTTCAAACGGAGAGCCTGCAGGCTTCCCCTTTCATCGAAAAGATTCAAGATCTTTTGAACAGTCTCGAAAAAAACAAGACCGATGCTTTCCCGAGCGGCCATACAGCTGTCTCGCTCATGAGCCTCTATTATGCGTGGAGAAAAAGAGAGAAGATACTTTTTGCAGGATTGATTCCGGTCGTAACAGGACTGATCATATCAACCGTATATCTCCGGTATCATTACGTTATCGATGTCATCGCGGGAATCGCCCTGACAATCTTGACCGTTTATCTGGCACCGATACTGTTTACAGCGCTCTCACGCGTAGCCGGGAAGAAAGACGGCAGGGTACGGCAGACAAACTGATGCATTCGGCAAGAATGATAGACGCGCACGATGGATGTAAGCGCGTCTTCGTGGAGGAGGATAGACATCAAATTTCTTTTTCGTAGATCCGGTACTTTTTGTACAGTTTGCCGCCCATGAGTTCACATCCTTTTAATACTACCGTGTTATCTTCCAGGATCCAGGACATCTCGGATCGCTTGTACCCCTTTTTTGCCGCTGCCTTGAACGACTCCAGATACAGCAGCCCTTCGATACCCTTTTTCCGATACTGTTCTTTTACCCCCAGAAGCATAACGCGGATATCGCTGATTTTTCTCGAGTACCACAGAAATTTCAAGATTCCTATAGGGCCGAGCTTCCCATCGATGCGAGCGAGCACCTGGTTGTAATCGGGCACGGTCAGCATAAACCCGGCCGGCTTGCCATCAACCTCGGCCATAACGGCCAGCTCCGGCACGATCAGGGGTTTCAGTCTCTTGGCCATAGAATCGATCTCTTCATTGGTCATCGGCACGAAGCCCCAGTTCTTGAACCATGCGGAGTTGTAAATATCTTTCACCTTTTCCAACTCGCTCTTGAACGCCTTCATATTCAAAGGACGGATCGTCAGGCCGGGAACACGGGCCTTCACCCCCTGTGACAGCTTCTCGAGCCTATTTCCCGCCGTTACCTCATCGATATTCAAGATGAGCGCATACAGGTCTTTGGCTTTCCGAAGGCCGCACTGTGCCATGTAATCAAGGTAGTAAGGCGGTGTGTACGTCATCATGATCATGGGGGGCGAATCGAACCCCTCAAGAAGAAACCCGCACTCGTCGTTCGTCGACGGGTTCATTGGTCCGCGCATGATCGAGATGTCCCGGTGTTTGAGCCATCCCGATGCTGCGTCGAGAAGGCCTTGCGCGATTGCGAGATCAGGCAGGCATTCGAAGTAGCCAAAAAAGCCAGCCTGCTCGTTATGAATTTGAATGTGATTGCGGTCGATGATCGCTGCAATTCTGCCAACTGTTTCTCCGTTGTTGCGCGCAAGGAAATAGCCGGCTTCAGCGTGTTGAAAAAAAGGGTTTTTTTCACTTAGCACGAATTTTACTTCGCTCAAGAGCGGTGGGATCCAGTTGGGGTTTCCCTGGTACACTTTCCACGGGAACTGGATGAATTCCTTCATGCCGCCCGCACCGTCGATCTTCTCGATTTTCACGCTCTACCCTCCCTGTCGCCTACGAGATCATGCCTAGCTTTCTTCCGGCCTTCTCGATCACGCCGAGCGCCCGATCGAGCATTTCGTCGGTATGGGTTGCCATGTAGCTTGTGCGGATTAGGCATCGTCCCGGCGGCGTGGCCGGCGGGGCTACAGGATTCACGAACACCCCCTCATCGTATAAGGATTTCCACATCAGGAAGGTCCTCTCCATCTCACCTATGACGAGCGGGATGATGGGTGTCGCGGCTACGCCCGTGTCGTATCCCATCTGTTTGAACGCCTCCATCATCTTGCGCGTGTTATGCCACAGTCGCTCCCTTCGTTCCGGTTCTCGGTCAATAATATCCAGCGCTGCGATGACCGCTGCCACCGAGGCCGGCGGAGGGCTTGCGGAAAAAATGAGCGGTCGGGAGTTGTGTTTCATGTAATGGATCACATCCTCGTCGGCCGCGGCGAATCCGCCTATGGATGCCATGGATTTGCTGTAGGTGCCCATGATCACGTCCACTTCCTTCTCGATGCCGAAGTGCTCAGCGGTTCCGCGGCCGGTCCTGCCCAGCACCCCTATGCCGTGAGCGTCGTCCACCATGAGCCGCGCCCCGTGTTTTCTGCATACCTTGACGATATCGGGGAGCGGCGCGATGTCCCCTTCCATGCTGTATACACCGTCCACGACCACAAGTTTGCCACGGTTTCCGCTTTCCCTGAGGATATATTCGAGGCTGTCCATATCGTTGTGCTTGAACTTTTTGGTCTCAGCGAATGACAACCTGCACGCGTCAACAATGCTTGCGTGGTCAAGCTTGTCGATCACGACGACGTCGTTTTTGTCCGCGAGGGCTGATATGATCCCGAGGTTTGTTTGATATCCTGTGGAAAAGGTGAGCGCCGCGTCCTTGCGAAAGAATGATGCGAGATTTTCTTCAAGTTTCACATGAATGTCGAGGGTTCCGTTCAGGAAACGAGAACCTGCGCAGCCGCTGCCGTATTTCTTCACGGCTTCGATGGCCGCCTCCTTTACTTTAGGATGATTGGTAAGCCCGAGATAATTGTTGGACCCGAGCATGATCATCTGCTTGCCTTCTACGATTACCTGGGGGCTCTGCTCCGATTCAACGACATGAAAATAGGGATAAAAGCCGGCGGCCATAACCTCTTTCGCGGCCGTAAATTTCCGGCATTTTTCGAACAAATCTGTCATTCTTGCCTCCTCAGCCTTTAACGAAGTCGATTCCATCCTTACAGCCATTTGTTTTTTCTGTACCATTGCCATGTGAGTTCCAGCCCTTTCTCGAGAGGAAACTCCGACCGAAAGTGAATGTCGTTCTCGGTATTGCTGACGTCGCAAAGCCAATATCTCTGAGCGGCTTCCCGTACCTTCTGCCTGTTCGTCAGTGCCGGCCTTTTGCTGAATAGGCTTCCGATTTCGGAAGCGAGACCGACCAGGTAGGCCGCCCCATAGGGGATTTTTATCGTGCGCGCCTTCACATGGCCAGTGGAAAGCAGCAACGCCCTGACTTCCGACCACGAGTAAGGCCTGTTCTCAGCAACAAAATATATGCTACCGCTCTGCGTCCTGTGCTCGGCTGATAGAAGCAGCGCCGCTGTCAGGTCTTCGACATAGCACAGATTGAGATATCGATCTCCCCCGGTCATCTCGAGAGTCAGGCCGTTGCTTGCCCAGCGGAACAGCTCGTAAATATCCACATCTCTCGGTCCGTAGACGCTCGATGGCCTTAGAATTACGACAGGAAGCCTGTCTTTGAAAATGCGCACTTCGTTTTCGGCAAGCAGTTTGCTCCTACCGTAATCAGATACCGGATGCGGTGTGTCACCATCTTTGACCGGTCGTCCGTCCGGGCTCGGACCTGCCGCTGCCTGGCTGGAGACCAGTACAAATTTATCAATAGCGGGATTATATCGTGCGCATGCTTCCAGAAGATTCCTCGTGCCGAGGTGGTTCACGAGATAATAATCGCGAGCACGTCTTGCTTTGGTAAGTCCAGCGCAGTGGAAGACGACCGAGACGCCTTGCACGGCGGCAGCAAGAGATTCAGGCCGTGTACAGTCACCGTGCACGAGCCGCACGTCCCTTCCCTCAAGCCAGCGCAAATGAAGAGGATCTCTTACCAGGCAGGTTAGTGCATAACCGTTTCGGAGAAGCAATTCGACAAGGTGACTTCCTACAAAGCCGGTTCCGCCCGTAACCAGTACCCGTCGTGCACCCTCTCGCGCCATCCCCCCTCCCCCACAACACATAGTGTATACATATTATCAGCAATGTCAAGACTGAACCGCTTCGCATCAGAGTGACCTTACCATGATCGAGGGGTTTTTCTTCTTCAAGTTCTAGTGTAATCTTTTACGACTTCAGGGTACTCCATAGTATCAACCTGCGATATGACCTTTAATGTATAAAAGTAAGACGATGTCAGCCATCTGTTCTATGGACTCTACAAGACACTTTTTAAAAGTCCTTAAAGATTTAATATGATTTCCAGAATGCCGCATTGGTGTTTTTACACTATGATGTAATATTTTATGGCCTGACAACGCTCTTTTTTGGTGTTTATCTTTCAGCTCAAGGCCCCGGCCCGCAAAGGCTCGGAAAATATCTTCGATCCTGACAGAAAAAGTACCGAATGCCCATTGCGGATTTTAATTCACGAGAACGAAGTTCAAAGACCTCGAAACAACGCCGAAGCAGTTCAAAGGAATAGTTACAGACTTCATGAGGAATGAATAGTTACAGGAGCCCCGTTAGCGAATGACAGGTGCTCTCTGGTGAAGCATGGATCTTTCTTTTGTCATGCCATTTTCTGTCTATTGCTTTTTAAAAACGATATCCGAGAAGTAGCTCTCGGCCGACGTTCCGGTGTGTTGGGAATTAATCTGCATCCTCACGCCTTTGACGTCGCCCGGCTCATCATCGAAGAGTCTCCTGTAATCGTCGTATACGTTCCGAGTTTCGGTTAACCAAATGCCTGTTCCGGTCTTGCCTGAACGGATGACGATGGCCTTGATGGACATGAAGAAGGGCGCAGCCGCGTCCGCCATGGTCCCCTGCGGCGACGTTGTATCCCATATATAAACTATCGCGCGGGTTTTTGAGAATGCGAGAAATAGCTGGGCAGCCTGGTCGTCGGTTTTTGAATTTCTGAAATCTCCGCCATCAGGCAGCTTCGTTACCTTCCACTTCCAGGTCAGGATCGGATACTGTTTGAGATCGACGTGAACTTCCTTCTGCAGGGAGAAGGAGGTGCTCGTGCTGCGCAGACGCATAGCTGAAATGCCATCGTCCTTTACGACTGCGAAATCCGCCTTTCCCGACTTTTCATTAACCTGCCACCCGGCGGGTACTCCGGAGGCATCGCTCGTGGATGAGAAGTCCCCGATCACCACCTGGTCCGTGGCCCAGACGGAAGTAGAACACATCAACACAATCACTGACACGATCATCCACTTCGACGTAAATGATTTCATAAGCACCTCTATAGAAATGTTCCCCGTTATCGATGCGTTCGGTTCCCTGCCGAACGAGCTAAGCTTATGCGAACAATGCATTGTGAATTCTGCACAGCCATCCAATCTGAGGCACGTCAACCCATTTGAAAGGCACCTCACAAGTTGAAAAACTCACGCTGCCGAAAGTCAAGCCGAAGATAAAGCTCCTCAATGGGTAAAAAACGAATAAAATAACCTCGCTCACGAGCACTTTCCACTGCTATTATTCGGGTCAGGAAGGTGCAGCATTTAAGGTCCGCGTTACTAAATTCGCCCCTCCCCCGAGTTTCTTTACTCATTAAGTACATTCGTGGCATCTATGTTGTCCAACTGGCGTTGTGCGATTGTGAGTAGCTTGTCTTTGAGGATCGTGTTCAGGCCACATCCTCTTATCGCTTGGTAGCACCCGTCGTTTCTTCAAGTCCAACTTACGTCTGATCCTTCTGCTCGAGGCTTCTTGTTGAGGCTTAGTGCCATATATCCATGAGCGATCGACTAAGAATAACGACGCGACGAAGTTTTCGCCATCCTAAGAATTGTAGCGAATCTTCCACATCCACCCCTCCCTGACCGGCATCCATCTAGTCGCTGCATAAAATGCCTTCTCAATGAGCCTCCTCATGTTCTTGGCGATGTGTCAAAAAAAGCAGCAAATCAGTCTGGCCTGATATCTTTCATTTCGATTTAACGGCGTGCCAGTCGCTCAAGAGGACGAAGACGCCGTTCTGGATCATAGTGGGATACACAATCTGGGATCCTTGATGGTTCTCGGGAGAGAAGCTGATTTTGTTGCCTGTCTGAATATCGAGATCCCGTATGGCTTCTGCTGTCTGGATGAATGACTCCCGAGTAAGGTTTTTGCCATTTCGCCTCAATATTTCCACGAAGACCTTGGTTGCCAAGAAGCCTTCGAAACTCACTACATTGGGAGCGGTTGCGGGTGCATATCTCTTCAGCTCCGAAAGATACTCTTTGACAGCAACAGCGCTCGTGCCTCCCTCCGAAAGGGGGGGGACAACCTGAGTAACCACGACACCGTTTCCGTAATTCTCGAGCAAAGCTGCCAGCCGGTCGGGTCCCACAAAAGAAACGTTCATGAAGACGGGGTCAAGGTTCTTGGGGTTCCCTGCCAAGATCACTTTCCGCTTCCATGACCTGATGAATTTTGAGCAGGCGCTGTACGTCCCAGCCATTACCACTGCCTGGGGCTTTTCCTCCATGATAGTCTGCATGGCCGGAATGATGTCTTCATAGTTCCTCGTGTAGGCACCCGTGGCCACAGGTTGCAGCCCCCGCTTCTCCAATGCCCGTTTAGTCCCTTCCAACACAGCCTTGCCGTATCCGTCGTCCTGGTAAAACACAGCGATTTTCTTGTATCCCATCACGTCGACCATCCCCTTGACGAATGTCTCTGTCTCCTGGTCATAGCTTGCACGATAATGAAAGATGTACCGGTCCACGGGCATACGCAAGGACGACGCACCCGTAAAAGGGGCAAAGAGTGGTACTTTTTGTTCGTCCAGGATCGGTTTGATCGCCAAAGCAGTCGGTGTGCCAACATTCCCCAGGAGGCAGAAGACCCCATCAGTCTTAATGAGCGCATTAACTTGCGCGACAGTGTTCGTTGGTTCGTACCGGTCGTCATAGGCGATGAGCTTTATCTTCCTACCGTATATGCCGCCTTCTGAGTTCACAGCAGCAAGGTATAATTCTACTCCGGACTTGAAGCTCGTTCCAAGTATTGACGCCGGACCGCTGAGGACCGTGGACATGCCAATAATGATTTCCTTATCCGTGACACCTTGTTCAGCCTCGGCGAAAACTGTGAAAAGCAATATCGTCAAAAACAAAAAAGTCATTACCAACAGTCTGATTGATCGCATAATCGACTCCTTCTAAAGAATATTTGGCGAACATAGAGATTAGAAATTCTAAAATTAACCTAAATACGGTTGTTGCTGACTATTGCTTACTGCGAACTCCATTCAGTTAATCGTTTCGATTTGAAGTATAAACTATCATTTATTATACCGTAAATATAATCTTCATGAGGGCCCCCGCAATTTATAAATATTTCAGAGATTGCACCATACATGTAGTATCAAATATCAGACGAAGTATGGGCACTCTCTGCTTACCTTAAGCCGGATCATCAGAGAGATGCTCTTCGAACGTAAAAACCTAATCGACATGCTTACGCTGAAACCCGAACGGCTGTTGTCAGTTCAGGAAGAGCCCATACAAGAGGCGCTATTTTAACCGGACAGCAATGATTGTTTATTTAGAATTCATCATTAATATCCCCAATAAGCCTGCCGATACCATTGGCATATTCTTAGATTAAGTATGGAACAAACGTACACATATCACTCATGTGAAATGCACAGATACACTGAAAGAGATTGCATATCATCTCCAAATTCACTATACTGCGGTCAGTAAAGTGCTAAAAAGTTTAAGGAAAAAAGATGTTTCAAGGCCTTACCTTATTTGGCTACGAGCGGATTTCGACATGAAGGGCGTATTATGAACGACAATGGCGATAATGGCTCAGCAGCTCCTTATCCTTTCACATTCATCGGTTGGGCATGGCTTTTTGTGTGTGTTATCCTCGCCTTTATCCTTCGCGCTCTTCCCTATCATGGATACCTCGGTAGCAATGGTCAGTACCTATTCTACGGTCCTGACGCTTATGACCACCTGCGCCGCATCACTATGGGGTTAACTGATTTTCCGCGCATCCCCACCTTCGATTCCTACTATGGTTATCCGGTCGGTACAGGACAGATATGGTCTCCCCTATTCGACTATCTCATTTCGGCCACCGCTTTTCTGGCTGGCGGGAGGGGAAACCCTGCGGTCGTATATGCAATCGGGTTTTGGCTTCCTCCGATGCTTGGAGCCCTCACCGTTTTGCTTGTTTATCGAGCAGGGGTTCGTATATTCAGCCAGTCTGCAGGGATGGCTGCTTCGCTAATGCTAGCCCTGCTCCCTGGCCACATTATCTATTCCTTCGTCTCTGAAATTGACCACCATTCGGCCGAAGTGATGGTTGCCTTTGCCATATTCCTGTCAGCGCTCAAATGGGCCGACGTCACGGGAGACAGACCGATGATAGTGCCGGGTTGGTTTAGGACCGGATTTTGGATGGCCTTCGCCATAATGATATGGCGTGGTTCAATAGTTTTCTGGGGGGTGCTGCTGTCGGCCCAGTTGATCCAACTGGCAGTTAATATCCGGAATAAGCGCGAAGTCGCCCCACTTGCCGAGAACGGGATGCGTACATCATTGGCGACAGCGCTTATCCTGCTACCGATCTGCATTATTGGTTTCGGTGAGAGCAAAGCCAGTATGAGCTTCGGGATCATCTCTTGGTTTCACATAGTCTTATTACTGGTTGCTGCACTCGTCTTCTTGTGTGTAAAATTGGCAGCAAACACCCA
>DASPQB010000143.1:0-3824 GCA_035625205.1 Nitrospirota bacterium | reverse complement strand
ATGAAACGATAGCGTGAGAGTCGGTAAAATGATCGACTCTGCGGTGGTGAAGGATCCCGTCGACAATCTCCTGCTCAAATTTGCCCTCTACGTTTCCCTTGACGAAATCTCCCATAAAATTCCCGAGCATCGAAAGAGGGGGATCATCGGACAAGAACATATGGGCAAGGTAATTCATATTCTCGATGCCTCCGTCATTTAACCCTTTTGAAAGGGTATCGTTCCCTCACCGTCCGCGCTATAAGTCCAACCTCTGCGCGGTTTCCGGCATTCTCAACGATGATGAACGTATCCGGGTTTTGGAGTGTAATCTGGACTTTTTTTCTGGCCTTAGCAAGCGCAACGTATGGAGCTTCAACTGAGTGTTTGCAAAAAATAGCTTTTACATTTACGCCACAGATAATTTGGCCGCAGTGGCGTCGTTTTCCCGTTTCTTTCTCGACCCTGGCTTTCCATTCTGCATTATATATTTAGCCCCCCACTTATGCATTGCGTCCAGGATAGGGCTCAGACTCTTGCCTATTTCTGTCAACGAGTATTCTACGCGAGGAGGAACCTCAGCATAGACCTTCCTTTGGATCAAATTATCCTCCTCCAGCTGTCTTAACTGCTGAGTCAGCATTTTCTGGCTAATGCCAGGAACGCCTCTTGAAAGTTCGCCGAAACGTTTTGTGCCTTTAAAAAGCTCGCGCAGGATCAGCAGTTTCCATTTGCTGCCAAGAAGTGCTATCGTTTGTTCTACCGGACAATTCGGTAGTTCAGCTCCCTTCATAGATATCTCCTCCTTCTTTCATCGATACTTACTAAAAGGTTAGTACATTACAATATAGTGCCTACTTGCAAATAGATTGCAATAGTATTATCATCCTACTTCAATTCAATAAGGGAGTCAATAACGGCTTAACGATTAATGCCCTTACTTAGCATAAGCAATAACTATCAGAAGAAGGAGTTCAAAAATGAGCAATCCGTTTATCAAAGAACTGGAACCGGGAACGCACACGCGTTGTGCATGCGGCAGATCGAAGACATCTCCGTTCTGCGATGGTTCGCACAAGGAAACGGCGAAGCAGCCGTTGCAGTTTGCAGTTACGGAGAATAAAAAAGCTGCGTTGTGCAATTGCGCTAGAACTAGTACGCCGCCCTATTGCGACGGATCGCATCAGACGAAATAGGATGAATCAAGAAATGCAGCCTCGTCTGGTGCAGGTCGCCTGAAAAGAGGTGTTACAATGAATGGAAAAGCAAAAAATGATCTTATGCCGGCTCTGTTTGTCGGCCATGGCAGCCCGATAAATGCGGTGTCAAGAAATGCCTATTCAAAAGGCTGGTCGGACATAGGAGCATCAATTCCTCGTCCCAGAGCTGTGCTCGCCATATCTGCGCATTGGTATATGCCTGACTCTGCGGTGACCATCTCTTCCGCTCCCCGGACAATTCATGATTTCGGGGGCTTCCCGGACGAATTATATCAGGTAAAATATCCTGCCGCCGGCGATTCAGCGCTTGCACGGCAGGTCAGGGATGTTCTTTCTCCCACTCCGGTCCGGCTTGACGAAAACTGGGGGCTCGACCACGGCACGTGGTCTGTGCTGATCCATATATTTCCAAAAGCCGACGTGCCCGTGGTACAGTTAAGCATTAATGGGGAACAGCCGCCTCATTTCCACTTCGAGATGGGAAAACGGCTCGCGGCATTGCGCGAAGAAGGCGTCCTGGTCATCGGAAGCGGCAGTGTCGTGCATAATTTACAGACTTACTCATGGGGCACACGAGGGCGCCAACCGTATGATTGGGCGGTCCGATTTGAAAAGCGCGTACGGGATCTTCTATTAAATGGTGACGATTCCCGGCTCATCGCATACGAGGATCTTGGCCGGGATGCCATGCTCTCTGTGCCAACTCCGGAACACTACTTGCCGCTGCTCTATATTCTTGGCCTTCGCAGGAAAGATGACCCTGTCTCGTTCCCTGTTCAAGGCATAGACGGTGGTTCTATCTCCATGCTTGCAGTCCGGGTAGGTTAACTAGAAGTGAATCACCCCCCAAGGGGCGGGTCATATTTTGAAGCTGAAGCCTAAAATCTATTTATCAAAAAGGAGAAACACAATGAAACGCATTATTATCGCAGCAGCCGTAGTACTCGCCATTCCCTATGCAGCCGTCGCTTCAACTTGGAACATCGATCCTGATCACTCCAACCTCGGGTTCAAGATCAAGCACCTGATGGTGTCCAACGTCAAGGGCAATTTCGAAAGATACTCCGGAGTCGTCGAGATCAACGACAAGGACATTACGAAATCAAAGGTTGAGGTCACAATCGACGTGAATTCGGTCAATACCAACGTCAAGAAGCGGGACGATCATCTCCGGAGTGCTGACTTTTTCGATGTCGCAAAGTATCCGACCATGACCTTTGTCTCGAAAAAAGTGGCTGTAGAGGGTCCCGACAAATTGAAAGTTACCGGCGATTTCACGCTGCATGGCGTAACGAAGGAAGTCGTACTCGATCTCGAGGGCCCAACTGGCGAGAGCAAGGACCCGTGGGGCAATACACGTAAAGGGGCGACTGCTACTACTAAAATCAACCGCAAAGACTACGGCTTGACATGGAATAAAGCACTCGAAACAGGCGGGGTGCTCGTCGGGGATGAAGTGGAGCTTACGTTGGAAGTGGAGATGATCAAAAAGCAGCAATAGTCCCGAACTAGCCGCACTGTCGGATGGGCTTCTGCCTGTCCGACAGTGTTCTGGCTATGAGCTGTCAGTGTTATGCTGGTATTCGCAAAAGATCTATCCTGTGATTATCTCTCTGCGAGATACCAGGGGTGTTCTTCACCCCTGTTCACAATATCGAAGCTGCAAACTTTAGGTGTAGCCTGGAAAGCTGGGATCACAGAGAAAATGAAGAATTACGTTTGAAGTTCTTAGTCACCGCTCCATCCTGTAGGTGTTGACTTCACGATTCCCCCTAATCTTTATGTTTCGTCCCGTAACTGATTAGGCCATTCTATACTCCTGAGATGGCCCCTAAGGAGATCCGATGTTTCACGACATTCCACAAAATATTATGGACCGGATGAAGTATTTGGAACAGAGGGACGCTGCTGACCGCCTCGACGGAACGACCCGCATGCAGCGCTTGAGACAGATCACACCGGAGGTAGGCCGTTTTATCGCTTTACTGGCGGCTTCGGCACCTGACGGAAACTATATCGAAATAGGGACAAGCGCAGGCTATTCTACTCTCTGGCTTGCCTTGGCTTGCCGAGCGGTCAAAAGACAAATCACAACATTCGAGATTCTGGATGAAAAAGCTAAACTTGCCAAAGAGACATTCAAGGTTACCGGAGTCAACGATGTCGTGAATTTCATTCAAGCTGATGTCCTGCTACACATCTCGCGATACAAAGATATCGCTTTTTGTTTCCTCGATGCGGAGAAGGAAATTTATGGCCAGTGTTACGATGAGGTCATTATTAATATGGTTACGGGCGGCATCCTGGTTGCGGATAACGCAACAAGCCATGAAAAGGAACTCCGTCCAATGCTTAATCAAGTATTGGCGGATGACCGTGTTGATGCTTTAATTGTGCCAATCGGTAGCGGAGAATTAGTCTGTAGAAAAAAATAGATGTCCCATATGTTAAATCGCGATTAGTGCACCCATTTAAAGGGCACCTGTCAAGAGAAAAAACTATCTCGATGACGAGAAAATGTAATTTTCTCGTCGATGTTTTGTTTAAGCTACCATCATCCCTACCATTGCCGTAGTTTCATGAGTTTTCGATGTCAGTCTCTTCACTGCACCATGCACCCATCAG
>DASPQB010000142.1:0-11766 GCA_035625205.1 Nitrospirota bacterium | reverse complement strand
TTTGATGGGCAGGCGAAGGGAGCCGATCGTATGAATTTCCCCCATGTTCATTTTGATGCTGCTGTCGCCGTCAATGGCGATCACGTGCGCATGAGGATTCGCATAATGCACGCCGATCGAACTGGGTAGCGAAAAGCCCATGGTGCCAAATGCGCCTGATGTTATGAACGACTTCGGCTGCGAAGTTTTGAGGTATTGGGCGGCAAGCATCTGGTGATTGCCCACGCCTGTAGTGATTTTGGTATCATCGGTAATATAGTGCGACAGCAGTTCCATAACCTCGGCAGCCTGAATTTCTTTTGCCTCGCGGTCGAAGTTGAGCGGATAACGACGTTTGAGCGAAGCGGCGTGTTTCTGCCACTCGTCGATGTTGAGCGTTATCGAGTTTACCTTCGCATATTCGACGAGGTCCTCGAGAACAATGCTTGCGTCACCGATAAAGGAGAACTTAGGATATCGGGTGACTCTGACTTCCTGCACTTTTGCTGCATTGATATCGATATATGCGATCTCGGCGTTCAGTCCCGATTCGCCTACTTTCTGGACGACTCGGTCGTTCCATCGGACGCCGAAGGCCACGAAGAGGTCCGTCTCCTGGATGGCCATGTTCGCATAGGGCGTGCCGAACATGCCGAGCATACCCAGAGACGTGTCCAGCGACTCATCGAGAATGCCTTTGCCCATGAGGCTGTTGATCAGAGGGATATTGAATATTCGGTTGAATTCACGAATTCTGTCACTGGCAGCGCGGGAGTTTAGGCCTCCACCGATGTAAAGCAAGGGACGCTTCGATTTTTGCAATAGATCGAAGAATTGTTTACATTGGTTCCGGCCGAGATGGGTTTCCTGGTCGTACTTATGTCTGTAGCGTTCAATGGCGGTCCCTTTGTAGACTCCCGCTTTTCTCTGTGAATCGAGAGGAAAGTCGATGACCACAGGCCCGGGCTTGCCCGATTTGGCATAAAAGTAGGCGTCTTTGACCAACTCTTCAATATCGGTGCTGTCTGAAACGAGAATGACTTTTTTTGCCGCTTTGGCGAAGACTTCCTTTACGTTAATATGTTGGAACTCATCGGTATCGAGCCGGCTCTGCTGTACCTGTCCTGCAAAAACAATCAATGGCACGGAGTCAGCGAAGGAATCCGCGACGGCCGTTAGTGTGTTCGTAATGGCCGGACCCGACGTTACCACGGCAACACCCACGGCGCTACTCGACCGTGAATAACCTGCAGCGCTGAAGGCGCAGGACTGCTCGTTCGCATTGATATTAATTGCAATGGAGCTTTGGCCGAGTGCATGGTAGACAGGAAGGATCGTTGCGCCCGTATACCCAAAGATCCTATCGACTCCCAGGTCTTCAAGGCTCTTCACCATTATTTCAGCTCCGTTCATTTCCCGTGGCATACTGCCCTCCGTCAGCTCTCAAAAGGATTCTCATGATAGCTCAATCTCTTTGCTTAAACTAAAAATGGAGTCACATCAAGTCCGATAGGGGATTACGAAGATCTCTTTATCCTTTACGACTAAAAGGAGATGATTTTTTCTTGCAAAATCAATTAGCACTTTATTCCATGGAGCTTTTAACGAGATAGTTGATTTTCGGTCCGCAATGGATTCAGCCTTGATTGCATAGCCGTCTTGGGAAGCCATTTTAGCGATTCGCCTCAGTATATCTGCTGTTTTCTCATTTTTTGCGGAGATAGCGATTCTTTTACCCGACAAGGTAACAAACGAAACGGGAAGAGAGGCGGTACTGGGGTCGGCCCCGCGCCCGAGCAGTAATTTTACTATATCGACATACCCTCTAGCGGTTGCTTCAGTCAATGCGGTGGAACCATAGCTGTTCTTTGTATTGATGTTTACACTTTTTTCGAGAAGCACCTTGACGATGTCTATGTTGCCTTTCCTTGCTGCGCACATGAGCGAAGTATTTCCATCTGGTAACGCCATGCCGATATTTGCACCTTTTTCAACAAGAAGTGTGACCATCCAAGGATATCCATTGCACGCCGCAAGCAGCAGGGGGAAATTACCACTCTGGTCAGCAGCATTTACATCAGCGCCATGTTCTATAAGCATTTTGGCTGCTTCTATGTGTCCATGATCTGTTGCGAACAAAAGGGGGAACCGCCCTGCAGCATTCCGTCCTTTTACATCAGCACCCTTTTGTATGAGATATTGCAGTATGCTCAGATTCTCCTCCGTGAAGTCCGAGGTATCTACCGCAGCTTGGAGTGCCGTAGCGGCACCGTCAGCGGACTGAATAGTAAAATTAACATCTGCTCCACCTTCAACGAGCAATTTTGCGGCCTGCTCATGGCCACGACGTGTGGCCATCATCAATGCGGTATTCCCGTTTTTATCGAATTGATTCAATGAGGTACCTCTTAGTTTGACAAGCTCTTCAATGATGTTGAGAAGTCCTTTTTCGGATGCGACAATGAGGGCGGTTTGACCATTTTCATTAGCAGAGTTTTGATTGATTCCCGCCTTAATGAACAAATCAACAGCTTCTTCATTATTTTTCGAGACTTCAGCCAGAAAGGCCTGTTCGGTAAACGGTATGCCTCTCTGTTCTAACTTCTTGCTAAAATACAATTTGAAAAGGGGTTCTCTATAGACAAATACTAAACCGAATAAGACAGCAATGACGAGAACTGCTATGGCAAGTGTGACTACTGTTCTAGTTCCTATGAATCTAAATGCAGGTGTCGCTACATTATTGCTTTCGAGTTCTAACGTACTATCAGGCTCCTCCTCCATCGAAGGATTTCCTGCAGGTACCGGGACAGCATCGACAGTCGGGACAATGGCCGGTTCTTTGTCTGAAATGGGCTTGCTTGTTCCCCCGTCCAATAGTGGCTCTCCTGCTTTTCTTTTCGATCGAAGCGTATGGATATCCAGATCCGGTAATGGCCCGATATTGTCAAGATATTTGCGAATCGATGTTTTTTGGTAATAATAGAAAACATCCACAAACAGTCCTGTAAGGATGCCGATGAAAGTTGACTGGATGGCAACATCGAGCAAATAACCCAAGAGAAGACCGCAACCGCCGATTGCAAGGGGGGGTACCCATAAGAACTTGGAATAGAGTATCAACCGTTCATATAATTTTTTTCGTTTAAAGGGTTTCCCTTCCGATGAGTTCAGGAACGCTTCCCATTCTTGAGCGTCGATTCTCAGTTTCACCTGGTGTTTTTTGATGACCCGGGCAATTTCACGATGGCCTTTTTCTTCAGCGAGATTCAAGGCAGTCTTACCTGAAATGTTCTTTGCCTCAACATCGATCCCTGATTGCATCAGGAGATCGACGATGGCTGTTTTTCCCTGATCAAACACAGCCTTATGCAATGCCGTCCAGCCGTCATCGGATTTTTCATTTATGTTCGCACCTGCCTGCAAAATTATCCCTGCAATCTCTGTGTGGCCTTTTGACGACGCAAGCATGAGCGGTGTGACACCTTCGCGGATCAGATTTACATTGACCCCCTCTTCAATCAGTTTTTTTACCGCTTCGAGATCCCCATTTTGAATGGCTTCCAGGAGAAGCGGCCATTTCTTTGCCGTCGGTGAGGAATAGTCTACACGAACATTTGCCGATGGCTTTCGTTGGACCTTGTTATCCTCTTTTTTGATCTGTTTTTGATAGCCTTTGGATGGGCTGGGTCCTTTATTTTCTTCCATTGAAGTAACTCCTTACCATTTCTGTCACAATAATATCGTCCAGTATAGCATGAACGATTAATCTCATCAAGAATCTCTGCGCAGTTGTAAAAAAAATATCATTCACCTCATGACGCGATCTGAACGGACAGCGGAATCGAAGCTAGGCTAAAAGATCTGTATAATCGTTTGTCCATTCTCCGGCGTCTGAAGTCAGTTAAATTCAAAAATATGTATAGCAGACGCTGAAACTCCATAAACGTCATGATTGCAGCATGAGAGGTATCCGGTTATTCGAGGTCCTAAATATGAATGATTAAATATGTGAACGAAAATCGTGAAGAAGGGGTTCTTGAAGTTTTTTATGGAATTTTGATCCCCTGAAAAATTGAGAGTGACTTATCTCCAGTTTTAAACCAGATAGTGTTAACAAACTCAATAAGTCATCGTCTTCAATTCCAGAAAGCAATCCACTAAAACAGGGATCTCGTAAGAGCTATTGAGAAAATAACATCATGTGGAAGGTCTTATATATCCCAGTTGATGAAATAATCAGTCAATGCACTAACCTATCTTGAGTTCACCGAAAATCATGCGGGTCCTATCAAGTTCGTCTTGTAACGTTTTTCACCGTTTCTTAAACACGAGATATGCCTTCATGAAAAATTTCTATACCTTTTTCCATTCTTCCGGTTTTATTACCTTGAATTTTCTGCATCTTTTTAAGTTCTCAACCTCTGGTCGATATCTTTATGATAATTTTGTCTGCCATTTGTAGCATTTATAGATAGGATTATCGTTGAATTCGGTACAGGCAAAAGTGCAAGACAGCTTAACTTGCTCTCCTATAAACCGGATATTTTCATTATGGGATGATTTTGCCTAATTTCCAGTATTTTATAAAATCCTTGGCAGACTTTACTATCCGTGCATTAACTGATCATCGGACGTTCAAAAGCTCATAATTTTCCATAATTTCCAAAAAAAGTTTTTTTCACCATCGGTATATATTGGTTTATGACCAGTTAGGTAATTTTAGGAGACAATATTAGTTCTCATAAAACTCAAAAATCATCTATAGCCAATATTACATGTGTTCATCTAGATAATTTCATAAGGTTTAGTAAATAACCAAAAATCTCTGCTGCAGATACAGAAAAGCGCTAACCCTACGATGAGAAATACAGATCGTCTCAGCTCCTCCCAAACAGTTACACTTGCTGAAGAGGCATGGCGGTCGCTTATATGAGTAATACAGTGTAGGATAACGTTGTTTTTGGCCTCGAAAATCGACTCTAGGGGAGAAAATCCCTCCTCAAGGGGGAAAAAAAGACAAATATTCTTCTTATGACCGATTAGAAAAGCCGGAAGGTCTTGGCAAAGGCACAACTATAATCCATCTATGAAGAGCTCTAACGCGAGAATACTTCCGCTCATTATCCGTACGCTTATGATTCGACGTCGCATAAATCGTTATCGCCAAACTGGCAATCGTCTGGCAGTACGGTTTGCTCGCCATGTCCACTGATCTTGCTCTTAATCAGCTGGAATGTGCCCTGCTCAGCATGCAGAATTTCCGGAAGCTCAACTTCAACCGGAGGGGATTCTTGTTCTTCATCCCTAAATGCCCTCACTTCGTAAGCCTCGGTCAATGTTTCCCGTTTTCTGCGAACTTTCGATTTCTTTGCGAGCGCCTTCATTACCATCGCCTCCCTTTTTATTATCATAACACTATTTATAGTATAGCATCATAATACTACCGTCACATAGGTTAGTTAACAATTAATCATACTTTAGTTTGCTTGACATAATAAAGTTTTATGAGTTTACTATTATTATTAGAAGAAATCGGCGACTGATGTCGATAATCCTAGATAAGGGTGCAACGGGGGAGGATATACAAAAAATATTTCAGCATCCGAACAATTCGAAGCTGGCTGTTTTCATTAAGTAAAAAAGTTTTTCGAGCCGGCTGGAACGGACCTGTTACCTGGAGAAATGCAGTTCAAGAGGAGACAGGACGATGACTAAGTTGATTTTACATCTTTTGATAGGGAGCATCCTATCATTTCCGGCATTATTGCAGGCCGGAAGCACGAGTCCTGCAAGCGATGTTGATATGTCGCCGAGGAGTTCAGACAGGGATATCCCGGGACAAGCAAAACCTTCCGAGCCTTCTCCTCCCATAGCAGACGCAGTTTATTTTGCCGAACAATTATTCGAGTCCTCCGATGTACCAGTTCTTGCCGATGCAAGAGTCGAAGCTCAAATCGATTATTTCAGCACGACCGGGAAACCGAGTTTCCAACGCTGGCTCGACCATTCCTCACGATTCCTCCCTCTCATGAAGGAAATATTCCGCGAGAATGAACTGCCGGAGGACCTCGTCTACGTTGCCATGATCGAAAGCGGGTTGCGCATGAACGCAGTATCGCGATCCCACGCCGTGGGTCCGTGGCAATTTATGTCAACCACTGCCAAAACATACGGGCTTAAGGTGGATAAGTGGATCGATGAAAGGCGTGACCCCGTGAAATCCACGCAGGCAGCGGCAGCATATTTACGAGACCTCTATAGACACTTTGGATCGTGGCGTCTGGCTCTGGCATCGTATAACGCAGGTGAGGGAAGAATCTCGCGTGCGCTCTACCTTTCGCAGGACAACGACTTGCCTGATCTGTATGAGTCCACGATACTACATCGAGAAACGCGGAACTACGTGCCTAGGCTCCTAGCAGCAATCTTGATCGCGCGGGATCCGGAGCAGTATGGTTTTGTTGTGAAAAACGGAAGAGCCTTCAGCTATGATGAAGTGTTAATAGATGAAAGTACCGACCTCGGAGATATTGCCGCCTTGGTCGGTTGCACCTATGAGGACCTCAGGGACCTGAACCCGGAGCTGAAAACCAGGATATCGCCTCCCTATGTAAATGCGTATATCCTAAGGCTTCCTGCCGGCACGAGGGAGGGTTATGTTGCTGCTAAGAAAATGCTGTTCCGCCGTGTTTCGCTCATCACGCCGCGATTTGATGCCGCTTATGATCCACTTGACGGCGGGCGGCCTCATGAATACGCCGTATTGAGAAAGAGGTATCAGTCGCGTTCGGCATCCCGGCGGAGACAGGGGCGTCCTTTGCAAAAACTGCAATCCCAGGAACTGGTTCAGGTACCCAAGGTCGTAGTTCCTGTTGTTCTCGCGAACTTGAGTTAATCTACCTTGTTTGAGAACTTGCCCCTGCGAAGTCTGGATTAAGAAACAGCTATTTCTTCTTATAAAAAGGCAGATCCACAATTTTTGCAGCGATTTCGCGGTCACGAACCTCGATTTCAATTTCCTGTCCAGGTTGCGAATAGCGAGCGATAATATAGCCGAGCCCTATGCCTTTGCGGAGATAGGGCGATAGACAGCCGCTCGTGACCACGCCGACCTCGCGGTTTTCCGAAAAGATACTCCCCCCGCTCTTCGGTACCCCCGTGTCCAGGAGAGAAAAACCGGCTAGCTTCAACTTGATGCCCTCGTCTTTTAACCTGAGCAGCGCTCCCTTTCCGATAAAATCCTTATTAAAATCGATAAAGTAAGAGAGGCCCGCCTCGAGCGGAGTCCGGGTTTCATCAAGCTCGTTTCCATACAAAAGATGCCCCATCTCCAGCCGTAGTATATCCCTGCTTGCGAAACCGCATGGATGAAGCCCATAATCGCTACCCGCGCTCAAGATCGCGTCCCAGAGTGATTCGGCGCGCTCTGCCGAGGCGATGAATTCGTAGCCATGCTCGCCAGTATAGCTTGTATGGGACATGATGACAGATGAGTCGGCAAACAAGAATTCCTGGACTGCCCTCGGCTTCATTTTCTTGAAATGACGCTCCGTTAATTTTTCGAGGATTTGGGGCGAATGCGGTCCCTGCAACGATAGGTGGACCGTGAAGAGCGTTCTATCGGTTATTTCGACATTGTTCGACGCGTGCCGCTTCATCCAATGCAGAACTTTCTCCGTATTAGCAGCGTTCGTAGAAAGGAGATATCGGTCCAGTGACGTTTTTTCGGAAGGGAGATGGATGACAAGAACGTCATCAAGGACGCAACCGGCTTCGTTGCAAATCAGACCGTAGTGGGCAAAACCCTCCGCGAGCCTACTCATGTTCCAGGTAACGACATTCTGGAGCAGAGCGGCTGAGCCCGGGCCGCTTACTTCGATCCTGCCAAGAAAGCTGATATCGAAAAGGCCGGCAGCGGTACGCACAGCTCGATATTCTTCCTGGACATCAGAGAACTGGAGCGGGACCTGCCATCCCGCGAAGTCCGTCATCTTAGCATTTATGAGCTCATGTTTCCGGTAGAGAACGGTCTGCTTCATTCAGCCCTCCGCGTCGCGATGCGAGTACAGAGTAATTGAGCACAGATAGAGAGCTCACAGTTGCTGTTGCGATGAACTGCTTTAGCAGGGTACGTTAACGGCGCTCTCAGAGCCTGAATCGCTCCGGGTCGATCTTGCCGTCGGCGAGTTTGTGGAGGTCCTTGGGCAGGAACGCTCCCTTTTCAGTGATGATTGCCGTGATATACCGGGCAGGCGTGACGTCGAACGCCGGGTTCGCGACTTTCACGCCGTCCGGGGCTATCTGAACTTTTCCGAGCACGTGGGTTACCTCGCGGGGATCGCGCTCTTCAATGGGGATATCGGCGCCCGATTCGATGTTGAAATCGATACTAGACAGCGGGGCAGCCACGTAGAAGGGGATGCCGTGTTCCTTGCAGAGCACGGCGAGGCTGTAGGTGCCGATTTTGTTTGCCACATCGCCATTCCGCGCAATACGATCAGCTCCGACGATAGCCAAATCGATCATGTCGCGGTAGAGGAAATAGCCCGCCATGCTGTCGGAGATGAGCGTGCAAGGAATATTCTCCTGCATAAGTTCCCATGCCGTCAGCCGGGCGCCTTGGAGCACGGGGCGAGTCTCGTCGACGTAGACGTGGATCTTCTTGTCATTTTCGACCGCCGAGCGCATTACTCCCTCAGCCGTCCCGTAACCGGCTGTTGCGATAGAACCGGCATTGCAGTGTGTGATGATGTTGTCACCATCAGAGACGAACTCAGCGCCATAAGCGCCAATCCTTTTATTAGTTGCGATATCATCGTCGATCATGTTCTGGGATTCCTCGACGAGCAGGTCCCTGAGAGTGCCAAGGTCTTTGTCCCTGTTCTTTTGTACGAATTTTTTGATCCGGTCAATGGCCCAGAACAGGTTCACTGCCGTAGGCCGCGTTGCGGCCATGGTGGAGCAGATTTCCTCGAATTTAGGCCAGAACTCGTCGAAGGAGTCCGCTGCTATCTGCCGGGCACCGAGGGCCAATCCCATAGCGGCTGTCACGCCGATAGCTGGCGCGCCGCGCACCCAAAGTTCTTTGATCCCTCTGGCAACAGTTTCATAATCTTTGCAATCGGTATAGACTGTCTCAAGGGGCAGTTTTGTCTGGTCCAGCATCCGAACGATGCCGTCCTTCCATTCGACGGTGGGGATCATGCAGGGTCTCCTTTTGTTCTTGTGGAACTGAAGTGTAGCACTTGCGGTTTAAATATAATGGAATATGAACGGATTGTCAAAAAGAATCTGAACACGCGTTAGAAAAATATGGACAGCATGCTCCCGCTTGTAAGGACTAGCAAAACGAGGGGCGCAGGAGAGTATCGGCCCTCTCAACTCTTGCGCTGTTGGCGAAGCGGTTCGCAGGCCATGTGGCGGATGACCTTGCCTTTGACCAGGTATACAACCATTTCAGCGATGTTGGTTGCATGGTCAGCTATGCGCTCCAGGTACTTCGTGATATAGGTAAGCCGCACGGCACGCGAAATGTTCTTGGGATCTTGCAGCATAAATATAAGCAGTTCATTAAAGATCTGCTGGTTTAAGTTGTCAACGAAGTCGTCGGCTGAGCAGATCTGCATAGCCAGGTCTGCATCACGGGCCACAAACGCGTCGAGGCTTTCCTTGAGCATCTTCTGCGCAGCCTCAGCCATACGTGGAAGATCGATATAGGGCTTGAGTGGCGGCTCATCCTCCAGTTCCATTGCACGTTCACAGATATCCACAGCTAGATCCCCCATGCGCTCCAGATCAGTGATGATCTTGATGGCCGTTGTGATAAAGCGGAGGTTGCTGCCTGTGGGCTGCCATAGGGCGAGGAATTTGATGCACTCTTCTTCAATCTCCACATCGAAATTGTTCACAATAGCATCACCATCGATCACCTCGATCGCCAACTTGCGGTCTCGATCCATTAATGCTTTCATGGACTTTCTGATCGCGTCTTCTACAAAGCCTCCCATCGCAAGCAGACGTTCCTTGAGTTTTTCGAGTTCCTGTTCTTTTTGAGTGGGCATGAGTTCTCCTCTAAAAGGAAATAAAGAACGGTATAAAGGTAACTGCGAAAACTCGCTTACAGTTGATGGTAGCAAGCTTCCGTAACCTGGTTACCGGAGACCGTACCCGCACTCTATCCGAACCTTCCCGTAATATAATCGTCGGTCTGCTTCTTGTCCGGGTTTGTAAAGATTTTTTCTGTTGTACCGTATTCTATCAGCTCACCCATGTACAGAAAGCCCGTCATATCGGACACACGCGCTGCTTGCTGCATATTATGCGTGACGATGATGATGGAGACGTCCTTTTTCAAGTTTACCACGAGTTCTTCTATTTTTGCTGTTGAGATGGGGTCCAGCGCAGATGTGGGTTCGTCAAAGAGCAGCACTTCGGGCGACACGGCCAGGGCGCGGGCGATTACAAGCCGCTGCTGCTGTCCCCCGGAGAGTTCATAAGCGCCGGAATTCAATTTGTCCCGGACTTCATCCCAGAGTGCAGCGTGTTTAAGCGCTTGCTCAATACGGCCTAAGAGCTCCGATTTGTTCCTGATGCCTTTCAGCCTGAGGCCGTAGGCGATGTTTTCGGCGATGGACATGGGGAACGGCGTAGGCTTCTGGAAAACCATGCCGATCCGGCTTCTGAGATTGATTAGGTCAAGGTGGTCAGCAAGGATGTTCTCTCCTTGAAAGATGATCTCACCGCCGTACCGGTGATTCGGATATAAATCGTGCATGCGGTTGAAGCACCGGAGCAGCGTTGTCTTTCCGCAGCCTGATGGTCCGATCAGCGCTGTGACATTATTCTTGTATATCGGCAGCGATATCGCTCTGAGTGCGTGGATATCACTGTTATAGTAGAAATCCAAGTCCTTGACATCGAGCTCGATTGTTCCCGTCAACGTTTGTACCTCCAGTGAATAATCAATCTGTCCGAGAGCGTACGGGCGAGGATGCAGAGCGTAATCACGAAACATGTGCCCCACATCGGAGTATGCCAGCTTTTAAAGTGCCCCATGGTGTTTCGGAATATGGTGACGGTGAGCGATGCCAGAGGAGTGCCCGTGCTGCCAGAGAAAAAGTTATTGTTAAAGGAGGTAAGGAGCAGCGGAGTGATCTCGCCTGCAACTCGGGCGATGGACAAGAGGATGCCGGTCAGGATGCCGGTTGCCGTACCAAAGACGCCGGTCACCGGGTTCCCAGTGGTGGAGGGAAGGAAGTTGATGACGCAAAACTTCTCGATCGCCGGCGCAGATTCTTTGAGCAGCACCGGCAGTACGCCGAGGACGAACATGATGACAGAAACGGACGTGATGGCAGTAAGAGAGGAGAATGTCAGGTCTACATAATTTTTTTGGAGGACGATTGCCAATGAACAAACCTTTCTGAATTTTCAAAATTCGGCCAAACACTTCGCAGTCGGGAGGACAGTGACGTGTTAAACATCTTTTTCTCCTTATACGAAGAGTGGCGGAGATGATGAGCAGTGCAATGAGTCAATTTAAGCATCATGGATCAAGATGCCTGCCCCTACACATAATCTATTCTTTTCAATTATAGCAGAGTTCCAGTGAATTCAATTCGACTTCCGGTAGCCAAATACCTTGTCGTGGAACACATTCACAAATGAAATAGAGATGCGTTCCGTCGTCCTACCGTCCACGTTCTGGAGCATCCTGTAATAGAATTATCACTTTTCTGAGTAATTCCTTGTTTCCGAGGGCAGGTGTATGACCTTCCTAACGAG
>DASPQB010000141.1:0-19706 GCA_035625205.1 Nitrospirota bacterium | reverse complement strand
GCCCTTCTCGCCATAGATCCGGCGACGGGAAGGATTCGTGCCATGGTGGGAGGTCGCGATTTCAACCAGAGTCAGTTTAATCGAGCCTTGCAAGCCATCAGACAGCCGGGCTCAGCCTTCAAACCAATCATCTACGTTGCGGCACTAGAACATGGATATACTGCCTCGGATATTCTTGACGACTCGCCATTGACGATTGTTGTAAACCGCAATAAAGACTGGGCCCCTGAAAACTTCACTCACACCTACCAAGGACCGGTTACACTAAGGACAGTACTTGAACAATCGCTAAACGTACCAACGGTTCGACTTGTCAATAAGATCGGAACTGATGAAATCATTCGATATGCGAGAAAACTTGGTATCAAGAGTCCCCTCACCCACTTTCTGCCGCTCGCTCTCGGCAGTTCCGCTGTTACGCTGGCCGACCTTACCTCGGCTTTTGCCGTCTTCGACAACCACGGAGTGAAATTAGGTCCGGTCTCTATCCTCTCGATTACCGACAGTGCAGGCCGGGTCCTCTATGAGAATGACACCATGCCGGAACAGGTCATAAAACCTGAGACTGCATATCTTATTACCTATCTTTTAGAAGGAGTAATTGAACACGGAACCGGGTGGAAGGCGCGTGAACTCAACAGGCCCGCAGCCGGAAAGACCGGCACCACGAACGATTATCGCGATGCCTGGTTTGTCGGCTATACACCGAACCTGGTAGCAGGAGTCTGGGTCGGATACGACGATCAAGCGAGCATCGGACGGAAGGAAACCGGCGCGCGGGCTGCGCTCCCCATCTGGATCGAGTTCATGAAAAAGGCACACTCCGATCGCAATGCTGAAGATTTCCCAGTGCAGGACGGGATTATTTTCAAGCAGATCGACCCCAAGAACGGACTTTTGAGTACTGAGCGCTGCCACAACGCCATCCGTGAAGCCTACCTGCCAGGCACAGAACCACGCCAATTCTGTAATGAATCAGGGGGTGCCACCGATGAAACCGCAATCCTAGATGAAGCGCCATAAACCCATATAATTATTGACAAAGCCATTATTATTTGTTAATCTTGGGTTGTGATTTCTCGGCCATTGAAAATGTCAGATCCTCTCATTCTCAGGATCCTAGACAAGCTGGTCCCTACCACGCTCATTTCACGACTGTCTATTGCGAACAAAATGCTCTTGGGATACATGACGCTCGTCGTGCTCACCGTCATCGTCGTGGCATATGCCCTCGTCAGCCTGCAAAGGATCAATACCCTCAATAAAAGTATCGTCAAAGTCGACATCATTGTGGAAGAGGCATCCGATAAGATGCTTGACGCCCTGCTTGCCCAGGATACCTATGAAAAAAGGTTTCTGATCCTTAAAAGCGCTGATATGAAAAACCTTTTCCTGAAACGAGGAAAAGAATTTGAAGGATGGCTCGACGTTCTCAGGAACCTGCCGGATCGTGACAACCTCCCGATTAAAACCATTGATACTCTGTACATAAAATACACGGATCTTTTTACCAAAGAAACGCGACTTATCAGGAATCGCGCTGTAAAGCAGGCCTATACCCTATCAAATCGAGATCTCAAGACCGTTCTCGACAAACTCTTGGATACCTTGAGGACAATGTCAGCAAGTGCCAAGGTTGCACAGGATACAAAAATGAAAGGGATCACCCTTGTCGGTGGTAATGCATTTATGACCACGGCTATCCTCTGTCTCTTCAGCATTCTTATGGGAGCCGTGGCCGGGCTTGCCGTGACCCATCACATCTCTTCCTCCATTCATAAATTAAAAGTGGCTACGGAGCACATTGCGGAAGGCGATTTCGATTATGATCCCCATATCAGATCTGAGGATGAGATCGGAATCCTATCCCAGGCATTTCTCGCCATGGGAAAACGACTCCGCAAACTAGAGGAGATGTACCTTGATGCGAGTCCGCTTACGAGGTTGCCAGGGGGCATCGCCATCGAAAACGTACTGAAAAAAAGACTGGAGTCAAGTCAGCCGGTCGCCTTCTGCGTTCTTGATCTCGACAACTTTAAGGCATTCAATGACAGATATGGCTATGCAAATGGCAGCGAGGTCATCAAGGAAACTGCCAGGATCATCGAGAATGTGGTCAAGACCACAGGCACGCCTGATGATTTTGTCGGCCATGTAGGAGGCGACGACTTCGTCGTCATCACCACACCCGATTATATGCGCGAAATTTCCAGTGAGATCATTAACCAGTTTGATCGTCGGATCCCAAAATATTACGCCGTTGAGGACCAACAAAGAGGGTATATCCTGGGTAAAACGAGACAAGGCATTGAAATGGAGTTCCCAATAATGACCATTTCCATTGCCATCGTGACAAATGAATATCGACAGCTTGTTAATCCTCTCGAAGCATCGGCAATTGCCGCAGAGCTGAAGGATTATGCCAAGACCATTCCGAAGAGCGTTTTTGTCGTTGATAAGAGGAGGAGTGGGTGAAATCAACATTGGTAGTGATCGCCCTGATAGTGCTGGCAGGATGCGCGACGGTCAAACCAGAGGCAAAAACTCACAACGATTTTCAGGTAGCCGATCTTGCGGTGAAGCACAAGCGATACGAAGAAGCAGTCGCAATTTACAGGAAAATACTTAGTGAGCCACTCCAGTCGGAAAGCAGTGCCGATGCGTTGTTCCAACTAGCATATATACAGACGCTGTATGATAATCCGCAGAAAGACTATACTAATGCCATACAGAGTTTTGACGAGTTCATCAAACGATATCCGGATCACGTTCGGTATCAAGAGGCTGAAAATTGGCGCTTTATCCTGAAGACGATTCTTGATTTGAGGAGGGAAAACGATCGGCTGCACAAAAATATTGAACAACTAAGAAAACTGGATATAAGGCAGGAGAAAAATAGGGAAAGAAGATAAACCCTGATAAGACGCTATGCACTATCTCTTCCGGCTCCCTGCCTCTGGAAGCTTATCGTTTAACTGCATTTTTTCCACTGTCGGTCGTCGTATTACGTCGCATGGGGACGAGGTTACTCGTAGTTTTTACAGAACCATCCTTTTCCAGATAAAATTGCCCTCCGTAGGGGTCCTTTGGTATTTCCGCAAGTTTTCCCGACTTAACTAATACATGAATGTCTTTCGGCAGTTTCTTCATCCTAATTTTATATCGGGACACGGCCTTTTCAATTTCCAAGATACTTTTGAGAGCATCGAGTCGAATCTCATAGTTGACTTTAATCTTAACATTATTCTCATTTTTTGCAATAATTTCCAAAAAATCAATGGCATTTTCAGTCCTTCCAGCATCTGAATACAACCGTGATGCCAGCATTGGCAATCCATCCCATGCTCCGGGTCTCTTCGCAGCGATCAAGAGATCATCTGCCCCGCCTTTGTTATCGTGTAAAAAATAGAACTTATTAAAACCAAGGAAAAAAGGAAGCTGCCAGTCCCACGTTCTGGCATTCGTCCCCTTCTCCAGCAGTACATCTGCGTCGTTGATTGCTCCAGCCCCCCATGTGAAAATTGCGTTACCGAAATAGTATGGATCCTGGAAGTACGGATCCAATTCGGTCGTCACGAGGAGGTTATTGTAAAGCCATACGTAATCGTTTTTTGTCCATATTCCCGGTCTGAAGCTCCTTCCACCATAATATTGTGATGCACGCGCGAAAAGAAAATCGGCTGTAATGGTCTTGAATTCCAGAGCGAGAAGATTTACTACGGGTGGAGGCAGAATCAATCCACGAGCCTGTGCCTCTTTTACGGGATAGCGTACTTTTTCAAATGATGGGAAAACCAGCGCATACCCTGCAATAAGGACCATAAGGATCACAAGCAGTCGTTTGATTCTCACGGGAATTCTCTCCGCTCCATGATAAGAGCACCTGCCGATACGATAATAGCTGTATAGAGCAGCCAGTAAGCAGATGTCCAAACGAGATACTCCGCTGAAACTGAAAGGCCGTTCGCTGCCTGGACTTTCAAGTCTAGAGCTGAAAGGTTTGGGAAAATGTAATAGACAAATTTTATAACAGCAGACATGAGCGGCGATATATTCACACCCTCCATCTTCATATCAAGAAATCCTTTCACCACTTCATTGGTAGATCCGATAATGTAAACTGCGATCGTTAATATAAGGGTAATGAATGAAGTTGACGTTATGGACGACCAGAATATTATCACTCCTGCAATGAGCATCAGTTTCATGGCTATAAAAATAAGTGCGATAAAGTAGATGTCCCAGCTGAATATAGCCTGTGGATTATGATAATTTAGTCCAGCGAGTAATACAGGCAGTGATGAGACAATGCCGAGAAACACAATCGAGGCAATTATGAGTAAACAAAGGCCAAGAAATTTCCCGACGATATATTCTGCACGGGATATAGGCCTTGAAATAACCATATAGATGGTCCTCTTGTCGATGTCCTTTGCCACAAGGTTTGTCCCGATGAAAATTACCATGAGAAGCCCCGAGAAGGTAATCGTCGTTAAACTCAAGCTCGCTGCCACCCTGACAATATCACGCATGAAAAGACTCGTAAGGATAACTGTGAGTGCGAATGCAAGCAATGCCATGATAAAAATACCGAACAATGCCCGGTTTCGTATGCCTTCTTTAAATGTTATATTAGCGAGGCTGATAATGCCATTCACTCCCGTAGTCCTCCTGATTTATTTACTTCCTCGAAGAAAACCTCTTCCAACGTCTTGCCGGCTGGTAGATCTTTTCTTACATGAATTGAACGGACAAGACTGCCATTAATGAGAATAGCGGCTCGGTCGCACAAACGTTCTATATCGTGAAGAATATGTGAACTGAAAAATACCGTTTTCCCCTCTTCTTTTAATTGCAAAATCAGATCAAAGACTTTTTTTCTTCCCATAGGGTCGAGACCACTCATGGGCTCATCAAGAATCAATAGTTTGGGATCGTGAATAAGCGCTAACGCCAATCCTGCTCTCTGTATCATCCCTTTCGAATATGACCTGAGCGGCCTGTTCATGGCATCGGTAAGATCAAACATCTTAAATAATACAGCGCTACGCTGAAGAATAGTTTCATCGTTGAGATCGCAGCTTTTTCCCCCGAACCAAAGGAGTTCTTTTGCTGAGAGATGATCATAGAAGTAAGGGTTTTCGGGCAGATAGCCTATCATCCGGCGGACATTCTTATCAGATGCAGCCTTACCATCAATGGAGAGTCTGCCAGACGTAGGACGAATCAGGTGAAGAAGAAGCTTTATCGTCGTGCTCTTCCCTGCCCCGTTTGGTCCCAGGAAGCCGAAAATTTCACCTTCCTGTACTTGGAGAGTAAGAGAGTTTAAGGCGCAGACTTTTTTCTTCGTAAGATCCTTCTTAAATACCTTGGTCAAGGAATCCATGTCAATAAGGGTCATTGTCTATCCTTCCAGTATTGCCAGAGCCTTCTCTAAGACCTCTTCTACGGAGATTCGTTTCATGCACTCAGCATTCATTTTGCACTTAGGCGTATAGCCGAATTTGGTACACGGACTGCAAGGCAAATGTTTATTAATAACGACATGCGCAGGACCACGGGGCGCCCACTTTTTTTCGATCCCTGGTCCGAAAAGCGATAAAGTCTTGACTCCCAGTCCGAAACCGATGTGCAAGATACCGGAATCTCCGGTTATAAGCAAAACCGATTCTTTGAGCACCGCGGCTGTTTCTACGAGAGAGAGGTAGCCACACAGGTCTATGACATTCTCCCCGCCTGAAGCAATCTCCGAGCCAGCTTCGCGGTCGTTCACGTCTCCAATGATGACCGTTGCAAAACCTCGCTTTTCAAGTGCCCTGGCCATCAAGTGAAATTTGCTGCTCCCCCACTTCCGTTCCGGAATGCTGCCGCCTGGAAATATTGCAACGATCCGCCGCGTCGCAATCACTTTCAGCAGATCTCGAACCTTTCTCGTCACGTCTGCAGGAACGACGAGAAAAGGCTCGCCAAAATCAATTGATATGTTCCCGATGAGAGGTTCCACAAGGTGGATAAAGCTATCGGCTTCATAGTCATCGTGAAAGTATGCGACCGCATGCGTAAAGAATTTGCCGCGCTCGTTTGTCGCAAACCCCACTGATAGCGGCGTATGCGTCATCTTTGCCACAATGGCAGAGAGTCGGTGCCATTGTTCCGTATCAATAACGACATCATAATTGCTCCGAATGGCCGCAAAAAGTTCTACTGGCTTGTCGTAATGCCATATCCGTCCAACATCGGGGCTTAAGGAAAAGACCGAACTGTTTCTTTTTTCAGCGAGAACGTTTACAACCGCATTGGGATATACTTGCTTTAGCGCTCTAATAGCCTCTATTAAGAGAACAGCATCTCCGATTCCTCCTGGTCGGATGAAGAGAACCTGTTTAATATCCGGAGGAACATTACTGGAGTTCCTTGTTGGTAGGAATAAACCAGCCGCGAGTTTACCAATAATCCTGTCGAGGTATTTCAATAAAACAATCCTGGTAGGTCGCACTATTTATACTCCACCTGTCCAATCAACAAATTAATAAAATTTACTTTTTCCATAGTTACCTGTGAAATAATCGAAATAGCCCAAAATGGCCCCCTTAACCGCTTGTCTATTGCCCTTGATGCATTGAATAACCATCCATGCGGGGATTGCTAATAGGAATTGGAAGATAAAAAAAAGTGTTTTTTTAATGCCGGATAGTTGTTCACTGAAAAATAGCATTCTATTCCGGTGGAAATAATACTGATTCCTGGATGAATACAAACCTCCAATCGTTGCGCTGACCTTATGATATATCACCGCATTACAGTTAACAATAATTTTATATCCCGCTGCTTTGACTCTGCGAGAGAATTCGATATCTTCTACATTTAAAAAATATCTTTCATCGAAGTATCCCACTTTCTGGAAAACATGCACAGGAATGAGCATGAGGCAGCCTGTTATGAAATCCGATTCGCGCTGATCAGCGCAATCATTGACACGGTGGTAAAAAGCACCTCGTCGCGAATCGATATGGCCGCCACTAAACCAGACCTTGCCCTGATTAGGATAGCATCTGATGAGGCCGCCTATAATTCCCGCATCCGGTACTGATAATGCGGTCTTCATCAGGCTTTGCAGAAAATCATCTTTTGCAAGTGTATCATTATTGAGCAGGAGGATATAATCTGCATTGTTAAATATTGCGAACCGTATGCCTATATTACTTGCAGTTCCAAATCCTAGATTCGAATTAAGAGAGATGATTGTCAAAGAATGCCTTTGAATTGTATAGGTATCCGCATGTGTAACTATAATATCGTATTTAACTTTGTTTTCAAGGGCCCATCCCTCAATGTTCTGAAGCGAACCGTCACTAGAAGCATTATCCAATATAACTATATTTATATCTTTCTGCAACTTATCAAAGAGGGATTTCAGGCACTCGATAGTATCCCGGAAGCCGTTCCAGTTTACAAGAATCGCAAATATTCGTTTGTGATCAGTCATTGCAGTTTCACAGTTACGATGTGATATCAGATTACTCCTCCACGTAGATACAGCCATGGTAGTCTCTGATTTGCTTCTTAATTACATTTATCTTTGCTGCCAGTTTTTTTGGTAAAATCTTTTCAATGAGGCCAAGGGCTATGACTGTAATTATTTTTAGGCGACCTAGAATTACAATCCTGCCTATCTCAAATTGAGAGTAAAGTCCCTTATGCTTTTTCCAAATATGCATCATTGTTCTTCTGTATAGCCAAGTAGTGTACACATTGCGACTTTGATATTGTTGCCTATAGTAGAACAGTGGCTCGGGAAGTAGCGATCCGAACAAGCCATTTTCCGCAAAAGTAAGCCAAAGGTCATAATCTTCCAAACAAAGTAAATTTGTATCAAACTCACCGCTCTGTCTGTATGCCTCACTTCTCACAAGAGCGGTCCCGAAGATGTAGTTAGAGACTTTCAATGTATCAATACTGTAAGGTCTGCTGAGTATTTTCCCCTTTTTGACTCCAAACATATACGCATGTGTGTAGACAAAGGCTACATCGTGACTCTGTTCGAGAATGGTGACTGTTTTTTCAACAAACCTCGGATGCAATTTATCATCAGCGCTTAGTATTGTCGTGTACTTGCCTTTAGCTAATTCTATTCCACGGTTAAATGTATTAGACGCACCGCTGTTCTTCTGATTGATTAGCATGACTGGGTATTTTGAGGCGACTTCAACTGTGTCGTCGGTAGAGCCATCATTTATGACTATGATTTCTATGGGGCTATACGTCTGTGCCATTGCGCTTTCTATCGCTGCTGCCAAATACCGTCCGTAATTGTAACACGGGATGACGATACTCACTAAAGGTTTCATAAAGGTGCTAACCCTGCCTTCCTTCTGAACGGAATGAAGCCCGAGGACCTGTATGCAAGGTATCCCATCATGAGCATTCCATAACATTCCGAGAAGTCAGTTATCGTGGCGCAGGCAATTGCGCTGTATCTCGGTATGAAGATTGCGTTCAAGCCAAGATTAATAGTTACACCCGAGATCGACACGAATAAAATGTCCCTTTGCTTATTCTTAGCTATAACAATATTCGCAAAAATGCTGTTTATAAAACTGAAAAGAATTGCAGGGCTAAGGATTCTCAGGAGAAGTATGGTCTCATGATAGTTCTTACCGACAGTCCACTCTATCAACTGAGGTGCAAGTGAAAAAGTCCCGATCGAAGCTACGGCTCCAGTCAACAAAAGCCAATTAAAGCTCTTCCCAGCTATTGCCTGTAATTGTCCAGGATCTTCGTGAGCACGACTCAGAAGAGGGAACACAGCCGTCATGATGATTATTGGAACCATAAGTGATGATTCAAAGAATTTATATGCGATAGCATAAAGCCCTACATCACTTTCTGTCTTCATGAATGACAGCAACAGGCTATCGCCGCGGAAATGAACCTGGCTCAACAGATTGATCAAGGCTAACGGGGCCGTATTCCGCAGTAGACCTCCGATCAGAGCCATATTCAGATTCCACCGAACACGTTCAATCCGACGGGCATAGTAGAGGGCTACACATAAGGAGAGCAAGGAAGAGAAAACGCCTGCTTCAATAAAATAATACAGTACGTGCGTATCTCCCGCAAAAAAAAGACAGATAAGGCCTATCAAGGATATCAGGATAATCTGGCCGCAAATGTCCGAAAGTACCATATAGCGAAGCTTCAAGGTTGACTGAAAGATAGTGTTCGGTGCCGATATTACAGAGAGGAAAAAAGCGCCGATTGACGCAAGAAGGACACCTCTCTTAACGACGGGGCTATAGTGAGAATAGGTAAGTAGTACTGCGAAAAGCGCAATGACAATGCAGCTAAGCACCACCTTAATCCAGAAGAGATTGCCGGTAATGGTTCCAAGCGAACCAGCATCCTGCGATGCATTTCTGACCGCAATGGTCTGCAGGCCAAGATCATTGAGTACAGTGATAAACGACAGGTTCACTAGAATAATCGAATAATAGCCAAAATAAACAGGACCAAGCTCCCTTGCAATGAGCGCAGTCGAACCAATGACTGCAAGGATCGACACAACCTTGCCAGTGATCTGTACCGTTATGTTTTGGGTGAAGGGGTGCACCATTTAGAATCTTTTTTCGGTTTGATCAGATTCAAATTCATGACAGAACAGGCAGGCGCCGCTAAATACGCCTTTTTGGTGGTCTTCTCGTAATTGGCTCATTGCATCACCATTATATATTTCTTGCAAAGAGTTTTGGGTAACATTTCCGACTAGCAAAGAACCGCTGTAATCTGCACAGCACGGTACAACGCGGCCATCGCTCAATACGACAAGATGTGATCGTACAAGTTCCTTACAGGGAGTGCTGCGATGGGCGGGTTCAAAGTTTATGCGCGGTTGGAACCGCACCATGTCTACCAGCGGTTGCCATTTCCGGCGGAACAGCTCGATTTCGGCCTCATTCTCCTCGCCGACCGTGCATACGATACAAGTCGACGTTCTATCCCCAAATTTCTTATTAATTTCAAGGAAGTCTGTGATATTTTGAAGCACACCATCGATCGAGGTATTTCGAATTTTTTTGTAGGTATTATCCAGCCCGTCGACAGAAAACTCAATGTTCGACAGGCCTGCGGAAAGTAGTTCTTTGGACAGGTCTTTTGTCAGCAACGTCGCATTCGTAGCGAATATCGTATCAAGGTTCTTCTGTTCGCAGAAAGCTATCATATCAGTAATCTGCGGATGCAGAAGGGGTTCCCCCCAGTTGTTCAGACCCACTGACAAGATGGTGTCACAGCGGTTCAGCACATCCTTGAACATGTCAAGTGGTAGCACCCTCTGTACTCTAGTAAACTTTTGGGGAATTGATACGGGACACATGACACATTTAAGATTGCACAGGGATGTAGTTTCAAAATGGACCGTTCGACAAGCATGGGCGCTCCAGGCATCGCGAATAAATGCTTCACAACGCTTGTAAGTCCGTTTTGAAACGATCTTCCTCATCTTTTTCATTATCGCATCAGTCTTCATTGGACATGCTCCCGATCATGCTATGCGGCATGCACAGTAAATCTCCGCGCATAGCGATGGATGGTCGTTCCCAAGTTGATACAATGCATCGCAATATGCCTCTGTAAGGCCGTTCATTAGCGAATTTGGAAATGGCTTCAACAAAATGCCACCAGAGCTAGAAATGTGATATCCAGCTGAGGCGACTTCATTCTGCAAATCAATGAGGCCATAATATCTACGATGACCAACCTTATGATCCAGTTCGCCGAGCTCGTGACAATCCTTGATCATGCCCATGTAAACGCCGACCTGTCGATGTAGTGAATTTGCATTCGGCACAATTACTATGAGAATACCGTCAGGCTTCAACCATCGTTTGATACGGTCAAGTATGGCGCGCGGGTCATGGACGTGTTCGAGGATACCCGAAGCCAGCACCAAGTCGAATTGCTCATCAAGAGCAACTTCTTCTATCAACGCATGCAGAAAAGTAACTGGATATCCTGATAGGTTCTTCTTTGCCTGGTCCAGATACTCAGATGAGGCCTCGGTTATCGCGATCGTATCAAACTGCTCCGCAAGCAGGGCAGAAAGCTCTCCTTCGCCGGCACCGAGGTCGAGCAATGACCCCCGTTGAGTGTAAAGCTCACGTATTTTTAAAGCTCGATACTTCGTCAAACGGCCGTTAAAACCGTCGGTATACCGATGGATCCGTGAGATCGCATGGAGATGTTGCTTTTCTTTGTTCAGGTCCATAGGGATCTCCACAAATAGGTCCGTACTCCACACCGTCTTCCCGCCATCAGGTCTAGCTCGCTGTCGCCGATAAAGACTAGGTCCGTCGACTGGACCCGAAAATGTTCGATGATCTTTATCAGACCCTTTGGCGATGGTTTAGGATCGTCCAGTATATCTTCTCGTCCAATGATGACAGTAGGATGGATATCCAATCTGGAGAGCACGGATTCAATGGCCGATCTCGTATTCCCAGAAAAGATGGCAAGGCTCTGGCTAGTCGCCATATGATCTTTAAGAAAGGACACAACGGGCGTAACAATCTTTCCCGTATATCCACGGATCTCATGGTTTGCTACCGTCGCGATGACCTTGGAGAAGAGTGCGAAATCTAGTTTTTTTATTCGGCGCAAGCCGGCATCGATCGGACTAAACGGTTCATCGATGGACAACGTTCTGCGCACGATATCGCGCAACTTTTCTCGGAGACCCTCCCAGTCAGTATTGAGATACACAATGGTACCATCGAAGTCGAATATTACGATCCTTCTCCTTAGGTCATCGATCATAGCTAATACTACGCCAGCCCCCTTCCTTGATCAAAATCGGAGGTTTATCCACAAGCCTAATCCAGTAATAATCTTTCGGAAGCGCATCGTACCGAGGTAACGCTTTGAGCTTCGTTCCCAGCCCTAATTTGACATAATAATACGGCATATTGCTCCCCAGATGGGCAAAAAAATAAGACGTCGTGAAAAATCTGCCGGCATTTATCTCGGTTACGCAGGGAACCCCATCCCGGTTCTCTTTCATATCTACACAAAAAACCCCAGTAGCATGCGCATCAATCGACCGGATGGCCTTCGTCGCAACATCATTAACCTTCTTATTATGAACGGTTCTGGCAACAGAAGGAGATGACGATTGGCCGCTGGGAAAAAGATTTCCAAATAAATATTCCATTCGCTCACGCGCTTGCGAGGTGACGATCTCGCCGTTATACCAGAGGCTTTGAAAAGCGTATTCTTTGCCAGGCAGGAATTCCGAGATCATGAAATCCTTAGATTCGAGACGTTTTGTGCTTCGCCAGTAATGGATCCACTCCTTGGCCTGCCGGAAACTCCTGACAGGCAGTGCCGCCTTTGAACCTGCTCCCTTGATTGCCCTCAGCCAAACCACATCACTTTTCGAACGCTTACAAATCGAGACCATATCGTCCTTCAGATCATTCATGTTCTTAACCTGTATGGCAAGGGGGACCGGGATACCTTTTCTTTTGAGGACGCTATTGGTAAACATCTTGTCTCTGCAGATGCTTATCGTCTCCTTTGACGGCAGTAAGAAACGCGCTTGCAGGGACTCCCGGGCCTCCGACAATTTTTCCACTTCCATGTCGGGCTGGGCATGGATAAAGTCGATTTTTTCGCTGATGATGATCTTATTGATCTCGTCTATGTAGTTCGGCTCGATAGAATATGGAACGATATACCGGCGGTCGACGTCAGGAATTTCTAGATGCCATTGATTGATATCGCATCCAACAATATAGAACTTTTCCCTCGCCAACCTAAGACATTGAATAAAATTAATGCCCGCAACACCGCCGGCACCCATAACTAAAATTCTTTTCAAATTTCCTCCCTTATTGCAATTGTCTGACGTCCTTCAGTACTTGAAGAAAGAGTCTTTTCCCCTTTTCCAAGCTATAGCGGTCTGCCGTGCAATATCCATGAGTAATCAGATTTTTCCGTTTTTCATTGTCATATAATATGATGGAAAGCGAATTGGCAAGACATTCAACGTCACCGATACCGCATACCAGACCATCATAATTATTGGTCAAAATTGTTACCGCTTCAGTCGTAACCACTGGACATCCGCAAGACAATGATTCCAAGATTAAAAGCGGCAGCCCTTCATGTCGTGACGGATAAAGCAATACATCAACACTTGAAAGTATTTTCCTGAGGCTTTGTGCGGTTACCTTGCCAAAATTATGAACCTCTAATGAACCCCTAACCTTATCGCCTATGACCCATATAGCTAATAACCCATTCTCGATATCGTTTTTAAATTTCGATATTGTCCTTAGGGCAAGATCAAAACCTTTTCGATAATCACTCCGTGCGAAAACCAGAACCGCTTTCTTATTGCCCTTCAAGGAAAGTAGGTTTTGATCGCAATCTGGGTAAAAAACCGTTTTGTCCACGCCGTTTAATACAACATCGACCCTTGCGGAAAATCTCGTTCGCAACAATTGCCCTAGTGTTTCCGAAACTGCGATAGTACGCACCTTTAACAGATTCAGATTTACATAGTAGGCTGTTCTAATAAGCATGCGCAGCATGGGATTCCTGTAATACGATTCATCATAATCTTGTGCAAAATAGACTACTGATTTCTTATTTCTCAAAGCAAGTGCCAACGATAAAATTACGATATCAGCTATGATGATATCAAAATCGTATTTTTTAAATAATGCTTTAATAAGTGTAATAATTATTTTTTTTCGACGTGATATCTGAACAATCTTTGCGTTTACTTTAAAGACGGAATCTACATGACTGGTCAAAATTGTTACATCATGGCCTTGTGCATAGAGATAATTTGCATATTCGACAACCATTTTATCTCCACCACGATTTAACAGTGAGTGCCTATAAAAACAAATCTTCATATTGCCCGTACGTAACTCTGGCAAAAAGCGCATTTCCCTCATCAGTCTTCCCGCAGCATCTCGATACTCATTATTATTCCATATTCTGCTACTTTCATCAAAAGCCTTTTTTTCTGCGTATTGTTGCTCGAACAAATTCAGTTTTGCTGAGGTACAAAGAAATAAAGTATTCGGAACATTTTTGCTGTGGACCTCACTAAGGTACTCAACGGCTTTATGTTGACACTCATGTCTAGTTTGATTATCAGCCTATGATTGGGATTCCGACATTTTCACATTAGGAAGTGATACTAATATGTTTTTACGTAAGACCCCATCAGCACGAATGTCTCATCGTCACACGCCCCATCTTAAACTGGGAAAATATCCTACTGTTTTTTTTGATTTCCACTCGTCTTATGGGTCAGAGCCTGTATTCTCGCGTTCAACTCGCCGATTTGCTAAAAAAGGTTAGTATCAACGCAGTACGCAAGTGAGAATAATTGGACACTACGGATGAACTGACGCTCACGCACGCTCATCCAAGCTGATTGGTCAAAATAGGATTCGCCGTTGTCTTCACAATCCTGTATTTGCATCAAAATATTTATGAACTGGTTAGGAAGGAATTGTTCAACAAAGCGAACGAAAGCTTCTTCAAAAAGGGCTCTCCAATGTTTGAGCAAATACTTCAAGGCTTGACCAACAAATAGAGCACCAAGTATTGCTTCAATGCGCTGCGATGTTGGATTCTCAATCGTATCCTGCCGATCAGATAAACAAGGACAGCGCTTCAGGTGTGAGAATGATATTCGTGTGACGATAATTGAGAACCACCTCGCGCCAATACTTGCCAGTCGGGAATGCAAACCTGAGGGCCTGACCGAACTGTTTACCCGGATTCTATACAAAAAAGACACCGTGAAAGTTACCTTTTGATTCAGCAGAAGCTTCAGCACCCACCCTCATCAGTGCCAGTAACTGATAGGAGGTTTTAACGATATTTCGATCAAAGAGCCGAAATAAAATCATCGCCATAAGAAGAGTGGAAGTTCGTATTGTCGCCTGAGAGTAAGTCATCTTATATTTTAGCGTAAATAATGAACCCGATCAGACAGGCCCACAAAAAGCCTGCACTTAGGATTTGCTTGTCAAACAACAACGCTTCGGTAGGGTCACCTCTCCCCTGCTTAACGATATAGATATAACGGATCAAACCAAAGGCCGCGAGTGGCACCGTATAATAAAGGCTGTTTTCACGTTCAACCGTGTAGAGCGCATAAGTTACTAGAGCAGCTGCGGCTGAAAACCAGAGAAGCCCCTCTAAAAATGCATGTGAGTAGTGGATGAGAATCTTCCTGTGTCTATGCGCACCATCACCGAGCGATACAAGTTCACCAAGCCTTTTTCCGGCACCAAGCATTAACGAGACCAGAAACACCGTGAGAAACAGCCAACTCGTAACGGTGATCCGAAATGCTTCGCCACCTGATAGCAACCGTATTACGAACCCGAAGGTGATAAAAAAAATATCGGCAAGAACCACGTTTTTAAAATAAAAGGTATATGCACAGGAAACTAAAAAATAAATAATGACGAAACCTTCGAAGCGTCTTGATACAGTAGAGGCAATGAGCATGCCGGCAATGTAAAGAGAAATTGCAAGGATAAGAGCGACAGGAATGGAAATATCTCCTCGGGCGATAGCGCGATTTCTTTTTGAATGATGATTTTTATCGGTGTCTCTATCTATAATATCGTTAATGATATAACAACAACTTGCTGCAAGAGAGAACGAAATTAAGGCAGGGAAAATATTTGATCGCAAGTGCGTATCAAACAGTTTTCCTGCAAAAAAAAGCGGGAATAGCAGCAAAAGATTTTTTATCCATTGATTCGGACGTAGCAGTTTTATGATTGAAAAAAGTATCATTGGTTTTCCAATCGTGCTATGAATTTTTGCGTAATAACCCTGTATGCATTACCGGGATTAAAATTAATCTCTGCCTTTTTAAAATATGCAAGCGCTTCCTGTCGATCCCCTCGCATAAGGAATATTTTGCCGAGCCAATAAAATGTATCGGCGTTTTCTGGTGTATTGTACAATTTTTCAGCATAGAACGATATCTTTTTCTTGATCCGCTCGGAGTCCGACCGGTTTTTTGTGGCACTCAGCGTGCTACCATAAAGGTAAAGCACATTCCTAATGGCATTGGTCGACTCGCCATGTGAATCATCAACGATTTTCTCATAGGCGGCTATTGCCTCAGGTATTCTATTTTCTTTGGCCAAAAGATAGGCCAGCCCAATTTCCGGTAAATCCCAATATTGTAACTGAAATAATTCATTGCCATATTTTAATCGCTTCTTGTTCTTATTGTATTCATTTGCAGCTGTAAATTGAATTCGCGCATTTTTTATGTCGCCCTCCTGGGCCAGTGCCAAGGCATATTGACCGCGTAAGTAATAAAATTGCGGATTTTCATTTACCGTATTTTTTAAAAAGGCAAGGTTGTCCTTCCAAGCCATGCTCCGGTGAAACGTTGCAACAGCCATGATGGCCAACAATAGAGTGATAGCGACTTCTTTTTTTATCCGGTGAGATGCAATCTTTTCCAGAAAATCGCTGACGATAATAACAGACGCGATCATGATGAACGCAGTCGGAAGATATAAATAGCGCTCAGCGTAGAGTGTCCAGGAGATCTGTCCCAACGCTATAGGAAAGGCCGGAATAATAAGGAAGATTCCGGCCAAAAAAAAAGCAGACACGTTATTTCTTTTCGACGCTATAGGAAAACAGGCGACCACAACGAGAACTCCAAAAAGCTCGTAGAGAGGCTCCACGTCGCGGATGGTAAAATTGAGCGGTAAGGGCCAATATATTTTTTTAATATAAAAACCGAGGGCCCGCAAAAAAATCAGGAAAACTTCAATTGTGTCCCTTTGTATAAACCGGATCGTTGCCCCGATCCTGCCTGCATTCGTCTCGATGGCAAAGTATCGCAGCAGAAAAAAGAACAGGACGGCTCCGACACTGACTAAGAAAAATAGATAGAGATTTCTGTCTTGCCGTTTTTGCGATGAAATTGGCTGTTGAGAAGCAATTTCGAATTCAGGACTGTCCATGCTCCTCATGATCAGAAAAGCTCCCGGCAAAAATGCGAGTGCTACCTCCTTGGTCAAAAATCCCAATGCCATAAAAAATGCGGCCAGCGCGACATAGCGATACTCATGGCCTTTTTTAAACAACATGATGCAATTCGTGCTCAAGAGGATAAAAGTGCAAGCAAGGACGTCCGTTCTACCTGCGATCCAGCAGACTGGTTCGGTTGTAACGGGGTGCAGGCTGAAGAAGAGCGCGGACAGGAGCGGTATGAGGCTCCTCCCCCGTTCAGAATTCGGAAGTAATTGACTGGCAAGCCAGAAGACCAATAAGGCGTTGATTACATGCAAAATGATGTTTTCGAGATGCAGGAAACCGAGGTCAAGGCTAAACAGGTATTTGTCAACATAAAAACTCAGGAAGAGGATCGGGCGGTAGTATAACCCTCCTTTCATTTGGGGTGTAAAGAGGTCCTGCAGGTTCAAGGAACCGCCATTTCTTATGGCATTAATGATATCCCGGTCGTCGATATAAGATGCATCAGCAAACACAGTAGGATAATATACGGCGAGCAACGTAGCGACTATCAGCATGATCTGATACGGTAACCGTATATGACTGCGTCCGTAATACTGAGGCGAGTCTGCAATCATGGAGTATTCCCTCTTTTGCTGGTTTCCTGTAAATATTTCTTGGCAGTCTGTGCCAAGGGAGATCCACTGTCTATCTCTATTACTCTCTCAAGGAACGGGACTGCCTGCTTCTCCTGGTCCGCCACCCGATAAAGCTGTGCGATCTTCAAGTAAGCGGCCGCATCTTCCTGCCGCACCGCTACATATTTTTTGTACTCGTCAATGGCCTTCATGAGAAATTCGTCATTTCCTCCATCTCCGGATGTTCTCCAGAGATAATTATCCGCGAGGCGTTTATGAACCTCCACATTATTAGGGAAGTCCTGAGCGGCTTTTTTCAACCACAATTCGCTTTCCTTGTATTCACGCTTTTTGATCTCGATATCGGAAAGTGTTAGATACGGATCATAACTGTACTTCCGGGCGATAGCTATTTTTAGCTGTTCGATGCCTTCTGACTCGTGATTGTTGACCAGAAGCGCCTTTCCATAAAAATAATTGACCATGCCGTACGTAGAGTGCTGTGCCGTGTCTTCCCAGAGCCGAACCTCGTCAGCCCACAGATAAACCCTGTGCAATGAAGTCAACCAGAACAGGACAATCAAGAAAGTCAAGGCAACCATCATGATTACTCTATGCCGTGAAATGAAGAGGAAACCCAGCCCCAGGGCCATGGAAAACCCGACTAGAGGAACGTAAAGATAGCGCTCAGCCCAAAGGACCCATGGAAGTCGCAGTACTGCTGCAGCGACGGCAGGAGAGACCATTATGAAAATCCATAATACAATAAATCTATAAACTTTGCTGGCAAATCGAACAAACACTGCCGCCAGAATGAGCACCACAAGACCAAGAAGGAAATATAAAATTAGATTGATGGAGTGAATAGCGAAATTTAAAGGATAAGGAATAAACATTTTTTTTGTATAAAAGCCGAAAGATGCGAATAATACTTCTACGTTTTCAAAATAAGAGACGCGTTGCAGACCAGAAGAACCAAGACCGATATGCATGAGTGAGAGATTGATTTTAGACCCGGGGCGAAGAAATAAAAAATAACAAACAAACAAGAAAAGATAGTATCCAACAATCAAGAAGGAACTCCGTTCCTTCCCCGATAAGGGTTGTCTGAAAATAATTTCATATGCAATGATTAAGGGAGGCAGCGAAAGCGCTGTCTCTTTTGCTGTGACCGCACACAGAAATAATAATCCAGATAAAAATAAGTTGAAATAAGTTCCTTTCCTCTTGAAGTGAAGATAGAGATAGAAAGAGAACAGCATGAAAAAAGCTGCTAGAAGCTCAGATCTTGCCGAGACCCAACATACTGTTTCAGTTGACAGGGGATTTATAGCATAGAGCAAGGCAGCAAAGAAGGACGCCAACGTCGTTTCCTTGATAGTGTCTGCGAGCAGTATGCGGGAAACCAGATATACGAGGGCGGTATTTAAACAATGAAGGATGACATTAGTCAAATGCCAGCCAGAGGCCACGTCAAACCATATGAGATGATCTAATCGGTACGACAACTCGAGAAGGGGTCGGTAATAATTTGCGATATATTGAGGGAAAAATATGCTCTTCAGAAAAAATGACCGGTCATTCAGGAGATGATTCATAAGGTTCATGTCATCGAGAGCGATGAAGTCACCACGTATAATGATAATATAATAAGTGCCAAAAATCGCAATAAAAAGGAGCGCTATATGATGCCAAATCTTCAGCTGATGAGGTATGTTGATCTCATTTGTTGAGCGGAAGTTATGAGGAGGTGTTGCTTTGAAGAGAGGAATACGCATCTATCGTTATCATATCGTGAAACTCCCCCGAGGGGAGCTTGTGGCTTCTCACAATGTTACATGCGACAATCTAGCACGAGCCCTGCGGTCTGGTATGCGGCTTCATGACAAGATAGGGGCCTGTTTTTTTTCTGCACCATAAAAATGGCTCTGATTGCGATTAAAGAAAATAATTTCAATAAAAAAGGGGCAAGCATCACTTGCCCCTTTCCTCCAGCATCAAGATACTACTGTGCTGACCAGCCCGCTGTATTACCATTCATTATAGCGG
>DASPQB010000140.1:0-19465 GCA_035625205.1 Nitrospirota bacterium | reverse complement strand
GGTCGGTGCCCGTCACGCGCCCGCGTTTTGGATACACAGGCAAGTCTCTGCAGTGGAGTATCATTTTTCGACGGATCAACAACCTCGGAAGAGTGATATATCCATGTCCTCGATCTGCGGCTCTTACCAACGCCACGCGAAAGATTACGACTACTGCATTTTCAGAATTGAACATCAATGTTCACGTCAATTCCGAGGCGAGGGATGAGGATGGCGCCAAGCAGGATATCAAAGGCTTGCCTTCCATCCAGGTCAAGGGAGCAGACGCCTTCGAAGGCGGCACTATGACGTTTCAGACACTAGACGCTGAGGTATCTTTTTGGGGACGCACACGGAGCTGATACGATCATATTTTTCGATGTGAACCAGAATCACCATACCAATGTCAAACATCATATTCATCGGCGATTCCCTAACCCAGTGGTTTGATTGGGAGGGCCGCTTTCCCGGGCATCGCGTCATGAACCTCGGGATCTCGGGCGAAACCGTGGAAGGCCTCTTGGCCCGCAGAGCATACATTCACGCTCTCGTGGATAACCCTGATTTGGTCTTCCTCATGACCGGCATCAACAACATCTTGAACGGGCAGAATGATATTCTGCTCCCCTACCGTGAGATCATCCGCAACCTGACTACATGGTACAAACAATCTAAAATCGTGATCCAAAGCATCCTGCCCGTAGCGTTGACGTGGATCAGTAACAATGTCATCGAAGACGCCAACCGCCGGCTCATGGAGCTTGCACGCGAATATAACGCGGAATATCTCGACGTATACAGCCTCTTCGTGGATGCGAAAGGAAATCCCATACGCGAGTATCTGTCCGAAGATGGCGTGCATTTAGCAAATAACGGGTATAAAACGTGGGCGGACGCGGTGGAGAGGCATGTGAATAAGTAATCCAAGAACCGAGAAGGTTTTCTCTCTTCCTGCCAAGTATGTTAAGCCTCAACGATCATCACGGCGGATGGGGGGGTCCCTCTAGGGCTGCTCTCGCGCAGCGTGCTTTGAGCGCAAGGCCATTATCCAGGGTAAAATAGCGCAGCGTTGCCGCGATCTTATGCCTCGCAAATGCGATTACTCGATTGGCAAAAGAGATTGAACGAAGAGAGAGAGAGAGAGACAATTCAACATGGGCCTCAACCAACGTCTCCACTCCTTTTTGTATTCAGGTACACAAATCATGTCTGAAGCACCATCAAAAATAGGGAAATTCCGCTTAATCGAAGAGATTGGCAAGGGCAGTATGGGCACGGTTTACCGTGCCTACGACCCCTACATGCAGAGGAACGTTGCCATCAAGGTCACGGACCTAAAGTCGCTGGCTGACGAAGAAATCCGGAGGCGTCTCAGGGAACTCTTCTTTACCGAGGCTCAGATCTATGGGATGCTCGACCACCGGAACATCCTCCCCGTTTACGACGCCGGTCAGGACGGGGACTTATACTACCTTGTCATGGAGTACATCGCGAACAGTAGGACCCTGTTCCTGTACTGCCGGCCAGACAATCTCATGCCGGTCCCGAAGGCCGTGGAGATCCTGTACCAATGCTGCAAAGGGCTTCAGTATGCACACTCGCGCAACGTCATCCATCTCGACATCAAGCCCGGCAATATCATGCTGACTCCCGACGACACGGTGAAGTTGGCCGACTTCGGGCTTGCAAAGATACTGCATCCGGATGCCGATTACCTGCACCTAGAGCATCTCCTTGGCACACCGACGCACATATCCCCGGAACGTCTCCGGAGAGAGCCGGTGAACCACCAGGCCGACATCTATTCGCTCGGCGTAGTCATGTATGGCCTGTTGACCGGCCATCGCCCGTTCACAAGCAAAAGCCTGCTCGACCTGGTCGAGCAAATCATGGAGAACGAGCCCCCGTCGCTCAGGCAGCATCGCCCCGAGGTACCAGACATGCTTGAGCCCATCGTTAAAAAGGCATTGTCCAAAAATCCAAAGGACAGGTACCAGAGCGCTGCTGACATGGCTGCGGACTTGAATGCAATTCACAAAAAGCTCGTTCATGCCGTTGTGACCACGGATGTGAACATGCGGGAGAAGCTTGAACGGCTTAAGAGGCTGCGGTTCTTCAAGGATTTTTTCGAAATCGAGCTGTCTGAGGTCATAAGTGCCGGTGAGTGGCTTGAATATGCAGCCGGGCAGGTAATATTGTCCGAGGGAGACCTCGACGATTCATTCTACGTGATTGTCGATGGTGAGGTCTCGGTGATGCTCGGGGGGAAATTCATAACCGCATTGCGGCCCGGCGATTGCTTTGGGGAGATGGCATATACTTCTAGGAGACCGCGCACCGCAAGCATCGAGGCAAGGGGCGATGTGACGACACTCAAAATCAGTAATGAAATGCTTGAAGGCACCTCGGTATACTGCCAGCTGAAGTTTACCAAAGTATTCTTGAACACCCTGATTGCCCGGCTCTCCGGCATCAACTGGAAGCTCACAGGCAGGGGTGCTCATGAGGAGTGAGCCGATATGGTTCGCTGACCGCGTTTTTGGGAGTCCTCCCAAGCGCAGTGGTACCCCGGGAAACTGCTCAGGGGTCAATTCAGCCTCCGCTTCGCCCTCGGCAGCCTTTTTTTCCCTTTTTAATAAAAGTGGCTCCCCCGGCTCGGGAGCCAAACACGTTAACACCGCTGATCATACACCCGAGATGGGTGCTGTCTCACCGTTCTACCGAATTCGGGTTTTGCCTTACCGTGTTAGATCATCCGTGGTTACATGCTTTCGGTTGATCCTGAGTTACTTTTTCTTCATGGCTTCCATAATCCTCTCGGGTGTCATGGGCAGTTGGTTAAGCCTTACCCCAATGGCATCATAGATGGCGTTAGCAATTACAGCGCCTGTCGTGATGATCGCGGGTTCTCCGCCGCCCTGCGGAGCACTGTTTTTATCGTCTATGATCACAGTCTGTATCTTTGGAACCCAGGTGAACCGGGGGATATAATAGGTGTCAAAATTATGCTCGCTGATATTACCGCCCATGAACCGGACGCGTTCCTGAAGGGCGTAACCGAGTCCCATGGTAACCGCTCCCTCCATCTGGAGAGCTGCTCCTTCGGGGTTTACTGCCAGTCCCATGTCCTGCACGCACACAATGCGTTTCACCTTGACTGCTCCCGTTTCTTGTTCAACGGCGATTTCAGCCATCACGGCCACATACGTTCCTGCGTCCAGTCCACACGCAACACCCTGACCTCTTCCGCTTGGTGCCTTCGCCCGTTTCCACCCGAATTTCTCTGCTGCCGTGCTTAAAACGCGCAGTAGCTTCGGATCTGACAGGTTCTGCATGCGAAATTCCAGAGGATCCACTCTTGCTTTCTTGGCCATGATATCGATCTGGGATTCTCGGGCAAAGGTGTTTGTATTGTTCCCTGGCGCACGCCACGGTCCTGTTGCAATGGGGTGGGAGCCAGGCGTGCCTTGCCAGCCCGTACTGTGTACGATGGTGCTATGGTGCGGGATGGTATAGAAGTGCAGGGCGCCCCGCTCGCCGGCAAAATAGACATGATAGTCCCAGAAGCTGATCCTCCCTTTGTCCGTTAGGCCCGATTTTATCGTGACCATGGCGGCAGGACGAAAAGTATCGTAAAAAAATTCTTCTTTTCTCGTCCATGCGACCTGGACCGGTTTACCGCATAACTTTGAGCAGCGGGCGGCTTCCACGACCTGCCGGTTGTTTGTCTTCCCGCCGAAGCCGCCGCCGACAAAGACCGGCATGACTCTCACGTTGTTCGGAGGTATGCCGATTTCCCGTGCGACCTCCTCTTTAACACCAAAGGGGTTCTGTGTCGATGCCCAGACGGTCGCCCTGTCTCCCTCGATCTTTACAACGGCGGCGTGTGGCTCGATCGGCGCGTGTGCCACGTAATCATTCAGATAAGTCTGTTCAATGACTACGCTCGACATCTTCGCTCCACGACCGAGATCGCCTTCCTTTGCCAGAACCGTGCCTTCCGGTGCCATCTTGAACAAATGGTTGAAGATGGTCTTCTCATCCACACGCGAGGGGGGGCTGTCGAATTTAGCCTTGATCTTCGACAAAGCGAGTTCCGCCACATCGGGGTACTTGTGCAGAACGGCGATGAAGTCGGTGCTCCGGATGATCTGCAATCCATTGACGCGCTCTGCTTCTGACGGGTCAACGTCGACCAGTTTCGCATCGTGGGCGGGAGGCCGTAGAATTTTTGCGTAGACCATGCCGGGGATCTGAACGTCACCTGCATAAATCGCCTTCCCTGTCACCTTCTCGCCTGCGTCCCTCCGAACGACCGGTCTGCCCATGACAGTAAACTCTCCTGACTTTTTAAGGGGGGCCTTTCCCACCAGATGGCGCTCGAACCTTTGGCCCCGCGCGAGCTCGCCGTACGATACCCTGCGATCCTTGTTTTTTTTATCGACAATGATGCCTTGGTTAGTCATGAGAGAATCGACCGGCGTCTTAAGACGCTCCGAGGCGAGTTCCAGCAGTATCAAGCGCGCTTCGGCTCCTGCTGATCTGAGGGCCTGTCCGAAAAAACGGGTGGACATTGACCCGAACGTCCCCAAGTCCCACGGGCAGAGCTCCGTGTCTCCCATCACCATCTGAACGGTATCGAAAGACGTATCCAGCTCGTCCGCAAGCATCTGTGCAAGAGAGGTCACAATACCCTGACCCATCTCTATCTTTCCGGTGTAACAGCCCACGCGACCGTCTTCGCCGATTCGCAGGAAGGCATTAAAATCGGCCGGCAGGATCATCTGCGGTCTGACAGCGGGGCGCTCCTCTGCAAAGACCGGTAGCTCTCCAATGACGAAATATAGAAGGATTCCCGTCCCGGTGAAGCCGAGAAATTCCCGCCGATTCATGGAGTATTCAACGACCGGATGTTCGCCATGTAATTCCGGGTTTTGGTCCCTCGTCATGGTAGAAACCTCCTTGCAGCTCCTTTGCTGCCGTCTGAACTGCTTCAATGATGCGGTTATAGGCTCCGCAACGGCACAAATTCCCCTCCATGTTTTCAGCGATTTGCTCAGGAGACGGCAGAGCTGTCTTTCGCAAGAGGGCATAGGCTTGCAAAATCATTCCCGGCGTACAATACCCGCATTGGAGCGCGTCATGTTCCATAAATGCTTTTTGTAGAGGATGGAACTTTTCGTTTTGGGCCAACCCCTCAATGGTAAGAACCGTTTTGCCTTGAACATCTTTTATCGAGGTATGACACGATCGCACTGCTTCATCATTCACCAGCACGGTACAAGCGCCACAATAGCCTTCCCCGCATCCGTATTTTGTCCCGGTGAGACCAATATCAGTGCGCAGGACCCATAAAAGTTTTCGTTCACTGTCTACATTCAACGTGATGGATTTGCCATTAAGTCTAAATTTGATCACTTCTTCCATAGCGGACCTCTTTTACGTGCCATGTAATCACTTCGCGAGGAAAGCCTCTGTCGTGTTCAATACCAATGATTGGCCATTATCAGAATTATACCAAAAGGGAGCGTGGACTTCGGAAGGAAAACGGCAACATACCGCAATGTTCTGGCGTTAACGGGAGAACACGAGTCTGCCCTCGGCGCTTATCGCCGTTTGGCGCAACGAGGACGTTGTGAGTTTAAATAAAATTCCAGGGAGACGCAGGATCGCCCAGAACGATGTCCAGAAAGTAACTGCCTTGCTTAATGCACCCAGGGTCTTCAGGTGGTATCTGTATCCTTCAACGCCTTCAAATCTTGGCAGTGAATACTACCTTTCTGCGAGGTCACTCGGCCACTTTCAGCACGATCTTTCCCACCGTTTGCCGTCCTTCCAGCATGCGGTGCGCCTTGTCCGCCTCAACCAAGGGGAGCACGTAGTCGACACGCAGTTTAAGCCACCCTTCTTTGATGGCATTCAGAACGTCAGTTGATCGTCGGACGAGATCTTCGCGCGTTGCAATAAAGTTAACCAGCGAACCGCCGGAAACGGATATCGATCTTGCTCCCAGCGAGTTCGGCATGAGTGGCTCTGCCGGGCCGCTTGCTGAACCGAAAATCACAATATGACCACGGAGGGCAACTGCTTCCAGATCGCCGGCAAAGGTTGCCTTTGCCACGCCGTCGAGTATGAGTTCTGCTCCCCGGTCGTTGGTGAGGCGTTTTGTTTCACTTACAAAGTCCTGCTTCGTGTACAGGACAACGTGGTCTGCGCCCGCTTCTCTGGCAATATGCGCCTTCTCCTCCGTAGATACGGTTCCGATGACCGTGGCGCCGAGATGCTTCGCCCATTGGACCAATAAAAGTCCCACGCCCCCCGCGGCTGCATGGATCAGGACCGTATCACCCGGTTTTGGCTTGCGGAACTCGTGAATAAGGTAGTGAGCGGTCATCCCCTGAAGTGGAAAAGCAGCGCCCTGCTCAAAGGAAAGGCCGTCCGGCAGATGGATTAACCGGTTTGCCTCTATCACGGTATACTCGCTATAACTCCCGAGATGACCGGTATAAGCGACCCGCGCTCCTACCCGAAGTCCCGATAGTTTGTCGCCGACAGCCTCGACAACGCCCGATGCCTCCAAGCCAGGTATAAAGGGCAGCTTCACCGGATAGGTCCCCCGCCGCTGGTAAACATCGACGAAGTTTACGCCTGCCGCATGAATTTTCACAAGCGCCTGCCCGGTTCCCGGTGCGGGCTTCGGCACTGTTTCCGAGCGCTTGAGGACGCTCGCATCTCCATAGTTCGAAATCATTATGGCTTTCATGGTTATCCCTCCCGAGATGGTGAAACAAACAGCTGATCGGCTACGACAGTTCTGAACAGCTTGAGAAACCAATAACAAATATCCTGTCACCGTCTTCTCTTCGTTTTTCTGCTTCACCCATCCTTTGTGAATGAAGTATCTGGCTCCTATGCTACTTTCTTGGCAGCGGCCCTGGCTGCCGATTCAGGCCGCCGGTCACGGTCCTGCCGCTCAATCATCCAGCCCGGATATTCCGCCGGTAAGGCGCTCGCTTCGTCAAGCTGCGCAACCTGCTCCGGAGTCAGTTCCACATCGACGGCGCCAAGATTGTCGATGAGCTGTTCTCGTGTCTTCGCCCCGATGATCACGCTCGTGACGAAGGGACGGGTCAGAAGCCAGGCCAGGGCTATACGCGCAACAGGAATACCTGTGGCCTCTTTAATGGCATGCATCACATTGAGGACATACTTTGCCCTGTTTCGGTCCACAGGTGGAAAATCAAATGAGGTACGCCGCGCATCCTCAGGACCGTGGCCCGTCAGGTCGAATTTGCCGGAAAGCAGACCGCCTGCGAGCGGGCTCAACGGGAATAGGGCAAGCCCCTGGTCCTTTGCAAGAGTCACTACCTCCCGCTCGATATCGCGGCCCCCCATCGAATAGTACATCTGTGCGCTCACGAAACGCGCCAGATCATGAGCGTCGGAAAAAGCGTTCGCTTTCATCGCCTGCCATGCCATCGAATTACAGTAACCGATATAGCGCACCTTGCCGCTGCGCACGACGTCGTCGAGTGCCCGCATGGTCTCTTCGATGGGTGTGCTGAGGTCTGCGCCGTGGATCTGGTAGAGATCATATAGTCCAGCTTGAGCCGCTTCAGACTGGCATCAATCGAATCCAGGATATGCTTGTGCGACAGTCCCACAGCATTTGGACCCGGTCCCGTCCTTAAGCGAACCTTGGTGGCGACCAGTATCTCGTCACGTGGTCTGTCCAGCGCCGCAAGTGCAGCGCCAACGTGCTTTTCCGACTCTCCTTCGGAATAAACATCAGCCGTATCGATCATGTTCACGCCTTCATCAAGCGCAGTGCCGATGAGCGATTCTGCCCCCGACGCGCTCACTTTGCCGATGACTTCCCAGTACCCCTTCCCGCCGAATGTCATGGTCCCCAAACTCAGCTCGGATACATAAACGCCAGTCTTTCCTAATAAGCGATAACGATTACCATTCTCCTTGCGAACAAACTGATTGACAATGCGTGCCGTACCTCTTATATTTTCACGATGAATCCCTAAGGAAATAATATCAAATATTGTCGAGGTGTGTCAGTTGTGCCGTTCATTACTGGTGCATAAAACAAGCAGACATGAAGGTAACACATTCGTGTCAAGAAGGCGGGCAGGCACCCCCCCTAAGGTGACAAGGAGCGTCTATTCTCCCGGAAGGATCAACCATATGTACAGGAACGCCTCCTGCATCCACCAGCTTATACAGTATCTTATCCACGTGGCCGACTTCTGGTTGCCAGTCAGTCCTACAAGCGTGAACAGGGACAAGGACATTTTTCTTCTATGCGGGCATGATTTGGATCGGGAAAACGGCACGGGAACCCTCCCTATGCTTCAGCGGTTGGAGGAGGCCAATATCTGGAGGAAGCTTCCGTTTGTTGGCGTTGGTATTTCATCAACGCCACCTTGTGAGCCGATGCACTGTGCTAAAATATAAGTAAAATAACGAGGGAACTTACCGTGTCTGGAACGTGTGAGACAGAAGCCCCATCGTAAAGGCGACTGCCGACAATTACAGAACGGACAAGCATCAAAAAAGGAGCAGGCCATGATCTTCAAAAATTCGTTTCTGAAGCTGTTGGGTGTTTACCTCGTATTCGCAATGCCGCTCATTTCTTTTCCCGGCCAGGGATGGGCCATGTTCCTTCCCGTCGATCAAGCCGCGACAACGCGGCAAGTTGATATGACGTCAATCCGAAAATCCCTTGAAGCGACCCTGATCAAGCAGCGCCTCATGGATTTCGGACTTACCCCGCAAGAGGCTGCAGCGAAGATCAATACTCTTTCCGATGAGCAAATTCATCAATTCGCTTCGCAGCTCGATTCGCTCCAGGCTGGGGCAGATGGAGGCCTCGATTTGTTGATCTTTCTCCTCATCGTGGCGATCGTCACGATCATCGTTCTCGAGTCTACTGGCCACCGCGTCGTGATCAGGTGAGCGGTTCAGCAGAACGAAGTCCGGAGGTGATGAGTAAAATGAAAAACATCTATAAACCGTGCTATGCAAAACCGCTCGCTCTGTATTTGATAATGGCATTAATCGCGATCTCGACGCTCGCAGGGCCTGCTGAAGCCATGTATGTTTCTGCTGCTCCCTACCACGAAGCGGATGACCAAAAGGGAGCATCTCTCGAACGGGCAGCGGACCTTGCTAGAATCCAAGCTGCCATCGAATCCAGAATTGTCCGGCAGAAACTGATGGATTACGGCCTGTCACCGGAAGATGCCATGGCCCGCGTAAAAAAACTTTCCGATGATCAGATCCATGTGCTTGCAAGCCATACGGACTCGCTTCAGGCAGGGAGCGACGGGGTCGATCTATTCTTCAGTCTCGTAGTCGTCGCCTTGCTCGTCGTAATACTCGTGTTCCTGCTGCAGGGGCGCATTGAGATCCGCAGCAGATGATCATATCGACTGCACCATTGATTGCTCTCGTCAGCTGCAATGATGATGCGGCAAAGAGTACGGGTAGTCTTTTCCTCTCTGTTGTCGTTACCTTGCTTATCATGCTTTCCGCGGGATGTTCGGAAAAAAGTTTTGCATCTCTCCAGCCTGGCCTGGACCAAGGAGGACATTACATCTCTGGCGTCCTTTTTTTTAAACAAGAGGACAGCTCCTGTGGGCCTGCCGCACTTGCTTCCGTTGCCACCTACTGGGGCAAAAAGGTGAGGGTGGATCAAGTCACTGCCAAAGTCTATCTTCCGCAGCTCCATGGCACGCTTCCCATGGATATGGAAAATTTTCTTCGGGAAGAGGGTTTCGTGACCGTTTCCTCTGCAGGAACCCTTGATACGCTGAAGGAACAGGTCAGGAAGAATGTGCCGGTAATCTGCTTGATCGATCTGGGCTTCAGTGTCTACCGTCGGCCCCACTACGTTACGGTGATCGGTTTTGATGATCTAGATGCGGTAATCATCGCTCATGACGGCGTGCGGGCGCAGAGAGTCATGCACTATAACCAATTTCTCCGGGCGTGGAGCCGTGCCGGAAACTGGATGTTGGTTGCACATCCGGAGGCATCACAGGACCAAGGCAGACAATGAAACGTCTTCACCTCCTGGTTACCGCTATCGGTCGCATGGCGCTCATCATTGCAGTAGTCACTATGCTGTCCGGATGCTCCCTCCCCCGGATCATCATACTGCATGACCCGCTCTCCGCAGGGGAACATGACGACCTCGGTCGCATCTATGAATCCCAGGGGAAACCCGAGCTGGCCCTTGAACAGTACCGGGAAGCGCTCAAGCAGGACAAAAAGCACGTTCCGTCCCTCCTTCTCCTGGGTGACCTGTTGTATAGGATGAAAGATTATGCAGGCGCAGAATCGGCTTTAATAAAAGCCTTGGCGCTCGATCCAAAGAACGGCGATGCCTGCAACAACCTGGCCTGGGTATACATTCAGACAGGAACAAACCTCGTGAAAGGACGGGAACTGGTCGTCCGCGCCTTGACGCTCACCCCTGATCACCGGCCCTACTATCTCGATACCCTCGGCGTACTCCTGCTCAAACTCGGCAATGCAGAGGACGCGGTACCGGCCTTGAATGAATCCTTAGCTACGCTCCCCAAGAACAGGCGGGACCTGCTTGCTGAAGCCGAGGGGCATCTTGCAGAAGCCTATAAAGCTACGGGAAACGAGGTGAAGTACCAGGAGGCTTTGCAGCGGCAAAGAGCACTACAGAATTAGTCCGGCCGGCAATCTTCACACACGGCCGACACCACCCTGCCTCTGGCTGCAGCGAAAAAGGAGCAATCAAAGTTTCATCTCGAGCGTAACACCCGCCGTTCGCGACCCGGGATGGGCAGGACGTAGCACCCTTCCGCGTAGCTCGAGGATCGGCGCCACCTCACACCGGTATTGCTGTTCTCCGTTGTCATGGTCTGGCGTGAAGTGCCAACGGGCCACCATGCGCACCTTGAGCATGGTCATTCCGGAAGCCGGCTCGCAAACCATGTCCATCCAGGACAGGAACCCCATCGCCATGGTGCTGTTGATGCATGCTGAGGTACGCTGCTATATATGAGCCCGCAGAGATTGCCTGGAATTGTAGTTCGTGGTAGTGGCAGAAAATACCGTCAAGGGGATCAATCCGCAGATGAGGCCACGCGGGCTGCAGGGCTTGGCCCTTGCCGTTTAATTCGTCGTCCGGACGCTGCGGCACGCCTGACATCGACAAAACGAAGCAATGCATTCCTCCATTCTTTCGCATATTCAACGCCAATTCTCGTGGTCCTTTTGATCCGCGGCCGGTAATCGGGGTCATGCAACAGGAACAACCTGTCAGCGGTCAGGTCCAGACCGTTGAGGGAACGCGTAATTTTGAGTGCGCGTGTGAGCTTCCCGGGACCGGACAGATCGACCTTCCAGCCACCGAGCGGTTCCGCTGCCCTGATGAGGACAGCCTGACCGCTGCCCGCCGCGCCTGCAACAATATTGAACATCGTGTACATTCCGTAGATCAAGTAGACATATGCCCGGCCCGCGGGACCGAACATGACTTCGGTCCGTTTCGTCCGCCCCCTGGACGAATGCGACGCAAGGTCATGAGGACCCACGTAAGCTTCCGTCTCCATAATGCGCGCCCGGTACGTTCTCCCGCGAACATGATGGACAAGGACAGCTCCAATAACGTCACGGGCAAGTCTGGCTGCTTCCCGCGTATAGAACCTATGCCCTATTTTTCTCAACGAGGTCTCGTATAAGAAAACATCTTAGCCCCGCCTTTCGATTCCGATCCTGATCGGGATCGCGCCGAGAACCCGGGTGAGCTCTCCCGGCAGTATCTCGACCAAGAATCCGCGCTTTCCGCCGTTTATGTAGATCTTTTCAAGTCCTAAAATGGTTTCTTCGACATAGATCACGAGCGGTATGCGTGTGCCGAAGGGACTTACACCGCCCGTCAGGTAGCCCGTGTTCTTTTCCACATCAGCCTCGCTGGCAGGTGACACGGCTTTCACACCCAAAAGGCGAGCCAGTTGTTTTGTAGACACCTCCCGATCGCCGTGCATGAGTACGAGAAAAGCCTTCTTCCTCCCGCCCTCTTGGGTCTCCATCAGCAGCGTCTTCACTACTGCGTGCTCGTTCACGCGGAGCGACGCAGCCGCATGTTTCGTTCCGCCATGATCAACATAATCATAAAAATGAGGGACAAAGAGAACGCCGGCGCTCCTCAGTGCCCGGACAGCAGTGGTAACTGGGACGTCACGATCCTTCATAGCAAGACCTCTCCTCATTTCGCAGAAAGCGATCAATTCGTTGTCTCAGGCAGTCTGACCGAAACGATTGTCCCCTTGCCCGGAGCGTGCGTGCAGGTTCCAGATACTAGATCAGTACGGGATTTGCAAGCATCAGCTCATCCCCTGTCGATCTCGTTCGGCAAAAACCTCTTTCGCAGCGAACAAGCCGTTCAAGGCACAGGGAAATCCTGCATAGACCGCCATCTGCATGATCACCTCAAGAACCTCCTGCCGTGTACATCCCACATTTATCGCGCCGTGGATGTGAACCTTCAACTGCGGTGCGGCATTCCCGAGCGCGGTCAACGCCGCGATGACGGCGATCTCCCGGGACTTGAGATCAAGACCGGGACGGGAGTAGATGTCCCCAAAAGGGAATTCGATGACATACCGTGCGAAATCCGGCGCGATATCCTTGAGGCTCTCGATAACACGCTCGCCCGCTTCGCCATCTATGCTTTTAAGTTTCTCCCAGCCCCGCTGGTAACGATTCTGAGTTTCCATTGTTACCTCCCCGCGACCAGACTTCACTACCGTTCACTGAATGGCAACCATTTCGCCCATGCCTATCATCAAAATTTTAGCTTTTGCACTGGCAGGTTAGGTTGGCAGCGATTTCCCTTACCATGCCGACCTGTTGAACTGCGGCTGTCCGATCAGGATTACGCATGGCTGTTATTCTCTAGGAAGCGATTCTACGAAGCCTGTTAAAACATGCCGTTCGGGTTAGCCGCTTTCTCCAGGATGTCCTCATGAACGTCCCAATGCTCGACGATACGGCCGTCCTGGAGCCTGAAAATGTCGACTATGGCAACTCCGCGCGTACCTTGCACTCTGATTGCGTGCACGTGCAGTATCACATAGTCGCCGTCGGCGAATATCCGCTTGATCTCGCTGTGCGCATATGGGTATTTGGTGCGCAGGAACCGTATAAAGTCTTTTAAACCCTCGGCGCCGTCTGCCGCCTGCTGATTATGCTGAATATACCGTTGGCCGAGGTACTTTGAAGCGGCCTCAAAATCTTTTTTATTGACCGCCAATTCGTAAAACTCTTGCACGATCTTTTTGTTCAATTCCAGTTTAGTCTCGTCAGCAGCATGGCCCGGATGATCAAACATGATCAGCGTTGTTGCAAACGCAAGAACTATCATCCACTTCATCTTGGGCTCCTTCACCGGCCGGTCCCTTGGATTATTTAGGAAGCATCCGTACTAGTAACCATTATAGCATCGGGAAAACATCTGGGTATGCGAGACTACGCAGCGGTCTCACGAGAGACGACGAGACGTCTGATCGAGGTTTGGTCCCTGTATGATTGACTGAAAAACCTCATGATAGACACAGCACCGTCCGTGTCGACGTTCTTATCGCCACGTGCGATATGGGAGAGGGATTCGGTTTGAGGGAGCCAGGCGGGAGGAAGTCCCTGGATAAAATCGGACGCCCTTCAGGAAGTTCAGGGATCCGCCACGTGCCATGGTAACAAAGGAGTGCGCCCGATGAGCGTGAATATGGCGAGAATGAGCTTTCCCGCATAAAAACATGCCGCGCGCGGAGAATTCTGCCGTGGCCTGGCGGTAACCCGCGTCAGCCCAGTAACTTTACTTTCATCTCAACGGGCTGCTTTTTCGGACCGCTGCCAGCCTTGGCAGGACGGCCCACCGGCACGACAGCCATGAACTCGCCTTCAGGCTCTCCGAGGAACCGGAGCACCTCATCTTTGATGAGATAGAGCACCCCGAGCCAGACCGTGCCAATTCCCAGGGATGTCGCGGCGATCAGGATGTTCTCCACTGCAGCGGCAGAGCTCTGTATTTCCATGGTCCTGAAAAAATCGTGTGCTGTCTCCCGTTCGACCTTGAACAGCTCGGTTCCGTGCCTGATGAGGTCCCCGGTGTTTGCGATGGCAATCACGACGGGCGCCGAGATTATGCTCTTCGCGCCCATACGGAGAAGTGCCGCGGCTGGCCTCGGAAAGGATGCCGATTGGGTAGTTACGAGCTGCGCCAGTTCCTGTTTCTTCTCGCCCCGGAGGATCATGAACCTCCATGCCTGCTGATTATGAGCCGACGGCGCCGCGTTTGCCGCATGGAGGAGAACATTGATCTCATCCTCGGTGACATCATCCTTGGTGAACAACCTGACACTGTGACGGTTGTTGATCGTCTTCAAAGTTTCATTGCGCATGGAAAAAACATCATCAGGCTGCATCGATGGCCTCCTCGGTGATAGGCGTACGGGTGCCTGGATTTTTCATGATGAACATAGCAGACGTCCTACTCGAAGTCAAGCGGAACGCTCGACGTTCCGGCCCTGAAGAGGGGTGAAGGTACAGTCGGAGAACGGGAGGAATGTGAGTTCGCTCCGGTGTGCAGTAGAGGACCGGAACAGCTCGGCAGCGTCCGCTGTCCTCATTGTTTTTCACGAAACGCTATCGGCAGATCAAAAGGCCCCCTTAAGGGCTTGCTCCTTTTTTATGGCGGAATGCTATAGAAGCGATTTTGCAGCATGATCGACGTGTGGGCATCCAGAGGAATGCAGGGACGAGCTCGAAGGAGTTCTGGTCGGCATAAGAATCCCCGGAGACTGGGAGAAAGGATCGGATACCGGCGAGCGCATGACGCAGCTCTAGACCCATACCACCTTGTCGAAATCCTGCATCCCTTCGACGATATGGTTCGTAGTGCCGCGGTAACCGACTTTTAACAGGGACTCGAGACCATAATGTTTGAGGCACGTGCCGCAGGAGTAGATCTCCACACCAAGCGACTCGATCTCCTTCAGCACGCTGGCAGTCTCATCATTTACCGTCGTGAGCTTGACGCCAGCATTCAGAAAAAACATGGTATGAGGAAGCTGCTTATACACTTTCATGGTATCGAAGAAGCCTTTCATGAGTTTTTTCCCCAATTCTTCATCCTTGCCCAGGCTGTCCGTACCGATGATGAGCAAGAGGGACTTCTGCGCTCCGTTTTTTTCTTCCCGTACCAGGGGCTCCGGCTGCTGAACTTGTGTAGTGTGCCCCTTCACGACCTTGACCTTCCAGTCCTTGCCTTCTTTTATTGTTTCTGCGTACATGCCGTTCTGTGATGCGTAGCCAGAGACATTGAGCGCCGATTCCTCATTGTCTACGATAACTTCGAGGATGCCTTCCCCCATTTGAGAAAGCGCCTCCTCTGTCATCATCACCGGCATGGGACACGCCTTGCCGCGAGCATCTATCTGCATACTGCCTCCCTACAAGGTCTTTGAATTGCAGGTAATGAAAAACTGGAACGTGACAGCGGGTACGGAACCCGCCACGGTCCCCTGTCATCCTCACAACACCATGACTCAGGCTATGCTGGCCAGGAGCTCAACCAGTTCCCTTGCCACTCGCATGCCCCGCCTGCGTCCTTGTAACTCTATCCATCACCGTGCAATCTGCAATTTCTTGAAAGGTTCTTCAGTCGTTCCCCAGCCTGCTCCATCGGTCCTGCATTCGCAAAGGGCGAAAGACCTGTTCGCCCAATCAACGGTCGACCATGATGTGACCTGCATTCCCTGCCGTGATCTCCCCGATCACAGCACGCGTCTCCACTCCCCGCGCTGCAAGTCCCTTGAGAAGCGTGTCAAGGTTGTCAGCAGGGACGGCAATCAAAAGTCCGCCTGAAGTCTGTGCATCCGCCAGGATCAATTTTTCTTCTTCCGATATTCCCTCGGGCCACGTGACCTTGTCACTCACGTATTTCAAGTTCGTGCGCGTGCCGCCGGGAACGCTGAATTTCGCGAGCGCCCGTACTCCCGCAATGACCGGTATCCGAGACATCGTGAGCCGCGCGCTCACGCCGCTGGTATGCAGCATCTCGTGGAGATGACCGAGCAGTCCAAACCCCGTGATGTCCGTTGCTGCCCTGACGCCGACCTCGACCATGGCGTCAGAAGCAAGCTTGTTCAAGGTTTTCATGATGCGTGTTGCAGTCGCGATCGTATCGTCCGATGCACGTCCGACTTTGATTGCCGTTGATATAATGCCGATTCCAAGGGGCTTGGTCAACACGAGGGAGTCTCCCTGCCTCGCGCCGCCCTTCCGTGCTATGCGTCCAGGTTGCACGATACCCGTTACCGCCATGCCGTATTTGGGTTCCTTATCGTCGATGGAGTGGCCGCCGATGATGACAACTCCGGCTTCCTGTGCCTTTTCGGCACCCCCGCGCATGATATCGCTCAGCACATTCAACGGCCCGTCCTTCGGAAACGCTACCAAGTTCAGCGCTGTAAGCGGTTTTGCGCCCATAGCATAGATATCCGAGAATGCGTTCGCCGCGGCAATCGCCCCGAAATCGAAGCCATCATCCACAATGGGCGTGAAAAAGTCCACTGTTTGGACGATAGCTAGTTCATCGCTCAGCTGATAGACGCCGGCGTCATCTTCGGTTCCAACGAGCACATGGGGGTCAGTAATCCGAGGAAGAACCTTGATGATTTCGTCCAAAACCTTTGGACCGAGTTTGCAGGCTCAGCCGGCACCATGACTGAGCGAGGTAAGCTTGAGACGCTGTGCGCTGTCCTTGTTATCCGCCATATCTCAGCCTCCGATACAAACGCATGATATAACAATACCGTCTGTCGCCTGCCCAGTCAAATTGCAAATACCTATCCCTTTTTTAATATTATATAGGAAATATCTATTTTACGCCACGGGACAACAAATGAAGGCGACACGCTCTTCTCATGAGCCCCTCTGAGGGACTGACGAGCTAGACACCTCTCGCAAACTAGGTTATACTCTTCTTAGAAGAGCTAAAGCTGATGGATGGTCTCTGAGCCGGGGAGTAAGCATGGAACTATTCAAGCCTTTCTTGGCGACTCTCATTCCACTCATGGTCGCACTCGATGCGCCTGGAACGTTGCCGCTTTATGTAGGCATGACCGAGGGAGTCACTCACGCGGAACGGAAAATAATTGTACGCCAGTCCATTGCCACCGCGTTTCTGGTAACTATGGGATTTATTCTTCTGGGACAGGCGATTTTCAATGCTTTGGGGATAATGGTAGAGGATTTTATGGTTGCCGGCGGCGGCATCCTGCTGATCATCGCCGTTACCGATGTGGTCCGCGCAGGCGAACGTCAAATGGAACGGAGCCCGGAATTCGGAGTGGTCCCGCTCGGCACACCGCTCATCGCCGGCCCTGGCACGCTCACAACGGCCCTCGTCCTGGTGGGGACGAAAGGCTATGTCCCCGTCGTTTTTGCTCTTATGGTGAACCTCCTGCTTGCCTGGCTAATCTTTGCTCAGTCTGAGCGGATTATCAGGTTCATCGGAATCAGCGGCTCTCGGGCCTTTGCCAAAGTTGCAGCATTGATCCTGGCAGCATTCGCCGTAAAGATGATCAGGAGCGGAATAGTGATGATTCTTCAGGGTTGAGGTAGGGGAAAGGAAGGACCGATCGGTATGACACCAGAAACTGCGGCTGATACAGTATCCAGGGGCCGGCGCAACCGGCGGGTCCACATGGCGAATGAGCGAACCTTCCTCGCCTGGATTCGAACAAGTGTCGCCATCATGGCTTTCGGCTTCGTGGTAGAAAAATTTTCGCTCTTCATAAAACAGATGGCTTACTACCTGGGAAAAGAGTCTTCCCCCCCGCTGCCCGGCTATTCGTCGATCATCGGAATCGTTCTTGTCGGCCTGGGCGTGGTTATGGGCGTGCTTGCGTTCATCCGTTACAAAGCAGTAGAGCGTCAAATCGAGAACGACACCTACCATCCCTCGGGCGTTTTAAGCGTAATGCTCTTCCTGTCTGTACTTTCCATCGGCGTCTTTCTCGTGCTCTATCTCGTCCACAGCCTATAATCTCTTCACAAGTCATCGGATATATCCCTCGATCATCAGGTCTTCTCCTACGTAGCGGGCAGTAAGGTCCTTCAGCCGGATAGCTTTATTGAGCCGAGTCGGAGAAACTCCTCCGATGGAACAAAGGGAATCTGCGCCGGTCATAAGCATCGGCGCAATGAACAGAACGACCTTATCCGCGATACCTGTCCTGATCGCCGAGGCATGCACTTCAGCGCCACCCTCAATGAGCACGGACATAATTTCCCTTTTCCCGAGTTTCCTCATGAGGTCCCGCAGATCCACGCGGCCCCGTTCAGATCGTACCAACAGCACGTCTGCTCCGGCATCACGAAGCTTCTTGATCTTCGTCTTCGGTGCAGATGCAAGTGTGGCCATGATGGTTTTTGAAGTCGATTTCTGCGTAAGGACCTTCGCTGCAAAGGGGATTCGCAGTCTGCTGTCGAGAATCACCCGCACAGGGTCACGGCCATTCGCAATCCTCGTAGTCAGCGACGGATTATCTTTCAGGATGGTGTTGATACCGACGAGGATCGCGTCATTGGTGTCACGCAGGCAGTGCCCCTCCTCACGCGCCTTTTGCCCGGTGATCCATTGCGATTCTCCCGATGCGGTGGCTATCTTGCCGTCCAGGGTCTGAGCAATCTTGAGCGTCACGAACGGCATGCCTTTTGTAATGTATTTGATGAACATCTCGTTCAGCTTACGCGCCTCATGTTCCAGGACTCCGGTCACGACGCTGATACCCGCTTTTCGGAGGGCTTTGATGCCGCTTCCGGACACGTGCGGGTTCGGATCGATCATGGCCACGACTACCCGCTTCACGCCGCTCTGAATCACAAGCGGCGTGCAGGGTGGGGTACGCTTGTTCGTATGGGAACACGGCTCGAGCGTCACATAGAGTGTCGCGCCCTGCGCAATCGGTCCGGCTTCCCTAAGCGCAATGGCCTCGGCATGGTATTCTCCTGCTCTGCGGTGAAGTCCCGTGCCGATGACCTTGCCGTTCTTCACGACCACAGCGCCGACCATGGGATTCGGGCTCGTGCGTCCTTTCGCCCGTTGCGCGAGCTTGAGTGCCATGCGCATGTATTTTTTATCGAGAGAATTGAGCACCATGATTCATAAAGGGGTTTTCCAGATGGATATTTGAAGCATCTTCCGAGGAATGTTACTCACTTTTTGCGAGCGATCCCCAGGAACTTCTCTTCATGCCAGCGGTACGGTACTCGCGAGCGCGTCAACTTGTCCGGACTGCGAAAAGTTCATGCGTGGCAACAGCGCGTTACAAGCTAGAATCGGACTCCGGATGATTCGTGTGATGCTCTGCTCGTTCCCACGGGTTTTTGTTAGCGTTTCTTCCCCTCTCATCACAGACATGCATTG
>DASPQB010000139.1:0-18213 GCA_035625205.1 Nitrospirota bacterium | reverse complement strand
GGCGGATGTGATCCTCCATGGCATGGAGAGCAATCTGACTCGCTGGTCAGAATTCTTTGAGGACAGCTCTCTCTTTCTTCAGAGCCTGCGCGAGCACAGCAGACCACTTGCTTCTCTCTTCCATTTCATGAAGTCGGTGCTGCCCTTTTTCTCTGCTGAAAGGGACTTCAGCGGTGTAACCATTACAAAAGAACTCGTGAGTCGCTCGAAAACTCAAGACGGTCGTACGTGATTCGCACCATTGGATACCGACCGGGAGGCCCGCCGAAATGAGGACGATTATCGAGGAGTGGTAGGAATCGCTTCACACGTCGTAAAAAAGCATCATTGTTTGAACTTGTCATTTTGCCGCTCCTGTACTATCTTGAAGCTATCTTCTGTTGGTCCGCCCGGAAAAACCGGTTAGACGAAAGTTCCAACAAGATTTAGTGACACCCATTGCAACGAGCCGTCTTGTCACTTCACAGGAAAAGGAGCCAATCTATGTTACGTCATGAACGAAGGCACAGCGTTGGTGTTTGCACGGCAATTTTTTCTATTCTTGTTATTACGACTATCGCGATCGGTCTGTATTACTGGTTGTTTGCCAATCGTGTGCCGAATCGCGTCGTCTTGGAAGTCGACTTTGAGCAAGGGGTGGTCGAGTCCGTTCCTGACGATGCCCTTGGCCGTCTGCTACTCGCGAAGAAGCTTATACTTCGCGACGTCGTTGAAGCGCTGCAGAAAGCGGCATCAGACAGCAGGGTCAAAGGGCTCGTGGCCCGGGTAGGGCAATCCAACATGAAACTGGCGCAGGTGCAGGAAATTCGTGACGCTGTCATTGCTTTCCGTACATCGGGTAAACCGGCGATTGCGTATGCAGAGACCTTCGGGGAGTTCGGGCCTGGAAACTCTTCATACTATCTTGCGACCGCTTTCGATGAAATCTACCTGCAGCCCTCGGGTGACATAGGGTTGACCGGCCTCATCTACGAACAGCCTTTTATCCAGGGCGCGCTCGACAAGCTCGGCATCGTCCCGCGTTTCGACGGCCGCAAAGAATACAAAAGTTTCCGCTATATGTTCACGGAGCGAAAGTATATTGCGCCTCACCGCGAAGAAGTTACGCAAGTGATGGACTCCCAGTTCAGCCAGATTGTCAAAGGGATCGCAGCATCGCGGAAACTTTCTGAAGACGAGGTCCGCGTTCTTATCAACAAGGGACCGTTTATCGGACAGGAAGCAATCGAGGGGAAGCTTGTTGATGCACTCGCGTATCGGGACGAGGTCTACGACAAGATCAAGGAGATGACGGGAAGGAAAGCGGAGCTTCTCTCTCTTGCGGACTATCTGAAGCGTGCCGGGGGTACGAGCGAAAAGGGAACGACTATCGCACTCATCTATGGAGTAGGCGGCATCGGACGCGGCAAGAGTGGATACAATCCTGCGACGGGCGAGCTCATGATGGGCTCCGACACTGTCGCGGAAGCAATACGACAAGCCGTGGAGGACAAGAACGTCAAGGCCATCCTGTTCCGGATTGACAGTCCTGGCGGTTCCTACGTCGCGTCGGATACGATCTGGCGCGAGATTGTCAAGGCCAAAAAGTCAGGCAAACCGGTCGTCGCGTCCATGGGTAGCGTTGCGGGCTCGGGTGGTTATTTCGTGGCCATGGCTGCGGACAAGATTGTGGCCCAGCCCGCGACGATTACTGGCTCCATAGGCGTATTCGGCGGAAAGATGGTGACCACCGGATTCTGGAACAAGCTTGGCGTTACGTGGGACGATGTGCACACAAGCAAAAATGGCGAGGTTTGGACTCAGGCCAAGGACCTGACCCCCGCGCAGTGGGCGCGCATGGAGGCATGGCTCGACCGCGTGTATGCCGATTTCACTTCCAAGGTCAGCCAGGGCAGGAACCTTCCGATCGAAACGGTGGAGAAGATCGCGAGAGGGAGGATCTGGACCGGAGAGGACGCAAGGAGGCTGGGCCTCGTGGATGAGTTGGGTGGATTCCCTGCGGCATTGCGGCTCGTACGCAATGCTGCCAAGCTTCCCGACAACGCCCCCCTCCGGTTGAAGGTCTATCCTGAAAAGAAAACGCTGTTTAAGCTGGCTTCGGAACTCAAACAGGTTACAGAGGAAGGCGAGAGCGTCAGCGCCTTTGCGCGGACACTGGAGGATTTGCAGCCATTTATCAATACCTTGCAATCGCTCGGACCTTCGTCACGTTCTGAAGTCTTGAGGATGTCGGAGATCGAATGAACATTTCTTCATGGCCTTCGGCCGGTAAGATTGTACCCAAACGAGCCTTTGTAATGAACGACAAAGCCGGAAAGGGAAATGAGGGAAGTGAAAAGCGAATGGGAGAGCAACTTCTTCAAAGTGCATCTTCCGCATTTCCCTCCCAGTCTCTCTTATGCTCTTATATGATAGTATAGAGCATGCGAGGGAAATCCGATGTCTTAAGTTGGTATGTTTGAGCCAAGTTGACTTACCGAACCGCTGCGCAAAGTCCCTGTTTCAGCCATGGGGAGCGGTACGGCATGCATTATTCTTTTTTTTCCTGCTCCTTTGGCAGGATCGGCGAGACGATCTTGACGGGTAGTTCTAAAATATTTTCGAGCAGGTTCAGGAGCCGCGTGCCAACTGCAGAAGGAGCAAGGTAGGTGACGTCGGGATTTGATGGGTCGCCAGATACCTTGACGGGGACAGAGACCAACGTTCCGCCCATAATTGAGCCCACGAGCGGGATGTGGCTGATGATCCAGTTGATGGTTGAGAAAGGTGCAACGAGCACGACGAGATCCATCTTCTGCGCAGCCAGATCAACCTGGCCCTGAGCAATAATGTCGACGGACGTGCCGTGGATATATGCTTCCTCCAGTTCAAATTTCCCTTCCCGCAGTTTCCCCTTGATGACCATCGTATGATAGGGGAATCCATTACCTCCCACCTCAGGAAGCTTGCCGCGGAATATTTCCAGAACGCTCAAGACCGAAAAGATTTTCGCCAGGACAGGATAGTGATACAACTTACCTTCATTTGATGTGAAGTCGACTTGACCCTCAAGTGATTTGACCAAAGTTCCACTCTGTCCATGAGAGCGTATGTCCGCCCTCAGGTCAAAGGTGCCAGTTTCCCGGGCTGTGATGCCGGGGAGGCAGGTGAGAGTGGGTTCCAATGGCTGTTTGGCAGCTATGGGCTTGAAATCAAAAATGATTTCAGATCCGGAAAAGATAAGCGTTCCGGGGATGGAAATGCCGCAGGTCCTTGCCTCGGTAAATACCATGCTCGCCTTGTGAGGACTTAACGTTACGACAGCCTTTACAGGAGTAAAGTTATATCTGCCGAACAGCAAGAATGATGAGTTGACACGGACTGTCCCGAGAAGGGGAGGTAGCCGAGTGGGGGCCGGTATCTTTTCTGTGGATTCGTTGCTCAATCCGGAGAGGACTTGCTGAATCGCGCTCACCGCTATGGTGTCTGCACCCAGATTCATATCAAATACGATAGCCGCGTCTGAATAAGTCACTCTGCCGTCTATTGCGTAATGGCTGTTTCCCTGCGTTAGTGCAGCCGAATCAATGGTGATGATCTTATTACCAGCATGGACAGAAAATTTGTCAATCGTCAGCGGGACATCAAGGCCCCTCGCAATGACAATATCATCACCGCGCATTGTCCCCTGCAGAACGGAATCCATAAGCCGATCCCTGTGAATGGTCGTGTGCATGTCACCCTGGATGCTCCCCCTCCCGATAAACCGCTGTTCGAAGATCCTATCCAAGGTGGGCTGCGCCAACTTGCCGGAGAAGGACAGGTCCGTCGTTGTTTTGTTCTGTCGAACGGCAACGACCGCGTTCGTGTCCCTGTCATCGATCGTTCCGCGGCGAAGGTGCAGCTCCGTCCCCTTTTGTGAAAAATCAATTGAAAGTGCAGGCCCGTTAGCCACAGTAAATTTCCCCACGAATGTCGTGCCTTCCTTCTCCTGCCACACCAGGTGAGAATTCGTAAATGTTACGGGAGCATTGAGCATAAGTTCCCTCGGTAACGCGAACTTGGTAAACGCCCACGCAACGCTTTCACTACCGCTTGTTCCTGCAAAATCAAAATCGATCTCATGGATTCCACTACCATCTCCGCTTACTGCACCGGAGCAGGTGATGTTAGAGTCGAGCATCGATGCTTGTACATTGAAAAGCATAATTTTATCTGCGACTAAACTGAAGTTTCCGTATGATGCAGTAAATGGCCCGGGCAGAAGCCGCGAATCGATTCTGATCTGTTCGATGCTTCCGGTAATAGCCCTACTCCACAGCGCGGGCTCAAAAAGCGGCCCTTCGAAATTTATGGACGATAGATTGAGTACGCCGGTAAGGGTTTTCACGACTTTCAAGCGGTCCTGCAAAGCCCCGTACCTCCTCCGCCATTGAAAAATTTCAGTAAGATTCATGACCGCTGATCCGCTGAGGGCCCTGATAAATGGCTTTTTCCCCCAGTTGAGAAAGGCCGAGACGTGGGAAAGAGAGGACTTGCCGATTTGCGCAGATAGATCGGCCAGGGAAATTCTCTTTTCCGTAAGAAGGAACCTGCTTGTCACAAAGAGCTGAGCAGGAAGCAAGCTCGTATCGACAACGACATGTCTTGCTTCGCCAGCTACCGTAATATGCGATGCCGATAACTGATACAGGGGGACATGGGCACGGATTGATAATATGTCGAGCGAGCCGGACACTGACTTCATGCCCTCGAGATACGCGGTCAGAGTGCCAGACGACGACAACCATCGGTACATCTCATCAAGCGTGAACGTGGCATTGCCGGAGGTGATATCAAGAGAGGGGGCGTCAGTCCATGCAAGACTGGCGGACAAACCGGATATTGATGAACTGCCCATTGATACAAAAAGGTCCTCGACGTCGGTTTTTTCTTCATCGAACGAATATCTTCCTTTCAACGAGAATGCTCCCCACGATTCCGTATTGGCTTTGAGCATGATATCCATGACCCCGGGCGGTGCATTAAACTGCGCGGCTGCATCCCGCAAGACGAGGACAACGTGTCCTTTTCTTCTGAGGACAAGTGTGCCTTTGTCCATGTCTATGAAAAGGCGCGGTCCGATTGCTTGGAAATCGCCTAGCACGAGCCGGATGTTCTTCTTCACTTCAGGCAGAGAGAGTTCCTCTGGTCTGACTTCACTGACGGTCTCCGGAAGAGTAATCGTAAGGTCCGGTTCCTGAATCCGGATCCTGGAAATAAAGAGTTTTCCTTTTACGAGAGGTGATAGCTGCGGGTAAATGCTGATGGACTTCACGACCCCTTTGACGGTCTTTGGAATTGAGAAATGCGTTCCAAGAAATACAATGTAGGGCCGGGGAAAGATTGAGATATTCAAGCGCTGATATTGTATGGTCCCCCCAAACTCCTGGGAAATTGCCGTTTCGATCTTTGCTTTTATCGACGTTGAATTTAGATAGCTCGGCGCCACCAATATCGCGGCCGAAAGAAGGGCAAGCAGGACGCAGAAAATGACCACCGAAAAGAGCACTATTTTTTTTCGCAAACTCATACCTTAAGCAAGCCTCTCTTTTTATTATAGGCGCTCATGGCCGTGACGGCAAATGGAAAAAGCGCTTAAGTCATGTTGAATGCAACATGGTTCCCATGTTGAAGTTTGCGATATCCGCGTTAGAAGACATTTTGTCGCAATGATAGCGCCAAACCACGGCCTACGCCGATGCGCCATGACAAAATGTGCCCTCGATCCCTTTGAAAGATCGCGCTATATTACCCGATGAAAAAGCAATTCTTTCTTAATTGCATGAAACTGGTAACACTCCGCTGTTCTCTCCTTGCCGCTTTACATTGCATATGCCCACCATAAGGATTCTGTTCCAGCCACGATCCGTAACGAACAATTAAAAGAACCATTCTCGCAATCGATCAAGAGTGAGAGGCAGAGAAAAAGGGAATTTGAGAAAAAAGGTCGGTTGGCATGAGTTTGCTATTTCCCTCTGTGAACGGGTAACTTTCCTAATTCTTCTTTTGTGTCGTCCAGAGCGAACTCCTGATCCCGGACTTACATTCTTATGCAAATAATGGTATAACAAAAGCAATGAAACCCCCGTTACCCCATGGCCAATTGAAAATCCTGGCTGCCAACATCGTTCGTCTGTCCAAACTTTTGACGCGTGAGCGCGATAGTCTGCCTGCTGCATATTTAAAGGACAAAGGCCTTAGGGAAGCTTACGAGGCTTACTTTCTGCCCCTGAACCTCCGGAAAATACTGGTGCCCCTTGCGGAGCTTGATCTTCGTTGTGAGAACCTGTTCGGGAACGACATGTTTCGGGTCCTCGACCTTGGATGCGGCCCGGGAACGGCGATGCTCGGCGTGATGGAGTTTTTTGCAGCAGGAAAGAAGCGTTCCCATCTCGCGGTGACGGCTGTTGACCACGTTGCCGAGAACCTGAAGATGGCCGAGGAATTCTTTACTGCGTCCAAGCGTATGAGAAATATCGATGCATCCTTAAAGACCATCCGATCAGGCATCGAACAAATGCGATGCCTACCGGAGATGACCTTTAATCTGATCATTTTCTCAAATGTGTTGAACGAACTCTTCATCCACGATGAGGCCCGAATTGTCAAGCGGACTAACCTTGTGGCGGAGTATCTGAACCGGTGTCTCGCTGATGACGGAAGCTGCATCATCATTGAACCCGCTTTGCGTGAAACGTCGCGGGAACTCATCGAAGTCAGGGAGGGGCTGTTAAAGCGTGGTTTCCACATCTATGCTCCCTGCCTTTGTCATGCGGAATGCATAGCTCTCGCGAACCCGAGAGACTGGTGCCATGAAGACCTGGCTTGGGAACCATCTGACACGATTCGAGAACTGGACGAGCTGACCGGCCTTCGGAAAGACTCACTTAAGTTTTCCTATCTCATAATGCGGAAAGACGTCCAATCTCTTGCCGGGCTGTACGGTATAAATGCGTTCCGGGTCGTAAGTGAGCCCTTGGTGTCGAAAGGGAAGAGGGAGTTCTATATCTGCGGCGAGGCAGGAAGACGGCTGATCACGAGACTTAACAAAGACTTGGCAGCTCGGAACAAGAACTTCGGCAGTTTGCAGCGCGGAGATGTTGTAAGCTTCGAGCATTTGATCGAGGAAGGGAAGCGGTATAAAGTCGGGAAAGGTACAGGAGTGAAGCGCCTGCGGACGACAGCAGGCTGCTTCACACAGATTGATAGGCGAGACGCTAAATAATATCTATCTAATTCGCTGGGCTTCGTTAACACGAGTGGTATGCAAAAACTACTAAGATACGGATAATGCGTGATAGTTAAACGGCACGCCATTGATTGTTGATAAATTATTAACAATTGCATATACAAGAGAGAATACTTTCTGATATAGTAGAAGAAAAAAGAAGTTCGTCAATAATATCACCCATACACTATTTCTATTTTTTTGGGCTATCCCTCACAAAAATGATCCGCACAGGTCATGCCTAGAGCTATACAATGAGAGCGCAAATTATTTTCAGACAGAAGCCGTTCACTCGGTGACCTCAATACCTGGAAACTATCTGAACTTTCTGACACATTCAGGTCTTGCTTTTCGCAGCATCATGAAAGCGGTCCATGCTGATGAAAAGTACGATGCTTACCAATGCCCGGTTCAAAAGTATTATTCTATTTCTCGGCAGTGCGCTCATATCGCTGTCCCTCACCCTTTTTCTGAGCGCTATGACGCTCCGTGACTTCGGACATCCGGGACAGGAAACTTTTTTCAATGGCCGGTCGAGCATCCTTATCGTCATCGCGTTCGCCCTCCTGGGCGGACTTGCACTAGCTCTGCTCATTGTTGTTGTCTGGTTTTTGAGCAGGGTTGTCTCAAAGCCCCCTTCGGTTAAGACGCAGTCTCACGGGAAGGGCTTAGGAAAGAGTGTGCCGATCGCGGCTCTGGTTGGGACAGGCAATCATACGGGAAACCCTGAACAGAGGAACGCCCTTGAAGCCCTGAGGGATAAGTCCGCCCAAATTCCTATTGACGCTGCCGGGGAATTAAGAACATCCATTGTCGCGATACAGGAAGAACTGGAAGACATGGTGGAAGATGAAGATCCCTCGGGAAAAGCGCATAGGCAGTCTCTCCTTGAGGAAACGGACAGTTTCAAGAAAATCATCGATGGGATGGAGCGGTTGTCGCAGGCCCAAACGCTAGCACGCTCGCTCCGGAGGGAATCACTCGATCTGGAGCCACTGCTTAAGATCGCGGTGGAGAAGACCCGCAACACAGCGCACAGCAGGGACGTGATGTTCACCCTAGAATGCGAACAAGGCCTAACTATGACTGCCGATGCGGATAATCATGGAAAACCTCTTAAACAATGCTGTCAAGGCTGTGGAGCATGCCGGAAGCGTAGTCCTGACTGCGACGCGGCATGGTGAGGATGTCGTTTTCTCGGTTGCGGACACCGGACGCGGTATCAAGGCCAAGCATCTCCCCCATATTTATGAACAGTTTTTCCGCGGAACGGGTATCGGAATAGGCATGGGCCTCACCATCGTGAAGGAGCTAGTTGATGCGTGCGGGGGAACAATAGAAGTTCATACCGGGCCAGGCAAAGGTTGCAACTTTACTATGCATATCTCCGCAGCTTGAACCCGATGCATCTTATCTCGTTTCGCGAACAATCGTACCAATTCTGAGACCTCAAATTCCCCAATCGGACAATCCATTCACAAAAATCTTGGCGCTCTCCTTACGCCTTGATTCCTTCGTCGCGTTGCCGTATATTCATCCCATGAGCAGATATCGTCCTCCCCAAAAAGCGGGATCGAAGTATATTACGCCCGAAGGCAAAAAAAGACTCTCTGATGAGTTTCAATACCTTTGGCACACGAAGCGGCCCGAGGTGACATCAGCGCTTGCGGCTGCTGCCGCAGAGGGCGACCGTTCGGAGAATGCGGAGTACATCTACCGCAAGAAACAGCTCCGTGAAATCGACGCGAGGATCCATCACCTGAAAAACCGGCTAGAACATATCGTGGTGGTTGATACACCTCCCGGGGACAAGTTCCAGGTTTTTTTCGGCGCCTGGGTGCGGCTTGAGGATGAAGAGGGTAATATCAGTGAGTATCGCATCGTTGGACCTGATGAGTTTGACTCCGCTAAAGGACTAATGAGCATGGATTCTCCCATGGCCAGGGCGCTCATGAGGAAGTCCGAAGGTGATGAAGTCGTCGTTAAGCGGCCGAAAGGTAATACCTTGTTCAGGATTGTGCGCGTTCAGTATGAGCCGTTTAACGAGGCGAACAAGAATAAAAAATCCCTGAAAGGGCAGTGATAACAACCGCTAATCGCGGTTCGAAGCGAGAAACAACGAAAAAAACCTTATCAAGGATTGGGAACCGTATTTCGAGACGTTCCGCTTCTGGAAAGAGCAGGGACGCGTCCGGTATACAGGCATTACACATGACGCAACGTCAGCGTTCCGGACGATGGAGCACGTCATGAAGGTCGCTCATCCCGACTTCATCCAGATTTGCTACTCAATTGTCACGCGCGAAGTGGAAGAGCGTTTGCTGCCACTCGCGGCGCATCTCGGTATCGGCGTGATCGTGAACAGCCCCCTCGAAACAGCAGGCCTCTTCGGCAGGGTCCGGGAAAGCCCCTGCCTCCGTGGGCGAAAGAAATCGAATGTACGAGCAGGGCGCAGTTTTTGTTAAAGTTCATCCTGTCCGACGGTGACCTGTGCGATCCCCGCCACGGAAAACGCTGCTCACTTCTTGGACGATAGGAAGGCCGGGTACGGCGCCCTGCCCGATATCCACATGAGAAAAAAAATAGCGCACTACCTCGATACCCTCTGAGGAGAGACCTGTTGAATCTCATCCTTCTTTTCCAGGAAGATTTCATAGATGGCGCGAATCACGTGCGTTTACAGGGACGGCGACTTACTCACGTTCGCGAGGTCCATCGAGCACAGCTGGGCGATGAATTCTGCGTCGGTATATTGAGCGGCCGCATCGGTGCCGGAAGAGTAACAAAACTAGATTCCTCTGTGTTAGAAATGGAGGTCTGGTTCGAACAGGCTCCGCCGCCCAAACTTCCTCTCACTCTTATCCTTGCCTTGCCGAGGCCGAAGGTCTTAAAGCGAGTGCTTCGGTCTGCCAGCTCCCTGGGGGTGCAGCGGATCATTCTGATCAATTCTTTCAGGGTGGAAAAGAGCTTTTGGCAGAGTCCGGTGTTGTCTAGCGAGGGCCTGCGGGAGCAGCTGATCATCGGACTTGAGCAGGCAAGGGACACGGTGCTTCCCGAGGTTCTTCTTAGGCCGTTGTTCAAACTCTTTGTGGAAGATGAGCTCCCGGGGCTCATCAAAGGAGCCCTCTCCCTCGTCGCCCATCCACTTGCCTCAGATCCCTGTCCCCGCGATATCAAACAGCCTGCGGCTCTTGCAATCGGACCGGAGGGTGGATTTATTACCTATGAGATTGATTATCTTTTGTCCCGCGGGTTTATACCCGTGCAGATCGGTAAGAGAATTTTGAGTGTTGAGACAGCTGTGCCTGCGCTGGTCTCGAAGCTGTTTTAAGCGGACCATGCGGCAGTGGTTCAACGCTTGTCCATACCAGCATAAGGGGGGGCCATGATAAACGTCACCCGCACCGTCTCCATCGCCGAGAACGAAATCCAGCTCAACTTTGTCCGCGCTTCGGGACCCGGGGGCCAGAACGTGAACAAGGTCGCCACCGCCGTGCAGCTTCGGTTCGATGTGAGGAACTCCCCCTCCCTTGCAGGAGACGTGCGCACGCGCCTGATCCGTTTGGCGGGCAGACGGATCACCCAGGATGGAATTCTCATTATCGAAGCACGTCACTTCCGGAGCCAGGAGCGGAACCGCGAAGATGCTATCAGGCGGCTGGTTGAGCTGATACGACAGGCCGTGTACAAACCCAAGCCGAGGAGAAGGACCAAACCTTCGAAAGCAGCAAAAGAGAGGCGCATCGAGGGGAAAAAAAAGAGAGGTGAGGTCAAGCGAATGCGGCGGGAAGCATCTGGACTCGACTGACGGACGCGACTCGTCAGGACGACTTCATTCCCGGACCGTTCGCAGATGAAAATGCTTACTCATAGCACCATGATCGACCCCAGACGAGGGGTCAACTGATATTGAAAAACAACAGCAAGAAAATGAAATTAATTATGAAGGAATACTCGCTGAATTGTATGAACCTCCGTAAAGACAAGACTGCCGGATTTTTAGCGTCTCTGTTTAAGTCCTTTAGAGCGTTTTCCGAGTAAAGAAAATTATCAAATACCAGTGAACCTTCATTTTCGGGTTTTTGCTTCAGTGCCGGGAGAAGAACGAAATATCCAAAATATAACCCATAATGGATAGATATGTAAAACAGAACGATGCAATTATAAAAATAGCGTATGTCTTCATTGCACTTTACCAGCGTGAAAACGTCATTCACCAGAACAACGCATATGCTGCGATAAACAAACCGACGTGTTCCTCTTCCTTTATTACCATTGTACCCCGGTTTTACTATCGATTTGCCCATCGCCGATTTCCCGCACCATTGCCACCTTTGCCTTGTTCCAACGCTGCTAAACAAATCAAATGAGAAGGATTGAGATGTTTTGCAGAACAGGGATGATCGCCCGCACTACTTCCCCTTGAGCAGATCACGAATGCGCTGCGTACACCGTTTCCCCTTGCACGAGCCGGAACCTGCGCCAGTCGCCCTTTGTAATTCCGCAACAGTATTGAGGCCTCCCATGATGTGCTTGAGGAAGACACTTTTTCTTATGCCTTTGCACTGGCATATGATTGTTAATCCGTCAATAATTTGCCGCTCTTTTGTGTTCAATGGTCGTCCTGCTATCGTGAATCTTATTTCACCCACCATAGCATAGATCAGCCACCTGCCGCAACAATCATGAAGAATGAATCGCAATTACCCGTTCAGGTGGAGCATCCTGGTGCGCGTACAGTAAAAAAAGCGATTCATTTCGCAACATTATTTTCATCCAGCATTCATCAATGAGTCCCCGTTCTATCATGATCTACGGTTTACTCCACCGTTGCATGATTTCAATTGCAATTACTAACTGCACACGGTACATTGTGTGGGCACGATATTTGAGAAGGAACAGGGTGATTGATGGCGTTAATAAGTTTACAGGGGGTCAACGTCAGCTTCGGCGGGCCCCTGCTCCTCGAGGGCGTCGATTTGTCCATCGACCGGGGCGAGCGGGTCTGCATCGTAGGAAGAAATGGTACGGGCAAATCTACGATCATGCGCCTCATCACCGAGGAGGTCAAGCCCGATAGTGGTAAGATCGTGTTCCAGCAGAATATCCGCACCACCCTCCTGACCCAAGAAGTCCCTCAGAAGCTCATCGGCAGCGTGTTCGACGTCGTGTCTGGCGCCTTTGGCGAGCAAGGAAAACTGCTTGCCCAGTATCATCACGTGAGCGTTCGGCTTACCCATGACCACAGTCAAAAGCTTATGGCCGAACTCGAAGATGTGCAGCACAAGTTCGAAGCGGCCGGAGGCTGGCAAATGCGACAGCGCGTCGAGGAGATCCTGACGCGGCTTAAACTTCCCGAGGATGCTGAGTTCTCCGAGCTTTCCGGTGGCCTCAAGCGCCGCGTTCTGCTCGCGAAAGCGCTGGCAAGTGCGCCGGACCTCCTTCTTCTTGATGAACCGACGAACCACTTAGACATCGACGCCATCGGCTGGTTTGAAGAATTCCTCCTGACCTTCGGCGGCACGCTTTTGTTCGTGACCCACGACCGCGCCCTGCTCCAGAAATTAGCAACCAGGATCGTGGATCTCGACGGGGGGCGGCTCACGAGTTGGCCCGGGAGTTATCAGAACTATCTCGAGCTCAAGCAGGCTACACTCGACGCGGAAGCAGTAGAGAATGCAAAGTTCGATAAGAAGCTTGCCGCCGAAGAGGTCTGGATACGCCAGGGCGTCAAGGCGCGCCGGACACGGAATGAAGGCCGTGTGCGGGCTCTTAAGGAACTCCGCGCCATTCGGAGCCAGCGGCGTGAGTTGACAGGAACAGCGCGCATGCAGATGCAGGAAGCCGAGCGCACAGGGAAACTCGTCATCGAAGCCAGCAGCGTAAGCCACGCTTACGGCAACCGCACCATCATTCGCGACTTTTCAACAACGATAATCCGTGGGGACAAGATCGGCATCATCGGCCCGAACGGGTCGGGTAAAACTACCCTGCTCAAAATCCTGCTGAACGAACTGAATCCGCAACTAGGCAAGGTGAAACACGGTACGAACCTTGCGGTGGCATATCTGGACCAGCACCGCGCCCAACTCGACGATGAGAAATCCGTCCAGGACAACGTCGCCCATGGAAGCGATTACGTTACGGTGAACGGCAGCCGGCGCCACGTCATCGGCTATTTGCAGGATTTTCTGTTCGCGCCTGGCCGTGCTCGAAGTCCTGTGAAAGTCCTGTCAGGCGGAGAGCGGAACCGGCTGCTGCTGGCGAAGATATTCACCCAGCCCTCGAACGTACTCGTACTCGATGAGCCCACGAACGATCTAGACCTCGAAACTCTCGACTTTCTCGAAGAACTCCTGATGGAGTATCCGGGTACCGTACTCCTCGTGAGCCACGACCGCGCGTTTATTAACAACGTGGCCACCAGCACGCTCGTGCTTGAAGGCGAAGGCAGAGTGAATGAATATGTGGGCGGGTACGATGACTGGTTGAGACAGAGCCGGAGGAAGAGCGAGGCTCCTGTCGTTTTGATCAAAACTGAAGAACGCAAGTCTTTGCCGAATCAGCAAAAAGCGAAGCCCCGCAAGTTGACCTTCAAGGAGCAGAAAGAACTTGACGCTTTGCCAAAGCGCATTGAAAAGCTTGATGCCGAACAGCAGCAGATCATTGCTATCATGGCTGATCCTGCTTTTTATCGTGATCGCGGGAAAATGGTCGCTGAAACAAAGGTACGGCTTGAGTCGATAACAAAAGAGCTTTCTGAGGCGTATCAGCGGTGGGAGGAGCTGGAAGCGCTGAAGATTGATTGCGGCCAAAATTCACCATCGTGAAGGTTCAGCCGGACCGCATTGTGTCGTGCTTGGTCGCTGAGGGACAGAGCGCTGGGAGAACCAGAGAGTCATGGAGATGGTGAAAAGCAAGGTTGATGGTGCTCCGAGATGTTTCTGGCGTCTCATGAAACTCGACAGCCACTGTGGTGGTTGGGCTTCTCTGTACGACACAATTTTGGTTCAGCTCCTCGAAGGTTTTCGCGAGCTGGTTTGCGATGATCAGGAACAGATCCAGTTTCATCCCTTGAGGAGTGACAAGGGAATTCAAGGGGACGACACAGAAATTACCGACGATCAATGCTGGACCGCCGTCGGAATCCACAACCTCCTGGGATCGACCATGCCATTCTCATCGAGGCTCCTTGATATTTCGAACTCATAGGGAAGCATATTGTGTATTTTCCCGGGGGTCATCTCGTTCGAAATGTGCCGATAGGATTTTTCGTTGTTCATCCTCTTCTGCCCAAGTAGACGACCATCCTGCTATCATCGCAATGATGGCGAAAGGCCCATTGACCCGGCGCAGGTATCATACCCCGCGAACCATCCCTTCTTGTGCGGTGTCTGCAAGAAACGAGAGCCTACCGTGATGTTCAGAGGTCGCAACGTCGATCCCGTTCACGAGCCCAAGCAATCGAATTCTACCTCATCAAACTGATTTACTTCTCTTTGTCCTTCAGCAAGTCCGCTAGTGCGGCGAACGGCTTGTAGGTTGAGGGCTTCTGATGGTCTCTGCCGGTGGCACCCTGCTTGAAGGATACTTGATCGAGATACTGCTGGTGCTCGTTGTCGTGACAGTAGAGACAGAGCAATTCCCAGTTACTGCCGTCAGCCGGATTGTTGTCGTGATTATGATCCTTGTGATGGACCGTTAGTTCGCGAAGTTTTCTACCAGAAAATTCGCGTCCGCAGCGTGAGCAGATGTGTGGATACATTTTGAGCGCTTGCTCCCGGTATTCCCTTTCGCGGAGCTCTCTGACGCGCCGGGCTTCGGCGATGATGCTCTCTTCCGGCCGTATTTTTTTTAGCGACATGTGACTTGCCTGCCTTACGAACAAGAAGCAATGCGGTTCATGCGATGCATGATTCATGATGCCCGCTGAATAATCAAATATAGCATCCTCCTGGTGTATCGCAGCTATAAGATCAAGCCTGATGAGACGCCGGGACGCCGCTCTCCACGTCCACGAAAGATTCTTGTATCGCCCTCTTAACTTCCTCAACCTGCGAGAAATGGTTGATTCTCGTTCTGAATTCCGCGCCGTTAGGTAGCCCTTTTGTATACCAGCAGAGGTGCTTTCGTATTTCCCGTACACCGACGTCTTCTCCGACGAGGTTGACCATGTCATCGAAGTGTCGCATCATGACTGCTCTACGCTCTTCGATCGTGGGAGGTGGCGGCACGATGCCCGTTTCAAGATACTTTCCCACTTCACGAAAAATCCACGGGTATCCCTGGATCGCCCGGCCGATCATGATGCCGTCGCAGCCGGTCTCCTCCATCAGTCGTTTTGCATCGCGGGCCGTGTGGACGTCACCATTTCCGATCACGGGGATACCGACGGATTCTTTTACCTGCTTGATCATGCTCCAGTCGGCGCTGCCGGAAAAACCCTGTGCCTTCGTCCTTCCGTGCACGGTGACGGCCGCAATACCGATGGATTCAGCAGCCTGCGCCATGTCAATGGCCACAATGCTTCGAGAATCCCAGCCGAGTCGGATCTTGATCGTAACCGGGACCTTCGATGCGCTCACAACTGCCGACATGATCTCTTTTGCGAGTCCGATATCACGGAGTAAAGCCGCACCGGCACCCGACTTTAATATCTTTGGCACGGGACAACCCATATTGATGTCGATGAAGTCGACTTCGCCGCGTGAAACAATATGCGCTGCCTCAGCCATCGATGCAGGCTTCGATCCGAAAATCTGGAAAACGACCGGCCGCTCGGATGGATCTGTACGCAACATGTCGTGCGTTCGCCTGTGCTCGCGAATTAGGGCTTCGACGCTCACCATCTCTGAGAACACGAGTCCCGCGCCGAATGCCTTACAGATCATGCGGAAGGGAAAGTCGGTAATGCCGGCCATGGGTGCCAGGACAAGGGGGTTGGTCTTGAGAATTTTGTGGATCGACATGAAGCCATTATAACCGAAAAGCGCGTGAAAGCAAAAACTTTATCAAATAGCGCCGTAAAACCTCGGCATTCATGCCAGGGAGGATGTCAACATCCACGTCGTGCATCCCCGTCTTTTTAGTGCGGCGATATGAGGCGTTAGTTGCTTCGCAACCGGATTAATGCTGTTTTCGTGTCAGAAGCTAAATGATCATTGACTCTGTCCTGCAACTAAATCAGGTGAGGTTCCCGAACTATATTCCCTCTTCCCGGCTTGAACTCCGTAAGAACGGAGATGTGACCGCCGAACCGACCAGTTCCTGGCGGAAAACTGATTTGCCAACTATGATATCCAAGCGCGGCGGCGTTCAGAGGAAAGGTGTGGAACACCTAGCGCTTAACCATCACGCGAGCCATTGACAACATAAATTCTCTTTCGGAAGGTCAGGATGATCGGAGGAACCCGTTTTGCCGGCGACAACGTCCAACGAGCCTGTCTAGCTAGGATAACAGCAGGGCAGCCACGAGCAGTAAGCAGAAGGAGTTCGCGAAAGAATGAAGGTGGAGAAGTTTCTCGTTACTTCCTAAATGTCTGATGGCACTGAACACACCCGTCAAGGAGCTGTTTTGTGATCCGTAGCATTTCACGAAGATTATTCCGTCTTACAGAACGATCAAGAGCATTGAGTTTTTCGTGAAATTTTTTATCCCGCTCGATGAATTCCTTGTTGCGAGACGCATTTTTGGGGAGAATAACTGTTCCGGTACGCATGCCTTCATGGGTCTTTTCCATGGTGCCATGCATTGACTGCAACGCTGCGTGCACTTTTTCTGTATCACTCAACGCCACGGCCGAGACGATATCACGGAATGCGTTGTCCAGTGTTTTCATTTCCTCGACAAGGGGATTTATTGCTGACGTTTGCGCGGAATCCTGAACGTGATCATGGTGATTATCAAGTGCGGCGCATGGCAGTGGAAATCCTGCGAGAAGAAGCAAAACCAAGTAGACCACCATCCACGGAATATGCTTCATTCATGCCTCCTCGTTCAGCTATCATAGGCTTACGGAAGTGATGCTTTCATTCGGAGCATTATAACAAAAAAAATATGTTTTGACACTAATATTCGCAGTAACGACCTCGCAAGCTGGCGCTGTCGGAGTGCGGGGAACATTCGAGGAAAGACATCGACGGAGCAGTCGAAATAAGAAATGTTGTCCGCAATTCATACCGTTCAGGCTTTTGCTTGAGTGTTTATCACTCAGAAAAAGAGGTACAAGAGGGGAACACAGTATAAAAAAGTGAAATTATATGGTATGTTGATTGCGATAGTGCAGACAGAGCGTTTGTAAAAGCTCGCAATACCGTGGCTGACTTTTTAAATCATGTTTGATCCCGGCCTACCCAAGAATTCTATATATTTGGAAGGTAATAAAGAGAAAAAATCCTGTGATGGCAAAGTGATAATGTCCTATTCTAGCAAATTAGAAATGTCCTATTTTAAGTTGCAATACCCTGACGTACTTGGAATGTACTGTGACGGAAAAGGACATGATCACCATGAGCAGGAGAGAAACAAAAAGACTACACATTATCCACCAGGCGCTGGGTAAGAGGATCACCCAGGAGAAGGCAGCGGAGCTTGTAGGCTTGAGCAGCAGGCAATTTCGGCGGATGATCAAACGGGTACGGGAGGAAGGAGACGACGGCATCAGCCACCGATCCCGCGGCAAGACCTCGGATCGTCATGTCCCCAAGAAGATCAAAGACAAAGCACTTAGGCTGTTTAGGGAGAAGTACAGTGATTTCGGCCCTACCTTTGCCAGCGAGAAGCTTCTTGATGTTCATGACATCAAGATAAGCAAAGAGACTCTTCGTCTGTGGCTGAAGAGGGAAGACATCCCCTATGCAAAGCGCAAAGGGAGAAAGCACCGGCAGTGGCGCGAGAGAAAGCATCATTTCGGAGAATTGGTCCAGATGGATGGTTCCCATCATGACTGGTTCGAAGGCCGAGG
>DASPQB010000138.1:0-25578 GCA_035625205.1 Nitrospirota bacterium | reverse complement strand
GGGATCTCGTGGCACCCATGGCAAAGGCGGCGGTGGCGGCCGGGGCCGACGGCCTCATCATAGAGGTGCACTCGAACCCCGAAGAAGCGCTCTGCGACGGTGAGCAGTCGCTTAAGCCCAAGAGTTTCAAACAGCTGATGGAAGAGATGAAGCCGATTGCCGCGGCGCTCGGAAGAGAAATATAATTTCGGGAGACAGGTGCCGGCAGATCATAGGTAGAGTAGCTGCACGGGAATGGACGTTGGCCGATCTTCCCCATAAAAATTCATGGCAATCCATTTTCATAAAGTCACCATCATCGGTGTAGGTCTTATCGGCGGTTCTCTGGCCAAGGTCCTCAGGACCTCCGGGCTGGCCGGTTCGATAACAGGTTCGGGCAGAAGCAGCGAGACTCTCGAGCTGGCGCTCCGGCTTGGTGTCATCGACCAAATGGGGCTCGGGCCCAAACATGCCGTCGAAGGGGCCGATCTCGTGGTGCTTGCATCGCCGGTCGGGACGTTCGAGGATGTTGTGCGCGAGATTGGGCCACACCTGAAAAGAGGCGCGATCCTTACCGACGTGGGGAGCGTCAAGGGTGAACTGGTGCACAGGATCGAGAAAATCCTTCCCGCGGGAATTCACTTCGTGCCGGCCCACCCGATAGCAGGCAAGGAAAAATTCGGGGTCGCTGAAGCAACCGAGAAGCTATTCCAGGGTGCCAAGTGTATTCTGACGCCTACGAAGAGAACCGAAATTGCGGCACTCAATACGCTCCGGGAGGTCTGGACGACCGCAGGCTCAAACGTCATTATCATGGACCCCGATCTGCATGATGTGATTTTCGCCGCCGTGAGTCATATGCCTCATGTGGCAGCCTTTGCCATGATGTGCGCAGTTGCTGAGCTGAACACAGGGACCGACAATTACCTCAATTTTTCCGGCGCGGGGTTCAGGGACTTTACGCGGATAGCTGCGAGTTCACCCGAGATCTGGCGTGATATCTGTCTTATGAATCGGGGCAATATCGTCCAGATGCTGGACCGGTTCCTCTTTTCGTTGAACCGGATCAAACGGGACCTGGTAGCGAATGATGCAAAGCGGCTTGAAATGCATCTCAAAATCGCGAGCGATGCGAGACGAGGTTTGGGCTAACCCATGGCAGATCTTGTCATACAGCCTTCGCACGGACTTCGCGGTACGATTCTGTTGCCGGGGGACAAGTCCCTTTCTCACCGGGCGGTTTTATTTTCTGCAATAGCTGAAGGCGATACGATTATTAACGGGTTTCTCACCGGCGAAGATACGCAGCATACCGCAAAAGCAGTGCAAGCGCTGGGAATCGAAGTGGCAGGGCTGGGGACGGAGCGTCTCGTTGTGCATGGCAAGGGTCTGGACGGTCTCTCCGAACCTGGTGAGGTGCTCGACCTTGGGAACTCGGGCACCGGCATGCGTCTTCTTGCCGGTCTACTGGCTGGTCAGAATTTTTTTTCCGTTCTCTCGGGCGACCGGTACCTGAGAAACAGGCCGATGGCACGAATCGTCCAGCCGCTCCGTCAGATGGGCGCGTTTATTGACGGCCGTTGCGGAGGCAAGTTTGCCCCTCTCTCCATCAGGGGCGGTGGCAATGCCATCCGGCCGATCGACTACGTAAGCCCCGTTGCGAGCGCCCAGGTTAAGTCGGCGCTTCTCCTTGCAGGGCTGTATGCGAACGGAACAACGTCGGTACGGGAACCGTCGAAATCGCGGGACCATACCGAGCGAATGTTCAGATTCTTCGGGCTGGACGTCAAGGAAGAGGGAACAACCGTGACGGTGCGCGGTCGCCAGCGCCTGCGTGCAAAGGGGCCGCTTGACATTCCGTCAGACATCTCATCGGCCGCGTTCTTTATTGTTGCCGCATCGATTGTTCCGGGATCCGAGGTGACGATACAAAATGTCGGTGTGAACCCCACACGCACCGGCATCGTCGATGTCCTTCTGCAAATGGGCGGAGACATTTCACTTCACAACAGGCGCGAACAGGCTGGAGAGCCGGTTGCTGACATCCGCGTGCGTTACTGCAAGCTCAATGCCGCCAGGATCGAGGGGGGCGTGATCCCCCGTGCAATCGATGAAATCCCCGTTTTGTCCGTGGCCGCATCCTATGCAGCGGGAAAGACCATCATTCGAGACGCTGCCGAACTCCGGGTTAAGGAGTCAGACCGCATCTCATCTATGGCCGTGGAACTCCGCAGGATGGGAGTGGTGGTAACGGAACTTCCCGACGGCATGGAGATCACCGGGAGGGACGTGCTTGACAGTGCTGTGTGCGAGAGCCATGGGGACCACCGTATCGCCATGTCCATGGCCATTGCCGGCCTCGCCGCGCGCGGAGATACCGTGGTGCGCAATACCGGCTGGATCGATACGTCATTTCCGGGTTTCGAGCGGATATTGCGGCGGACGGCGTATTCATCGTCATAGCTGTTGATGAAAGGATAAAATACCTGTCAGCAGGAGAACAAAATTAAGCCCTGAAGACGCAAGGAGAACGTGAAGGAGAATGCAGGCTGAGCGGTTTAAGGCGCGTGAGATGTTGCTTCCTTTGCGCCGCGCTCTTTTTGTTCAATCTTGTCAGGTTGCGTTATGCTGAAAAAAAAACTCGTGATCGCCCTGGACGGGCCATCGGGAGCGGGTAAAAGTACCGTTGCCCGTCTCTTGGCTCAGCAATTGGGTTATATATATATAGATACGGGCGCTATGTACCGGGCAATTGGCTGGAAGGCTAAGCGGGAAGGCATTGACCCGACCGATGAACGGAGACTTGCCGATCTCTGCCTCCGGACCGAGGTTTTGCTCAAGAACGATGACAGTGATCCCAAGGTTTTCGTTGATGGTAAGGACGTCAGCGGCGAGATACGGACCCCAGAAATGGGCATGATGGCATCCTCGGTGTCGAAGTCCCCGGCGGTTCGCGCACGGCTTCTTGCCCTTCAGAGAGAACTCGGCAAAAGCGGTGGCGTCGTGATGGATGGCAGGGATATCGGTACGGTCGTATTTCCCGACGCTGAGGTGAAATTTTTTTTGGATGCAAGCGCCGAGGAACGCGGTCGTCGCCGCTATCTTGAGCTAAGGGCGAAAGGGATGGACGTTGATCTGGCGCGGATCACGAAGGAAATCCAGGACCGCGATAAACAGGACAGTGGCCGCGCGCTGGCCCCGCTCAGGAAAGCAGAGGATGCCTTGCTGCTCGATACGACGCGCATGAGCATCGACGATGTCCTGAGCGCGATGCTGTCGGTCGTGAATGAGGTACGGTAACGAACCATGGAAATATTTCTTGCAGATAAAGCTGGGTTCTGTTTTGGCGTCAAACGGGCGATCAATACCGCATTCGAAGCAGTCGGAAAAACACAGGTGTATTGCCTGGGACCGCTGATACACAACCCGCAGGAAGTTGATCGTCTGCGCCGGGCTGGCGTGCAGACCGTTGAAGATTTCACCAGCCTGAGCCCCGGCGATACGCTCATTATCCGTTCGCACGGGGTGCCTCCGCGCGTGCTTTCGCAGGCCCGCGAGATGGGGCTCACGATCATAGACCTTACTTGTCCTTTTGTCGGCAAGGCACAGCGTTACGCAGAGGAGCTCCATAAGGAAGGATACCAGGTAGTTGTAGTTGGGGAGAAAAAGCATCCGGAGGTTCAGAGCATTCTCGGATTTGCCGGTGAGAGCGCCGTTATCGTAGAATCAGCAAATGACGTGAAAGGCTTGAAGCTCCAGGGGCGGATCGGGGTGGTTGCACAAACTACGCAATCATATGGTAATTTTTCAGAAATTGTGCTAACATTATTGCGCATTTCCAAAGAATTGAAGGTCTTCAACACTATCTGCAGCTCAACCAAGGAACGTCAGGAAGCTGCCCGCGTCCTTGCGAGGCAGGTTGACCTTATGCTGGTCGTTGGCGGTCGCAACAGCGCCAATACGAGCAGGTTGGCGGATTTGTGCCGGAAGGAAGGAAAACCCACCTACCATATTGAGATTGCTGACGAGATAAACGCTGCATGGTTGAATGGCATTCACAAGGTAGGAGTCACGGCCGGTGCTTCCACGCCTGACTGGATCGTGGAAGGTGTCATCGATAAGTTGAAGCTCATCAGTCAATAACGTAGGTGCACCGTATCTACGCGATATGAGGAAAAAAATTTCATTCCGTCTGAATAGTATGGTGATAAGGGAAGAGTTCACTTTCAGGAGGTAGGGACGTTTCATGGGAGATATGCAAGAAGAGAGGGAGCACGAAGAGAACTCCGCAGCAGCCGGGCAGGAAACGGAGTTTGAGAAACTGTACAACCAGTCGATAAAGCGTTTTAAGGCTGGGACGCTGGTCCGGGCGCGGGTGCTGCAGATCCGGTCGGGTGTCGTGATGGTGGACCTCGGCTACAAGTCAGATGGCATTATTCCCGTGGAACAGTTCACAGAAGAAGAGCTGAAAGTTCTGAAACCGGGAGATGAAATCGAGGTGCTGCTCGAAGCCGCGGAAGACACCAATGGGAATATCCTCCTCTCCCGGGATAAAGCAAAGAAGCTCCAGGTCTGGGACGACTTAAACCGCGCCTATCAGAGCGGGACGCCGGTCAAGGGGAAGGTGATCTCGACCATCAAGGGCGGCTTGAGCGTCGACATTGGCGGCGTGGCAGCGTTCCTGCCCGGATCCCAGGTCGACGTCAAGCCGATTCAGAACCTCGGAAGGATGGTCGGCCAGAGCATTGATGTCAAAATTATCAAGATGAACTCGGGCCGCGGAAACATCGTGCTTTCACGAAGGGCCCTCCTGGAGCAGGCCCAAAACCTCAAGAAGGAGGCAACGCTCTCCGCGCTCGCCGAGGGACAAGTCGTCAGCGGGATCATCAAGAACATTACCGACTATGGCGCGTTTGTCGATCTCGGAGGCATTGACGGCCTGATGCATATCACCGATATTTCCTGGGGCAGGATCAACCATCCATCGGAGGCGTTCAAAGTCGGAGACCGCGTCGAGGTCGTCGTTCTCAAGTACGATCGGGAGAAGCAGAAGGTATCTCTCGGCATGAAACAGAAGACGCAGGATCCGTGGCTGACCGTGGCCGAGAAATATCCCGTGGGCGGAAGAGTCCGTGGCAAAGTGGTGAGCCTGACCGATTACGGCGCTTTTGTCGAACTGGAGCATGGTGTTGAAGGGCTCGTGCACGTGTCCGAAATGTCCTGGGTCCAAAAGGTCAAACACCCGTCCAAGGTCGTTTCGCTCGGCGACATGATCGAAACACAGGTATTGGCGGTTGATGCGAATGCGAAACGCATCTCGCTCGGCATAAAGCAGCTCGAGCCGAATCCCTGGCAGACTATCAGCGATCGCTATCCTGTCGGTTCAAAGGTAGAAGGCAAGGTCAAGACGATCACGGACTTTGGTGCCTTCATAGGCCTCGAGGAAGGGATAGACGGTCTTATCCACATTTCTGACTTATCCTGGACAAAACATATCAGGCATCCGTCCGAGGTGCTCAAGAAGGGACAGACGACGAACGTCGTCGTGCTTTCGATTGACCCTGCAAAGGAGCGCATCTCGCTGGGGCTCAAACAGCTGACACCGGACCCCTGGGACAAGGCCATACCAGAGCGGTATAAGGTGGGGCTGGACGAAACGGTCAAGGTGACGAAGAAAACTGATTTCGGGCTGTTCGTGGATCTGGAACAGGGAGTCGAAGGCCTTATTCCCACGTCCGAGATTCCTAAAGATGCCGAGGAAATCAAAGAAGGCGCTGAGGTGACCGCACGGGTCATCAAAGTAGACCGGAACGACCGCAAGATCGCGCTGTCGATCAAGGCCCATGTGAAAGGCAGAGACCGTTCAACCCTGAAGGAGTATATGAATCAGCAGCAAAAACCCGATACCACGATTGGCGCACTGTTGAAGGAACGGAGCTGACCGGGTATGAAACGGAATCCCGTTCTGACGGTAGTGGGAACTGCGTTGGCGCTCGGGGTGTTGTTCGTTCTTGTCCTTGCTGTCGCATCGTTTCTCACGGGGGGAAAGGGACGATCGGTTCCCCTCTCGGTTGTCGGTTCAGACCGAGTAGCAGTTGTAAAAATAGAGGGATTGCTCACATCCTCGGATGACATTGTTGAGGAACTGCATGATTATACCGAGGACGGCTCCATTAAGGCCATCGTTCTTCGGATCGACAGCCCTGGGGGCGGCGTGGTCACTGCCCAGGAAATCTACAACGCGGTTAAGAACGCGCGAAAAGAAGGAAAGAAAGTCATCGCGTCCATGGGCTCGGTGGCTGCGTCGGGTGGCTACTACATTGCAGCGGGTGCGGACAAAATCGTCGCCAATCCCGGCACGCTCACCGGGAGCATCGGCGTCATCATGGAGTTTGCCAATATCGAGAAACTCCTGGAGAAGATCGGTGTAAAAGGCACGGTCGTAAAAGCGGGACAATATAAGGACGTCGGATCTCCGTTCCGTGACATGACCGATCCGGAAAAGAAGCTCTTGCAGGGGGTAATCGATGATGTCCATTCTCAGTTCATCGATGTTGTCGCCAAGGGGCGGAACATCCCTATTGACGACGTTAAGGCAATAGCAGACGGTCGTATATTCACGGGACGCCAGGCGCTAAAGCTCAAACTCGTCGACAAGATGGGAGACCTGACAGAAAGCATTGAACTGGCGGGAGCACTGGCGGGAATCAAGGGAAAACCGAGAATCGTGGAAAAAAATAAAAAGATTCCGTTCCTTGACTATTTGAAAGAAGAGTCTGCAGCATGGATCGGAGACGTCATAACCAGAGGACTCAGCAGAAACACGGTATCACTACAGTATCGATAGAGTCAGTTGCACTTCGAGGAGGGGATTGCATGACAAAGGCGGAACTGGTTGACAAAATAGCCGAGAAAAAACCGGGATTGACCAGGAAACAAGTGGAAGTCGTCGTCAACACTGTGCTCGACGGCATAAAAGAAGCCCTGTCACGTGAAGACAAAGTGGAAATCCGGGGCTTTGGCAGTTTCCGTATCAGGCACCGTCGGGCCAAAGAGGGCAGGAATCCCAAGACCGGTGAGACCGTCCAGGTGCCGTCGAAAAAGGTGCCATTCTTTAAGGCCGGCAAAGAGATGCGGGAAATGGTTGATGGCAAGGTCTAGCCAACACTCATTGCCGTAGGGACGCATTTCTTTTAACGACACGTTGATGAATTTCATGCAACAATACCACAAGGCAAGAGCCACGAAGACATCCGAAACGAAGGAGCATCCAGTCTATGAATGGCTGCTGCATCGGATGGCTTGGTGGCTTTTCGTTTTGCAGAACGGGTACTGCTTAGCTGAGAGATCATGAGCCCTGAATATTTCGATGAACTGGACTGCAGTGCCAGGAAGACCGGGGAAGTAATCGATCGCCACGAGGCGCACCGTACCGGAGCGTGGCATGGGGCGTTCCATTGCCTTATCATCGGGGAACTGCGCGGCAGGGGCTATGGTCTGTTTCAGAAACGGTCGATGAAGAAAAAAATCGCGCCGGGGAAATTCGATGTGAGCGTGGGCGGGCACTATTCCAGGGGGGAGGATGCGACGACTGCAGGACCGCGAGAAATCAAGGAAGAGCTCGGGATCGACACACGGTTCACTGACCTGATGCCTATCGGACGGAGGATCTTTGTATACTGCTTCACGCCTGAAGTCAGGGAATGCGAATTTCAGGACGTATTTTTCTTGCCCCGAAACATCCGTCCCGAGGAACTTACCCTCCAGCCCGAAGAGCTGGACGGCATCATCGAAATTGGCGTCGATCAAGGTATATCGCTTCTTTCGCGCGCGGTTCCGCATGCAGAAGTTCCCTTTCACAGGCTGGATGGCCGGCGGGAAACTCTCAAGGTTTCTCCTGACGATTTCGTCCCGTCTCTCGATAACTATTACCTCAAACTGCTCCTGCTCGCACGCCGGTTCTTTGGCGGCGATCGTGAACTTCTTTTGATCTGAACTTGACTATTATTTCAAATCAGATAGAATTAATTTATTTTCCCGTAATCATCTATTCACAGCGGAACGTTCTGTTTTCTTTCCCCAGAAATCCACTGCTACACCTGCCGCAGTGCAGTATCTGAACAGCGACGGGAGCGGTGTTTCGGGACGAGGAGGGATTATGAGCGATCGGGACATTACCAGACGGAATTTCATGGTTCGCACGATCATCGGGATCATTGTGTTCATCAGCGCTGTGCTTGCCATCCCGTTCGGAGGCTTTGGTATCCTGCCAGCGCTCAGCAAGAAGGAGACCGGCTGGAGCGATGTCGGCACCATTGCAGATTTGGCGGTGAACGAACCGCAGGAGCGGCGTTTCATGCAGTTAGTCAAAAGCGGGTGGCAGGAGGAAAAGCTGGAGCGGTCACTCTGGCTGGTGAAGAGGCCTGACGGCTTGGTGACCGCATTTTCGCCGAACTGTCCCCACCTCGGGTGCGGATACCGATGGTTCGATAGTGACCAGCGGTTCAAATGCCCATGCCACGGCAGTGTGTTCGATATCAACGGCAAGGTCGTGTCCGGTCCTGCGCCCCGTCCTCTTGATACGCTCGACACTCGAGTGGAAGAGGGCAAAGTTTTCGTCAAGTATGAGGTGTTTCAGCTGGGCATCAGCAGCAAAGTGGCGGCTTGATATTCGTGAATCAATATTTCGGAAAAGAGGGGGGAGGAATCATCCGATTGCCTCCTTTGCCGGTTTTCCGATTCATTTATTTCAAGGAGCTGAGAAGGAGGTCCCATGTTCGCGCGTCTGATCGCCTGGCTCGATGAACGGATAGAAATTCGGAAACACTGGAAAGCGTTTGCGGTCCGTCCCGTTCCGGGCGGTGCGAGCTGGTTTTACGTGCTTGGGGCATCTCTCGTTTTCCTCTTTCTCCTCCAGATGGCAAGCGGTATTTTCCTGTCGCTCTACTACGTACCGACCCCCGACCATGCCTATGCAAGCGTTAAATTCATCCAGAACGAGGCCCCCTTCGGCAACTTCATCCGCGGCCTGCACCACTGGGGGGCCAGCTTTATGATGGTGCTCGTGGCACTCCACATGCTTCGCGTATTTACGTTCGGTGCTTACAAAAAACCGCGCGAGGCGGTCTGGCTCATCGGCGTGTTCCTCGTGATGCTCGTGGGAGGCTTTGCCTTCACGGGATACCTTTTGCCGTGGGACCAGAAGGCATACTGGGCCACCGTGGTGGGCACGAATGTTGCCGGGACCGTACCGGTAATCGGCGGAGCGCTACTCAAGATCGTACGTGGCGGCGCCGAGCTGAGCAACCTGACGCTCAGCCGGTTCTTTGCCATTCATACTTACATACTGCCCTGGAGCCTTGCACTCCTCGCGTTTCTCCATATTCTTGTCCTTGAGCTCGCGGGCGCAGGCGGGACATGGAACGCTGCGGAACAAAAACAAAATTTTTCCGAACCGCTCTTTCCAAACCAGATTTTCAGAGACACGATCTTCACGCTGATCGTTTTTCTTGCCTTGTCCGCGTTTGCGATTTTTTCTCCTGCGACACTCGAACCGCAGGCTGATCCTACGGACAGCACGTATAATCCGAGGCCGGAATGGTACTTCTATTTTATTTTCCAGATGCTCCGCATCTTTGAGGGAAAATATGAAGCAGTCGGCACAGTAATACTACCGGCAGTGGCTGTCATTGCGCTGCTCCTTTTGCCTTTCTTCGACACAGAGCCCGAGCGGGCACCCCGGAAGAGACAGATCATGATGTCTATTGCAGGTCTCGCCGTGGTGACCGTCACTGTCCTCACCATTATGGGCGCACGAGCACCTATCATCAATGCTCCGGCGGTGACGTCGCCTTCTGTTCTTGCCGGACGTATTCTGTTCAACAAAAATGGCTGCATCTCGTGCCACAGTATGCATGGCAAGGGCGGAACGATCGGACCCGATCTGACACACGTGGGCAGCAAGCGTGACCGTGAATGGCTGATGCGTCACTTCAAAGACCCCCAGGCAGTTTCGCCCGGATCTATCATGCCAAAAATTACGTTGCCCGAAAAAGAACTGAATGAACTTGCTGACTATATGCAGAGTTTGAAGTAAGGGAAGCAATAATAACGCAGGGGACGATGCGAAAGGAAATAGCTATTATCGACACAAAGCACGGAATTCGGCATTTCGTTTCTTATCGTCCAGGGAGAGGTAAATCTTGCATAAAATCTGCTACAATATCTCCAGAACGTGATCCGGTAAGCGAATAAACGCTGACACATGCGATTGACCATGCCATCTTCCTCTTACGACGTAATCATCATCGGCACCGGACCTGCAGGCATTTTCGCTGCGCTCGAACTGGTAAAAAATAGCCATCTGAAAATTCTCATGATCGAAAAGGGAGGCGACCTTGACCATCGGGCCTGCCCCATGATCGAATCAACGGTACCCTGCGTCCAATGCGGGCTTTGCAGCATTCTCTGCGGCTGGGGCGGCGCAGGCGCTTACAGCGATGGGAAACTTACACTCACCTCCGATTTCGGCGGATGGCTCAAGGACTATCTTTCCCCGAGCGGTCTCGCTTCTGCAATAGACTATGTCGATTCTATTTATCGAGCCTTCGGCGCGGACGGCGATGTGCACGGTGACAACAAAGAAGCGCTGTCGCGCCTCAAGAAAAAGGCGGCAGGGTACAATCTTGAACTCATTCCCGCCAGAATCCGGCACATCGGAACGGACATGTGCCGAGAGATTTTGAGGCGGCTCAAAAATGAGCTAGACAAGAGAGTTGATTTTCTCTTCGATACGCCGGTGCAGCAGATCGAGGTGATCGATGGGGTAGCAGCCGGCGTGACGATCGACGACGCTACAACGATCAAAGCAAAGTACCTCATTGTTGCCGCGGGCAGGGAAGGGTCCTCATGGCTTTCAGGCGAAGCGAAACGGCTTGGCCTCGCGGTCAGGAAGAATCCCGTAGACATAGGCGTAAGGGTAGAGCTCCCAGCTTCGATCATGAAGGAAATCACCGATATTGCCTATGAGGGGAAGTTTATCTACTATTCGAAACGGTTCCGCGATCGCGTGCGCACGTTCTGCATGAATCCCTACGGCGAGGTGGTAAAAGAGTACAGTGAGGGCATCTACAGCGTGAACGGCCACAGCTACAAAAACCGGAAAACGGAGAACACCAACTTTGCCCTCCTCGTGAGCACGGATTTTACCGAGCCGTTTGACGATCCCATCTCTTACGGCAGATACATTGCAGGACTCGCAAACCTCCTTGGCGGAGGGGTCATTGTCCAACGGCTCGGCGATCTCAAGATGGGCCGGCGATCCACGCCCGGGAGGATTGCCGAGGCTTCGGTCCGACCAACGCTGGAAGACGCAACGCCGGGGGACCTCAGCTTCGTGCTGCCCTATCGTCACCTCCATAACATCACGGAAATGCTCGAAGCGCTTGATAACATAGCGCCGGGTGCAAATTCAGGGGACACGCTCCTTTACGGAGTGGAAGTGAAGTTCTATTCCATGAAACTGCACGTAACACCAGACCTGGAAACGGAAGTGAAAAACCTTTTCGCAATCGGCGACGGCGCAGGCATAACGCGGGGGTTGATCCAGGCATCCATATCAGGCGTTGTGGCGGCACGAGAAGTACTGAAGAGGAGCTGATTTTACGCCCTGGACCGGGCAGGAACAGAAGATTTCCCACGACTCGCGGCATAAATTAGAAGCGTGCAGGAACTATCCCCTCCATAATCTATATACGACTATCAGCACGAGGCCCGGTAACATGTCGATGGTTTTGATGGTTTTGAGCTTCAAGAGGTTAAAACCTATGGCGAACACGATGATGCCACCCACGCCGTCGATGTCGTGCATCATCTGCTCCGTTGCGAGGAAGGTGAGCGCTCCGGAGAAGGTTGTCAATATGCCTTGAACGAAAAGGATCGTGATTGCCGAGAGGGCGACCGACGGTCCGTATCGCGATGCGAGAATAAAAGATGCAAAGCCGTCCATGACAGACTTTGTCCTAATGAGTGTGCCATCATTGTAGAGCCCATCCTTGAGCGAACCGATGATGGTCATGGAGCCGACACAAAAAAGAGTACTCGCGACGAGAAACCCCTCTATATCATAGGTACCTGGCAGATAAGAATCGTTTAGGCGATTGAGGTATCCATGCAGCCGGTCCTCGAGTTTCAAGATGCTGCCCAGGAACGTCCCGAGTACGAGCGAAAATACCATGGGAATAATGTCGCGCCCCTGCAGACTCATCTTGATCCCCACGAATGCGGTCACCAGGCCGAGGACAATAAAAACATTTTCCTTCACATCATCATGGATCTTTTTCCCCACAAGAAGGCCGAGCACGCTTCCAGCGACAACCAACAGACTATTGAACAGATACCCTTTCATGGGGGCCTATTATAATCACAATTGGAGTTTATTGAAACAGAAATGTAGGACTACAGGCGACAGATTCAAATCTGCAATTTTTTGTTATAATTTTTATGTATAGTATTATTTATAATTTCAATTGAGTATTTTTTAAAGTTATGATATGGTATGCAATCGCATAGCCGTTAAAGTGCAATTCATACTAAGGAGGGGAAAAAGGATGAAGAAGATCGCAGTTATACTCGCAGTGATGGTTTTCGTTGTATCGTTTGTTTCTCTGGCTTTTGCCGCTGACATGAACATGCAGAAGGGCACCATAAAAAGTGTAGATGCGAAGGCCGGCACCGTCGTGTTTTGCCAAGAAGGCACCAACAAAGACATAACCTTGAAAGCAGATAAGTCTATTGACCTTGCAAACTTGAAGGCAGGTGAAAAGGTCGAGGTTTCCATCCAGAAAGACATGCTGATGCACGTGATGGCGGCACCTGCGGCGAAGAAGGCACCAGTGGGATGCTAAGCTCAGATTGACCAGCGGAGGGAGTCACCCACGGGAGACTCCCTTTTTTTTCTTGAACATTACTATCGCATCCCTCGTTTCGAACCTTTTCACGAACGCATACGCATGAGACTCTGATCCCTGCATGTTCCGCAAGTCCATTCCCCTGGAGTGATTGCACGCCCGTGTGACCATTTGCCGTCATAATAGGTCATACTCGGTCAATACAGCGGTATATCGCTCCCATCCATAGCTGGCATGCTTTCGTTCTCCTTCCCGCTCCTGGCGGCCAACGACCACTCCGCACTTTGCACGTGAAGAAACGGTGCATCGCGGGCATTCGTTTCATGATGAAAAACAGAGGGGACGTCAAACGGTCGAACATATGCCTGTTCGCCCGGCCGGCTGCTATGGGAGACCCAGTACGTAAAAAAGGAAATCCGAGGACCGGTAGCCGCGGGACTGAGAGACTTTGCAGCGCGGATAGGAGCGTGCCATGCATTCCCCGTGGGACGGAGAAGTCGATCGCTGTGGGCCATGGGCAGGGAGAACTGCCTTGCAGCAAGGACGAGGAAAGGGGCGGTGTACAAAATACCTTGATTTATAGGGGAGTTTGTTTTATGATTGTCATCCAATCGCGGGCAGACGAGCAGCGTAAAAACAGAAATAACGAGGAGGCGTCAGTGATCAAAGTGAGTCAGGAAGAACTCAAGCAGAAAATCGAGAAATTGAAAAAGGCTGCAGCAGAAAAGGCAAAGAAGGCAGAAGGCAAAAAGTCCGACGCAGAGGTCCGCAAGGCGCGTAAGCAGGTCAAGCGGGCACAGAGAAAGCTTCGCGCTGCCAAGGCGTATAAGGCCGCGGGCAAGAAAGCAGGTGAGGTTAAGCCGGCCGAGGAAAAGGCGTCCGCGTAACCGGAAGTCAGCAACATGTCGTTCGGCCCTTCTCATAGGATTTTGCCACTGCGCAGGGCCTTCGTGCTCTGCGCAGTTGCGGTGTCGGCGGCTTGCACGGCTGCGGTCAGGCCGTCGGCGCAGATGCCTGCTCCGGCACCATCCTTGCCCGTTGCCTCATCGGTCACCTCGCCGGTGATCGCACCTGCGCCAGCCAGCAGGCCGGCCACCCTCTCCCGGGAAACGGGGACCGCTACCTGGTATGGCAGGGAATATCAGGGGAAAAAAACAGCGAGCGGGGAGGTCTTTGACATGAACGGCCTCACGGCAGCCCACCGGACCCTCCCCCTCGGCACGCTCATTCGCGTTACAAATCTAGAAAATGTTAAAAGCGTTACCGTTACCATAAACGACCGCGGCCCATTCATCAGGAATGCGATCCTCGATCTTTCATACGCAGCAGCAAGAAAGCTGGGTTTCATCGAAAAAGGCGCGGCGCGCGTGCAAGTCGAAATATTGGAATTCGGGCATGAGCCGGACCAGTACACGGTGTACGCAGCAACCTATACCGAGGAAGAGAACGCGCGGCTTCTCAAGTATCGGTTATCAAAGAAGTTCGAAGTGGTTGCCATTGTTCCCTTCGAGACAAATGTTGCCAGGTTTTATCGAGTTCGTGTCGGCTCCTACCTCTCAGAAGAGCGTGCGGAACAGGTGGCAGATAAGCTTACGCGTGAAGGACTTGAACCGGTAGTGATGAGAAAAGACTGAACTCGTACAATGAGAACTTTGAGGAGCCAGGCAAGGACCCATGAAGATCAATGTCATATCAGGAAAGCTTGAAAAACACAAAACAGACGGTGCAGCAATCCTCCTCTTCGCAGAGGAAAAATTTGGGGCTGCCGTCGCGAGAATCGACAAGGCGCTCGGCGGTACTGTGGAAATGCTTATTCAGAGCGGTGATTTTCAGCCTAAGCCAGGGGCGGTACATCTTCTTTACCCCGAAGGCAGGATTCCAGCAAAGCGGCTGATCCTCGCAGGATTGGGAACGCGGGGCGATTTCACGCTCAATCGTCTGCGGCAGGCCATCGGCAAGGCAGCAACTTCGCTGCGGGCAGCCGGAGCCCGGGATATTACGGTCCTCGTTAACGACTTCGGAATGAATTTCGAGGAAGTGTCCCAGGCCCTGGTAGAGGGGAGTCTGCTCGGCCTCTACCGTTTTCTGAAATATAAAACCAACGAAGAGAACGACCGGAGCAAAGACGTCACCATGATCACGCTTCTGGCCGAGACCGCGGCTCCGGTCAAAGCCCTTCAGAGGGGCGCCGAGGACGGAGCGGAGATTGCCGACTCGACTAATATGGTTCGCGATATGGTGAATTTCCCGGCTGCGGACATGACGCCGACAATCATCGCTGCAAAGGCTCGGGAGATTGCGCAGCAGTTTGGCTTCACCGTGCAGGTGCTTGATCGCGTCAAGATGCAAAAACTCGGCATGGGCGCCCTCCTGGGGGTCGCTTCAGGCAGTGTGCAGCCGCCGAAGTTCGTCATTCTCGAGTACCGGAAAGGCGGTAAGAAGCCTTTTATCGCGCTGGTGGGCAAGACAATCACTTTCGATTCGGGGGGCATCTCGATCAAGCCTTCCGAGAACATGGACAAGATGAAGGACGATATGTCAGGCGGGGCGGCGGTGCTCGGAGCAATCCGCGCGGCTGCTGCACTCAAGCTCCCGCTCAACGTTGTCGGACTGCTCCCGGCGACGGAGAACATGCCGAGCGGTAGCGCATACAGGCCCGGCGACGTGCTCCGGACCATGTCGGGACAGACCATTGAGATCATCAATACCGATGCCGAAGGAAGGCTTATCCTGTCCGACGCCTTAGCATATGCGTGCCGGTACAAACCGGCGGTAATCGTGGACATCGCAACGCTTACCGGGGCCTGCCGGATCGCCCTCGGCCAGGAGGCCACAGGTATGGTCGGCACGGATGAGAAGCTGAAACAGATGATCCGCAATGCCGGCGAGAAAACCGGTGAGCGAGTGTGGGAAATGCCGCTCTGGGAAGGCTACTATGACCAGATCAAGAGTGACATTGCAGATATGAAGAATGCCGGTAGTAGAGACGGTGGCCTGATCACGGCCGCTGCGCTTCTATCCAAGTTCGTGCAGAAATATCCCTGGGTGCATCTTGATATCGCGGCAACTGCCTGGACAGAGAAGGACCGGCCTTATACACCGAAAGGTGCGACTGGCATCGGAATGCGGCTGTTAACGCAGTTCTTGAGAGACTACGGAAAGAAAAATTAGCCACGGGGAGGCATTGAGGAAGATAGAAACGCCACTCCGTACTGGATGAAACGAACAAGAGCCAAGGCTATACTCTTAGACGTTTGCAGCACTTGTTCTTCCCCGTCGTCTCTACCTCCGTGGTTTAATTTCTTATGGACCTTCACCAGATAGAAATATTCTGCACCCTCATTAAACTCCGCAGCTTTTCAAAAGCAGCAGAAGCACTCTATCTTACCCAGCCGACCGTGAGCGGCCACATTAAAAATCTTGAGCAGGAACTGGCAGTGAAGCTTCTCGACCGCCTCGGCAAGCAGGTTATGCCTACGGCTGCAGGGGATATCCTTTTCCGTCACGGGCAGGAGCTCCTTGCCCTGCGTGATCAGGCACGAGAGGAAATCGCGAGCCTGTCAGGCCAGCTGAGCGGTCTTCTGAAGATTGGCGGGAGTACCATACCGGGTGCTTACGTTCTCCCATCGCTCATCGGAGCATTCAAGAAACAACTGCCATCCGCGACCATTCAGCTCTTTATTGACGACACCATGAAGATAGCACAGGCCGTGCTGAACGGCGATCTCCATCTCGGAATCGTTGGAGCCCCCGTGAGCGATCCGCGGTTGGAGAGCCATCCGTACCTGCGAGATGAACTTGTAATTGCGGTACCAGCGACGCACGCCTGGGCAAAAAAAAAGACGATCACGCCCGATGCCCTGCACGGGACCCCGTTCATTCTCCGTGAAGCAGGTTCGGGTACGCGTCGTATCATGGAAGATCGCCTCGGGAAAGCAGGTATTACGATCGCGGATCTGAACACCATTGCAGTAATGGGCAGCAGTGATGCCGTGCGCCAGTCAATAAAAGGCGGCCTCGGCGTCTCAATCCTCTCGATCCGTGCATTTCAAGATGACATCAGCGCCAAAAGGCTTTATGCGGTGCGGCTCAAGGGAGTTCCGATGGAAAGAAGCTTTCCCGTCATCTTGCGCAGGGGCAAGAGCCGTTCGCCTTTGTGCCAGGCATTTCTCAATTTTCTGCTTCATGCGAAGTCGACTGCATGATCGACCACCGGTCCCGCACGCACCTCAAAATCGGCGCGGCTTCGTCGTTGATCCGTTCAGAATAAGCTGTGTCCGTGCCATGTGCCGTAACGATCATCCATGATTCAACTTATTGGCTACCGTCTTATCAGTCAGAGCTGACAATATTGAATGCTATCTTCCGGATGCTTGAGCATAGCGGATTGTCGTATCGCGAAGTCCAATTTACCAGGCAAGGAACAGGAGAAAGGCAGTTCCGCCAGATGATTTGTTGGAATAACATCCACACGTCTCCGGTCCGACCCCTTCATTGACACGTCTGTTCTCTCTGGAGTAATATTCATTTATGACACGATTCAGAATCGAATCTGATTTTAAGCCAACGGGCGACCAGCCGCAGGCGATTGAAAAACTGGCCGAAGGCATCACCAAAGGCCTCCCGCACCAAGTGCTCCTGGGTGTGACCGGGTCAGGGAAGACGTTCACCATAGCGAATGTTGTGGAGCTGGTCCAGAAGCCTACCCTCGTCATTGCGCACAACAAGACACTGGCTGCGCAATTGTATAATGAGTTCAAGGTGCTCTTTCCCGAGAATGCGGTGGAGTACTTCGTCTCCTATTACGATTACTATCAACCTGAGGCGTACCTTCCCACGACCGACACCTATATAGAGAAAGATTCTTCCATCAACGAACAGATCGATCGCATGCGGCACTCGGCGACGAATGCGCTTTTCGAACGGCGCGACGTGATCGTCGTATCCTCGGTGTCCTGCATCTACGGCCTGGGCTCGCCGGAGGCATACCACGGCATGCTGCTCTTTCTGGAAAAAGGCCAGCAGATCGACCGGAACGAAATCCTCCGAAAACTCGTTGACATCCAGTATACGCGGAACGACTTCGATTTTCAGCGCGGGACTTTTCGGGTGCGCGGCGACGTTGTAGAGATCTTTCCGGCGTCCTTTGAGAATACCGCTATCCGCGTCGAGATGTTCGGCGACGAGATCGACACGATCTCGGAATTCGACCCGCTTCTAGGCACACCGCTCAAGAAACTCGGAAAAGTGGCCATTTATCCCGGCAGCCATTACGTGATCCCGGAATCTCGCATGAAAGAGGCCATTGATGGCATTCACGAAGAGCTCCGGGAGCGGATCCAGTACTTCCGCAAGATGAACAAGCTGATCGAGGCCCAGCGCATCGAGCAGCGAACCATGTTCGACCTCGAAATGATCCAGGAAATGGGCTACTGCCACGGCATCGAGAATTACTCACGTCACCTGTCGGGACGAGCGCCGGGAGAACCGCCGCCGACCCTGCTCGACTACTTTCCCAAGGATTATTTGCTCGTCGTTGACGAGTCCCACGCAACGGTTCCGCAGATCGGCGGAATGTACAATGGCGACCGGGCGCGTAAACAGACGCTCGTGGATTTCGGTTTCCGTCTCCCGTCGGCTCTCGATAATCGTCCGCTCAACTTCGAAGAGTTCGAGGCTCGCGTGAACCAGACCGTGTATGTTTCGGCAACGCCGGCGGATTTTGAGACGAAGAAGTCCGGCAACCGGATCATTGAGCAGGTAATCCGTCCGACGGGGCTCACCGACCCGAAGATCGCGATCAGACCGGTGAAGGGACAGGTTGACGATCTTCTGAACCAGATCAGGAAACGAGCCGAAGCAAATGAGCGGGTGCTCGTGACCACGCTCACCAAGAGGATGGCGGAAGATCTGACCGAGCATTACAAAGAGCTGAACGTGAAAGTCGCCTATTTGCACTCCGATATCGATACTCTTGAGCGTGTGGACATTATTCGCGATTTGCGCATGGGCAAGTACGATGTGCTCATCGGCATTAATCTCCTGCGTGAAGGGCTCGACATCCCGGAGGTCTCCATGGTAGCGATCCTGGACGCGGACAAGGAAGGGTTCCTGCGATCAACGCGGTCGCTCATCCAGACCATGGGCCGCGCTGCCCGGAATGTGAACGGGGAGGTCATTCTCTACGCAGAGAAGATCACCGATTCGATGAAAAATGCGATCAACGAAACGAACCGCCGACGAACTGTGCAGGAAGAGTTCAACAAGAAGCATAACATCACCCCGATATCCATCAAGAAAAACATCCAGGCCGCGCTCAGGACAGTGTACGAACAGGATTACTTTACCGTGCCGATCACTGCTGAAGATGCCGGGGATTACGTCCCGACAGTGAACATTCCCGCGCTCATTGCATCGCTCGATAAACAGATGCGCGCGGCGGCAAAGGAGCTTGATTTCGAGACCGCTGCGGAACTTCGGGATAAGATCAGGTCACTCAGGCAGCAGGAGATGGCGATCGGGGTGAAGGTGGAGTAACAACAGGGATGGTGGCTGTGGCAAGGATCGCCCTGCCGTTGCAGCAGTCCGCTTCTTCTTTTTTTGGATGAGGGGTACGGTGGCGTTGGTAGCAGACAGCCAGGCCTGTCCGTTTTGAGTCGTGCAGTGCAGATGCATAGTTCGCCGTCCAATTTTGTGCTGACCGGACCCTCTCAGCAGGTGGCCCTTTCACATGCATGGTTGAGGCTCCCTCTCGAACTCAAATCCGCATTCCGCAATGAGTCTATCCGTGGTACAATACTCTTACGATGACCCTCGAAGAAAAACTCCAGAACCTCCCGAACGAGCCGGGAGTTTACATGATGAAAGACAGCCGAGGACACATCATCTACATCGGCAAGGCCGTGTCCCTCTGGAACCGGGTGAATTCCTATTTTCAGAAAGGGCCAAAGGGCGAGAAAACCGAGATCATGGTCCGCCAAATCGCGGACATCGAGACAATCGTGACGCATACCGAACTCGAGGCCCTCGTCTTGGAATCCAATCTCATAAAAAAGCACCATCCCCGCTACAACATTATCCTGCGCGACGACAAAAACTACCCTTATCTCCGTTTCGACATCAAGTCCGAATATCCACGTCTTGAAGTCGTCCGACGGTTGAAAAAGGACGGGGCAATGTATTACGGGCCCTACGTTCCTGCAGGCGGCATGTGGGAGGCCCTTGCGCTCATCCGCCGGACCTTTCCGCTTGCCTCGTGCAGGAAAGAACTGGGGAAAAAACCGGAGCGCGCCTGCGTCCAGTTCCAGATCGGACGGTGCCTGGGGCCGTGTACGGGCGAGGTTGATAAAGCCGCGTATTCCGATGTCGTTTCCCAGGTCCGGTTCTTCCTCGAAGGCAAGAACCGCGACCTTCTCGATATGCTGAAGCGGCGCATGGAGGAGGCTTCGGCGAAGATGGAGTACGAGCGGGCGGCGGAGCTCAGGGACCGGATAGCAAAGATCGGAGGGGCCTTCGAGAAGCAGAAAGTCATATCCCCGGGGTTTGAGAACCAGGACGTGGTCGGCTTCGCATCCGAGGCCGGCCGCGCGGACATTCAGGTCCTTTTCATCAGGAACGGCATGATGCTCGGCAGGAAGGATTTCTATCTCGATGATGTGCGCGGTTTAGCCGATGAAGATATTCTCGCCGACTTTCTGCACCAGTTTTACGCCAAGGAGATGATCATCCCTGCTGAAGTCCTGCTGCCTACTGACGTGCCAGACCGAGAAGTGTTCGAGAACTGGCTCACCGAACGACGTCGGAATGGCAAGGTTGATGTCCAGGTTCCTCAACGCGGTCGAAAGCGCGAGCTTGTTCAGATGGCATCGGACAATGCGGCGCAGGCGCTACGAGAACACACGCTTTCCCGGAGAAGCAAGGAGAAGATCCTGATGAGGCTCCAGGAGGAGGTGGGGCTCACAAATATGCCGCGCAGGATCGAAGCATTCGACATTTCTCAAATTCAAGGAACGGAAGCGGTCGCGAGCATGGTCAGCTTCGAGAATAACCTCCCGGATAAACGGCACTACAAGCGGTTCAAAATAAAGACTGTGAGCGGCCAGGACGATTTTGCGAGCATGGCAGAGGTTATCCGGCGGCGCTATACGAGGGCGAAAGAGGAAGGGCTTCTTCCCGACCTCATCCTGATCGACGGAGGCAAAGGGCAGCTGAATGCTGCTCTCGATGTCCTCAAGGAGTTGGGCATTGACAAGCCAGATGTGATCGGTCTTGCCAAGGCGCGGAGCGGTGACGAAGGCGCTGAGCGGGAGTTTGAGAGGGTATTTCTGCCCGGCGTTGAAGAACCCGTCATTCTTGATCCCACGAGCGCCACCACCCACCTTGTCGCGCGGGTACGGGATGAGGCGCACCGCTTCGCAATCACGTATCATCGGAGGCTCCGCGAGAAGCGGGCCGTACATTCGGAGCTCGATGATATCCCCGGCATCGGAGAGACGCGGAAAAGAGCGCTGCTCCGTCACTTTGGGAGCGTGGAAAAAATCAAGGTCGCGACGGTGGAGGAACTGGCTACCGTCGCCGGGATGACAAGGAAGGCAGCGGAGGAGATCGTTTCCTGGATGAACAAGGAGCAACACGCACCTGGCAACTAGTTTGCACCCGCACTTTTACACCCGTTAGTGAGAAGGAGCTTTCATGACCAACGAACAATGGCTGGACATTTTCAAGGAGATCGGGAAAAAAATGCGCGACGGTATCACTGCAACACTCAACAAGGAGGGTGGCACGGTGCCGTTGGGCAAGGGAGCGGGTGGCGACAAGACCTTTCCAGTGGATAAGTGGGCGGAGGACATCATCATCTCAGCGCTTGAGGGCGCGCACCGTGAGGGCGAGGCCTTCACACTTATTTCCGAGGAGCTCGGCGTCAGAAAGTTCGGACAAGGCAACAAGATTGTTCTCGCTGATCCCATCGACGGGAGTAACAACGCAAAGAGCGGGATCCCCTTCTTTTCAACGTCGCTCGCACTACTCAACAGCGACACGCTGGATACCCTTGCCGTCGGCTACGTCATCAACCTTGCGGCAGGCGATGAGTTCTGGGCGCTGCGCGGAAACGGTGCCTACAAAAACGGAGAGCGCATCAGGACGTCTGCAGTTGAGGGCATCGCGATCGTGTCATACGAGGCATCGTCACCGAAATCCGATCTACCGCGCCTCCTTCCGCTCCTTGCGCAGGCGAAGCGCACTCGGTGTTTCGGCTCTACCGCGCTCGACCTTGCCTACCTCGCCTCAGGTGCGATGGGCGTGTTCGCGACCGCTACAGCCTCGCGTGCCTTTGATTATGCAGCCGGCATGCTGATTCTTGTGGAGGCGGGCGGTGTGATTACCGATCTCACGGGGGGATCGCTTGACCATGTTGTCGTTGGACTTGAACGGACTGCTCCGCTGCTTGCAAGCAAGAACAAGGCAACGCATGTGATGGCGATGAACATTTTGCTGCGCAATCAAGATAATAAGTCCCCCCGTATTGACATGTAATTCTTTTTATGTAATTATGAAGTATGGCATTAGTGAACCATACCACGCGAGAGATTAACGCGAAGATCGTATATTACGGGCCCGGCCTTTGTGGTAAAACGACGAACATCCATCTGATCTATCACCGCATCGCCCCCACACAGCGCGGCAAACTGATTTCGCTGGCCACGGAGACGGACCGGACGCTGTTCTTCGATTTTCTGCCCGTTGAACTCGGGACGATCAATAGTTACAAGGTCCGGTTTCACCTCTATACCGTTCCTGGCCAGGTTTTTTACAACGCTACCAGAAAGCTCGTACTGAAAGGCGCGGACGGCGTGATTTTCGTGGTCGATTCCCAGCGCGCCATGGTGGACGCAAACCTGGAGAGCCTGGCGAACCTGCGAGACAACTTTGCTGAGCAGGGAGTCAACTTGGCAGAATTCCCCATGGTTATCCAGTTCAACAAACGGGACCTGCCCGATATTCTTTCCGTCGAGGAACTGAACGCTGTGATAAACCCGCGCAGAGTGCCGTTCTACGAGGCTATTGCGAAAACGGGGGTAGGCGTACTCAAAACGTTCACCGCGATATCAAAACTGGTGCTCCAGGACATGCAGAAGTATCCTGAACGGCATAACTTCACGCTGAGCGATATCATGGGCAATTTCGAAAAGAAGCAGGAGATGCCTCAGGACATTATGCGGGAAATGACCCCGACCGAGCCATCGATGCCCGGAGCCCCCATGGCTGAGGCAAAGCCGGAAATGGCAGCCCTGGAGCAGGCCGTGGATGCAGGGATGAAGGTGAATGTCGGCAAAGCGGTCATGGAAGATGGCCAAATCGTTCTTCCCTTTGATCTCATAACGCGGGACCGTGAAGATCAGTACCAGCTTCGCGTTGCGATCGATATGGCGGCGCCGGTACCCAAGCGGTTCAGGATTGTCGTGAAGAGTTTTAAAAAATGACCTCCCAGTACAGACGGTTCAATATTGACGCAGGCAGGTAGACGGCAGGTTTAGGTCTCGTGAGCATGAATGTCGTGCAGTGAACTCGTAGTGAGGTCCCTATGTCAAAAGTGACGGCACTCATTCCAGCGGCAGGCGTGGGAAAACGCATGGGCAAAGCCGTTGCGAAGCAATTCCTTCCCCTTGGCGAAATGCCTCTGCTCGCCCACACCCTCCTTGCATTTCAGCGGACCACCGAGGTAGACGAAGTCATCCCGATCCTGGCGCAGGAAGACATGGAAGGGTGTTTGAGGGATATAATCGAACAGTTCCATATCACCAAAGTACGGACACTTGTCGTCGGCGGCAAGGAACGGCAAGATTCAGTTGCGAACGGCCTCCATAAGCTGGAGAAGGACACGGCAATTGTGTTGGTTCACGATGCGGTACGGCCTTTTGTGACTGCTGAGATGATCAGGGAATCAATTGATTATGCGAAAAAAGGCGAGAGTGTGGCTGTCGGAGTTCCCCTCAAGGACACGGTCAAGGAGGTGAACGCTAAAAGCATGGTGGTCCAGACACTCGAGCGGAGCAGGCTGTGGGCAATCCAGACACCGCAGACATTCCCCGTGAAGGTTATTAAGCAGGCCTACGCGGCGGCACAGGAACAGAATATGTATGGTACCGACGATGCTATGCTGGTTGAGCGGGCCGGAAACAGGGTCCGTGTAATCATGGGGAGCTACGAAAATATCAAGATCACGACACCTGAGGATCTCCTCCTCGCGGAAGAGATCTTGAAGAGGAGGTATGATGCGGATCGGCATAGGGTATGATGTTCACCGTCTCGTTTCGGGCCGCAAGCTCATGATCGGCGGTGTGGAAATTCCGTTCGAGGCGGGACTGCAGGGTCATTCGGATGCGGATGTCCTGCTTCATGCTATTTGCGATGCCTTGCTCGGCGCGGCGTGTCTCGGTGACATCGGCAGGCATTTTCCGGACACGGCGCCAAAATACAAAGGAATTTCCAGCCTGATTCTGCTTGAGGAAGTACACCGGCTTCTAGGGGAAGCGGGATTTGACGTGAACAATATCGATGCCACGATCGTCGCGGACAAGCCGAAAATGGCTCCGTACATAAGGGCGATGGTGGAAAACATTGCTGCGGTAGTCAAAACTGACCGATCTCTGGTAAACGTGAAGGCCACGACAACGGAAGGACTCGGATTCACGGGGCGCAGCGAAGGAATGGCGGCATATGCGGTCTGCACGATCAAGAAAGTGGAGTGATGCTATTTGGTACTGCTATTTCAGCATAGCCTGTCTTTTGGTTGTTGTAATGCCCGCCTATGCGCAGACAGGCGGACAGGCTGTCGAGCAGGAACAAGAGAAAAGCTTTCTCTACACGTGGACCGACAGTAACGGAGTCGTGCATATTACCGATCAGCCGGGCACGGTTCCGGAACGCTACCGCTCGACGGTTCGGCAGGTGAATGCCCCGCCGGAAGGTGAAGCGGGGTCAATTAATCAACGCAGTTCCCCGGACTCAGGAATTTCTGGGAATGGAGAGAGCGCAGAAAATATCAAGCAAGCCTGGCAGCGGCGAATGGCGGAAGCAAAGGGTCATCTTGCAGATCTCGAGCGGCAGTACCAAGCGCTCGATCAAAAACGGAACCAGGTGCTGGGAAGATGGGGAGGCATTGCTTCCGGGCATCTTGAGGATAGAGAAGAAGCAGATCGTATTGAGCAGGAAATGAAACAGGTTCAGCAGGAGATCAACGACGCCCGGAACCAGGTTGAGGTTGCGATCCCGGACGAAGCGCGCAAGGCAGGAATCCCTCCAGGATGGCTCAGGGAGTAAGGACCGCATTGCACCTTTCCGGTCTTGGCTCGCCATGCAACAGTGAAGTCAAGTCCGTATTTTCTATCAGCAATCGTACATCGCTCATCTACAGTACATTAATGATCGAAACTTTTCGAAAGATACATAAAGATTTCCACGCCGCTCTTTCCATGGATCCTGCTGCAACGAGCAAGATCGAAGTCGCTCTTACCTATGCGGGATTCCACGCTCTGTTGATTCACCGTTTTGCCCATTGGCTGCTACAGAAGCGGCTGCCCTTTATCCCGCGGGCGCTTTCGCAGTTTGCACGTTTCCTCACCGGCGTAGAAATCCATCCGGGAGCGACCATCGGATCGGGGCTGTTCATCGACCATGGCATGGGCGTGGT
>DASPQB010000137.1:0-4277 GCA_035625205.1 Nitrospirota bacterium | reverse complement strand
GACAAACACCTCAGACCCGGGAACACCACTTGGATGATATTCTGCTTAATTTATGCATAGTTGCCAGTCTTGCTATTGAAAAGAACTTTTTCCCATGAAATCTGGCACGAGATGTGATAATCGTCTGGTTTTGAAGAATCGCAGGCAGATCCCTGCTCTTCTCGAACCGCGGCTTAGAAGAGAAAATAATTTGGAAAGATCTTCTGCCTTTCTGGGAGGTAAATCACGGTGCAAACAATCTCGCCACGCGGTTTTTATCGGCGTGTGCTGCTGAAGCTGTCTCGCTTATTTGTTATTATTGATGGAGTGATTTGCATATTTTCAGGAGGGATCATATTATGACGAGACCGGTATCAGCAGGAGCCCTTTTCAGGATCGCCCTACAGGAAGAAAAACCATTGCAGGTAGTCGGAGCGATCAATGCATATGCAGCCCGCCTTGCGGAACGGACTGGCTTCAGGGCGCTTTACATCTCAGGAGGTGGAGTGGCCGCCAGTTCTCTAGGTGTGCCAGACCTCGGTATTTCGACAATGGACGACGTGCTCACCGATCTTCGGCGCATCACGGATATTACCGGACTACCCGTACTGGTGGATGTCGATACCGGATGGGGCAGTGCCTTCAACATCGCACGTACCATCAAGTCGGTTATAAAGTTCGGCGCCGCGGCAGTGCACATCGAGGACCAGGTTCAGGCAAAGCGCTGCGGCCACCGTCCCGGGAAGGCCATCGTTAGCAAAGACGAAATGGTGGACCGTATCAAGGCCGCTGTTGATGCAAAGACTGACCCTGATTTTGTGATCATGGCGAGGACGGATGCCCTTGCAGTGGAGGGTCTTAACTCGGCCGTTGACCGTGCCTGTTCATGTGTGGAGGCCGGCGCAGATATGGTTTTCCCGGAGGCCGTTACCGAACTCAACATGTACAGAGAGTTTGCGCACGCGGTGAAGGTTCCGGTCCTCGCCAATATTACCGAATTCGGTTCGACCCAGCTTTACACCTTGGAGGAACTGCGCAACGCGGAGGTCTCGGTCGTGCTTTATCCCCTTTCAGCGTTTCGGGCCATGAGCAAGGCCGCGTTAACGGTTTACAGCGCTATCCGGATGGAAGGCACTCAGAAGAATGTCGTATCCCTCATGCAGAGCCGCGCTGAGCTGTACGACTATCTTGATTATCACACGTTCGAAGAAAGGCTTGATAGAATATTTTCGAAGGAGGAAAAAAGATGAGCAACAACGCGGGAACTCTGGCAATACCTGAAACAGTGACGCATAAGGTGAAGAAATCGGTTGCACTATCGGGAGTGGTGGCGGGCAATACAGCTGTTTGCACCGTCGGACGTACGGGGAACGATCTCCATTATCGTGGCTATGACATAGTGGAACTTGCGCGCCAGGCCACGTTCGAAGAAGTGGCATATCTTCTGATCCACGATGAACTTCCCAACAAGTCGGCACTTAAGGACTACGCGAAGAAACTGAAAGGCCTTCGTGGTCTGCCAGCTGAAGTGAAAACAGTACTGGAACACATTCCTGCTGCTGCCCATCCCATGGACGTACTACGAACCGGTTGCTCGGTCCTCGGCACTGTTCTGCCTGAGAAGGATGACCGGAACATCCAGGGTGCGCGAGATGTTATAGACCGTCTGGTCGCATCCTTTGGCTCGATGCTCCTCTACTGGTGGCATTACAGCCAAAACGGCCGTAGGATAGATGTCGAGACGGACGATAACTCAGTGGCCGGCCACTTCCTGCACCTCCTTCACGGCAGGAAACCTTCAGACCTCCATGAGAAGGCACTTGATCAATCCCTGATTCTCTATGCTGAACATGAATTTACCGCGTCTACCTTCACTGCCCGGGTAATCACAGGGACCCTCTCCGATGTTTATTCAACCATAACGGGGGCTATTGGCGCTCTCCGGGGGCCTAAGCACGGTGGTGCCAACGAGGCGGCCCAAGAGATCCAGAGACGTTATCGTACCCCTGACGAAGCGGAGGCCGACATCAGGGCACGCGTTGCGAACAAGGAGATAATCATTGGTTTCGGCCATCCCGTCTACACTGTGGGGGACCCCAGGAACCCGATCATAAAGGAGATTGCAAAGAATCTCTGCATGGACGGCGACAACATTAACCTGTTCTGGGTTGCGGACCGCATAGAAGCCGTCATGAAGAGAGAGAAGAATATGTTTGCGAACCTTGACTGGTATTCAGCTGTTTCGTATCATATGATGGGCGTGCCTACTTCAATGTTCACTCCCATCTTCGTGATCTCGCGGACTACGGGCTGGGGAGCCCACGTCATCGAGCAGAGGCTTGACAACAAGATCATACGGCCTTCCGCAAACTACATCGGTGAGGAAGACCGAATATTCATACCCATCAGGGAGAGGAAGTAGGTTGCAAAAGAACGCGGAAAGGAAAGAAAGAGAACCATGAGTTTACATATCTCTAATGTACGTCCCGGGTCCGACAAGGTCCTTGTGGATATCGCCGATTATGTCTGTGATTATGAAATTGGGTCTGCCGAAGCATATGATACTGCCAGGAACTGCCTTATGGATACCCTCGGATGCGGCCTTGAGGCGTTGGGTTATCCGGCATGTACCAAACTCCTCGGGCCTATCGTGCACGGAACGATCGTTCCGAACGGCGCACGGGTTCCGGGCACGCAATTCCAACTTGACCCTGTACAGGCAGCCTTTAATATCGGGGCTATTATTCGTTGGCTGGACTTCAACGATACATGGCTCGCTGCGGAATGGGGCCATCCCTCTGACAACCTTGGCGGGATACTTGCGACCGCCGATTATCTTTCCAGGAAGGCCGTGGCTGAGGGAGGGAAGACACTTGTGATGAAGGATGTACTGACTGCAATGATCAAGGCGCATGAGATACAGGGGGTTATAGCCCTTGAAAACTCTTTCAACCGCGTCGGTCTTGACCACGTTGTGCTTGTTAAGGTCGCCACCACCGCTGTAGTTACGAGGATGATGGGCGGCACCAAGGAAGAAGTTATCAATGCCCTTTCCAATGCCTGGATCGACGGGCAGTCCCTTAGGACCTACCGCCACGCCCCGAATACCGGCTCCCGAAAATCCTGGGCAGCAGGGGACGCTACGGCAAGAGGCGTGAGGCTCGCACTCATGGCCGTCAAAGGAGAGATGGGTTATCCCTCCGCACTTACTGCAAAAACGTGGGGGTTTTATGATGTCCTCTTCAAGGGCAGTGAGTTCAAATTCCAGAGGCCTTACGGTTCCTATGTGATGGAAAACGTCCTTTTTAAGATATCTTTCCCTGCAGAATTCCACTCCCAAACAGCGGTGGAGTGTGCCATGATCCTTCACAGGCAGCTGAAGGATATGGGAAAGAATACCGACGACATCAGGAAGATCAATATCCGAACCCACGAAGCAGCTATCCGCATCATAGACAAGAAGGGACCTCTGTATAACCCCGCAGACAGAGACCACTGTATCCAGTACATGGTGGCGGTACCGCTCATCTTCGGCCGCCTTACCGCCGCTGACTACGAAGAGAATGTGGCAGCGGACGCGCGCATCGACGCGTTGCGCGAGAAGATCGAATGCATTGAGGACACGCAATTCACCAGGGACTACCACGATCCGGATAAGCGTTCCATTGCAAACGGCCTGACAGTGGAACTGCTGGACGGGACGAAGCTCCCTGAAGTGGTTGTGGAGTATCCCATCGGCCACCGCCGCCGGCGCAAAGAAGGGATCCCTTTGCTAGTGGAAAAATTCAAGACGAACCTCTCCCACCGTTTTCCGCCGAAGCAGCAGAGGGGCATAGTCGACATCTGCCTGGACCAGGGCAAGTTGGAAGGAACAGCGGTGAATGAATTCGTTGATAAGTTCATAATCTGATCAGGTATGCGCTGCGTCAGTCCTTTTTGCGGTAATATAAATTTTGGAGTATTCATTGGGAGGAATGGTGAGTCACAATCTCTTCAACACACTTGAAGAACTCGGACCGGTTTGTGGGAAGAAGTGTAAATTCTATTCTCTCCCTGCCCTGGAAAGGGAAGGCATTGGAAGGATCTCACGCCTCCCCATATCCCTGCGCATTGTGCTCGAATCGGTGCTCCGGAATTTTGACGGCAGGAAGATTACCGAAGATCACGTCAGACAACTTGCGAACTGGAGCCCTAATGCGCCCCGCACAGAGGAGATCCCCTTTGTCGTGGCGCGTATTGTTCTGCAGGACTTTACCGGTGTACCTCTTCTCTGTGATCTGGCGGCAATGAGGAGCGCG
>DASPQB010000136.1:0-3506 GCA_035625205.1 Nitrospirota bacterium | reverse complement strand
CTAGGCGTCTTCGCCAGGAGGGGGTCAAGCAGACAGGGGTAGCTTCTTCCTTTGCACGGTAAATACCTTCCTCCGGGATTTCGTCTCGAGCACGATATGCAGCCTGAGCAAATATACCGAATGTGATAATGATATGTTTGGTTGATTTTCCATGTAACCTATGATTAAATAGGTCCATGATATTGTCAAGCGGCAATAAATTCAGGTGTTATCCTACGGAGAACCAGAAGCGAGTGCTCTCCCAATGGATGGGGTGTCAGCGCCTTATCTACAACGCGAAGGTTGAGGAGGACAGATATTTCCGCACGATCAGCAGAAAGGCGCTTGCTCTCGTCGGCCTACAACCTCCCGTCGATCAGCAGTATGCGCAGTTTAAAAGCAAAGAACTCACTCCCTATCTCTACGAGGTGCCGTCCCAGATACTCCGGAACGGGGCTACGCGGTTCATGCAGGCATACAGCTGTACTCTTGCAGCGTGATTTGTTGTGCACGATGCGGCATTTTGATGTCCGCCAGCCAGCGCATGTAAGCCACGGTCCATGCGTTTTCTCCAGAATACCGGTACCCGTGCCGCAGAAGCATCGCACCTAATCTCTGCCGAGCGGTGCGCTGGGCCTTGATTGCGTCCTCACGGCCTCGTGTCAGGTCTCGCATGGCTTCGTCATCCTCTTGGGGTACGTAAACAGGGGTCAGTTCTCCTGCCCGATAAAGCCTGGCAAGGCTTTGCGCGTCGCAACGATCGGTCTTGACGCGATCGCCACTTTTCTTGGGAATCAGCGATGGTGCCACAACTGTGCATTTGTAACCTTTCTTGGTCAGATGGCGGTATATTTCGTAACCATACGGCCCGGCTTCATATACAAAGTGCAGTTCGGAGCCCTTGCTTTCAAGCTTTCGAATCATCTTGTCCAATGATGCCATGTCGCTGCCAATCTTGCCGTAGTAGCGAACTTCTTGGTTGCCGCCCGTTTCGGCCGTTGCTACAGCTATGGAGTTTTTTGCTGAATCGAGACCTACAATTGTGATAGAATCTTTCATGGCCTGCCTCCTTGTTTGTGGCTCTGTATTTGGACACCTACGACATCCAAGTATAATCCACGGTGACAAGGGGCAGGTCACTTTCTGATCTGTCAACCATTATGTCTTATTACTCCTTGCAACACGCCAACTCAGGGACTTAGGTGATACCCTGAACATATCAAAGCAAGTTTTTCTTTACAAAAATGTTATATTATGTTATTAAGGATATCGTAATATGAAAATAGTGCAAATGCGCGCTACACGGGGATATATGTTTTACGTGGCCGTTTATAATAGCAGATTCCTTCTTTCTCTCCCACGTATTACACCAATAGCCTCACCAGAGAGTTTTGGCTCTTGCGAGTACAGAAAGGAGTAAAATGAAAGAATTCGAAGAGAAAGATTCAGACGATCTTAAAAATAAAGAGATAATGACGAGGCGTCAAGCCATTAAACGGATTGGTATGAGTGCAGGATTAGGAATAGCGGCTATCGTATTCGGGGCATTAGGGGCGGATGCAAGCAAAAACTGTTGCATAGATGCCTATCCCGATTACGGATATGGCAATTATTATAGCAATTATTATCATAATTCTTACAGTAATTATAGTAACTCCTACAGCAATACTTTTTATCACAACTATTACAACTACTCTAATTATTACAATTCCGGTAGCTATGATAATACGTATAAGGATTATGGTTATAGGACGAACCAGCGTTAACAATAATGGCAATATATCAGTATCGTCCTAGTTTTAAAGAGTGATTATGACTACAAGCACTGATTCAGTTTATAGTATCTGCTGATAGCCGTTCCGGTTACATGCCGAATATACTTTTGACTTCAAGATGCACGCGTTCATGTCCTTACTGTTTTGCTGAAAAGGAAATGATCGACTCTCCCTCCCGGATTATGTCCTGGGAGAACCTTATCTATATCTCCGACCTCCTTAAGGCTTCTGGAGACAAAGGCGTTTCCCTTCTCGGCGGCGAGCCCACGCTGCACCCTGATTTCGTAGATTATGTTTTATATCTCGCAGACCGCGGCCTCAGCGTAAACGTGTTCACCAACGGGATCATGTCGCCATCGAGGCTCATCGAAATAAAAGACCATCTCTCGGGGCTTTCAACCGACAAGCTCAGTTTTGTCTGCAACCTGAACAACCCGAAGCAGACCCCCGCCCCCCAGGAGCACACAGAAAGAATTCACGATTTTCTATCCGTAATGGGCCCTTGGACCCAACCGGGTTTCAACATTTACCGGCAGGATTTCGATATTAAATTTATTTTTGATTTTGTGAATCGGTACGGGATGAGACGCTCGCTCCGTTTAGGTATTGCCCACCCTGTGCCAGGGACAACCGGCATGCATATAAGGCCGGAAGAAATGGGAAAGGTGATTGAAAGGCTTTATTCCTTTAGACCGCTGTTTGACCGTTTCCGGCTGAAGTTCGGGCCGGACTGCGGGTTCCCGATATGCAAGTTTAGCAACGAGCAACTTGGCTGGTTTTATCGCCTGAGTGGCGGCGGCAATTCACGGTTTGGGTGCGGCCCGGCCATAGACATAACGCCGGATATGAGTGTGTACGCATGCTTTCCACTTTCAAAGTTCTACAGAAAGTCCCTATATGAGTTTGACACCATGGGGCAGATAGTTGAATTTTATTCAGGGATACACAGAAAAATCCGAGCGGAAATCCCGGGGATTTATCCAGAATGCGACGGCTGTGTGCAACTAAGCGAGAACGTCTGTTCCGGGGGTGGCGCCTGTCAGCTTGTGAGCAGGTTTACGAAGGAGGCCGCAATCAGGCTGCCGGAGATAGAAAATGAACTTGAGAAAACTGGTCTGCCCGTATGATACGTCGCTCATAAGGTCTTTCTCCCGCCGAGAAATTGCTGTCCGTGTGGATTCGCCATTACTTGTTCGAGATGCCGCTGATGTCGTACGGGCCTTGGGCAACAATCTTATCTGTGTAATCCTGGATTCTACAAAACCTCTCGATGCCGCACCGTTGCAAAATGAATGGAAGGGCGTTCCGCTCGCCCTTGTGACCGCGTCAGTCGGAAAATTCAGGGAGGTCGTAAAAAAGCTCCCCTTATTACGAGAACTGAACATTAGGGTATGCCTGCCTGCAAGCAATGAAAACATAAGAGATGTCCGTATTCTGTCCTCGGCTGGTGTTCCCTCCACGATCATGATTAATGGCCCTGAAGTGGACTGGGATGCACTTTCCGATCTTATGACTTATTCGCTTTTCGGACGGATCCCCCACGCCCCGATCGGACCATTTGATTATATCGTGCATCATTATGATAGTGCGCCGCATCTATGCTGGGGTGCGGCTTTTTTTGAAGATCCGCAGCAGTTCTTTCATATTGACAATAAAAGGAACGTTGCTCTTTCAAGGGAAGAACTTCTTGCTGAAAAATTCATAGGGTGCATCGATGAAGTGGAGAAGGCAGGCAGTCGGGAAATTGAGAAT
>DASPQB010000135.1:0-3546 GCA_035625205.1 Nitrospirota bacterium | reverse complement strand
TCGGTTTTTCCCTTACGAGCTTCGCATCGCTCCTTGCTGCAGTCGCGGGGATCTGGACGGTCGCCAGTACGGCAACGTATCAGGTTGTTCTTCCCTTTGGCTTGCCCGATCTTCCTTTTCATCTGAGGCTCGATCTGCTGTCCGGTTTTTTTCTCACGGTTATAGGCCTGCTTTCTTTTTTTGTATCCATTTACTCACTGGGGTACGTGAAAGGCTTTCTGGGACGCCGTCCCGTAACGAACCTCGTAGTCTTCTATACGCTTTTTTTCGCAGGCATGTATCTGGTGATCCTTGCCGATGACGCGTTTTTCTTCATGATTGCCTGGGAGATGATGGCGGCGGCATCATATTTTCTCGTCCTCTTTGAGGACGAACGGATAGAGAACAGAAGGGCCGCATTCCTCTATCTTGTCGTTGCCCACGTGGGGGCTATCGCCATACTTTTGTCATTCGGTATCATGGCTGGACTCGCGACTGGCTTCTCGGGTTTTCAAAGCTATACCTTCGACGCTATGCGCGAGGCGGAACTTCCTGCCGGACTGGCGACCGCGGCCTTTTTCCTAGCCTTCTTTGGGTTTGCCGCCAAAGCAGGGGTGATCCCGCTTCACATCTGGCTGCCCGAGGCCCATCCTGTGGCTCCGTCGAATGTCTCGGCCCTCATGAGCGGCGTGATGCTCAAAACCGCGATTTACGGTATGATTCGCGTCATCTTTGACCTGATCGGCAATTTCCCGTGGTGGTGGGGCACTATCGTGCTCGTCTTCGGTCTGGTGTCGGCTGTTATGGGTGTCCTGTATGCCCTGATGCAGCATGACCTGAAACGGTTACTCGCGTACCATTCCGTCGAGAACATCGGCATCATCCTCATCGGAATAGGATTGGCGATGATCTTCAAATCATTCGACCGGTCTCTCCTGGCGGCATTGGCCCTGATTGCAGGTTTGTATCACACGCTAAACCACGCGATATTCAAAGGACTCCTCTTCATGGGAGCAGGTGCAGTGCTCCATGCCACTCATGAACGCAACATGGAGGAGATGGGCGGCCTCATCAGGTTCATGCCCTGGACAGCAGTCCTGTTTCTCATTGGCTGCGTTTCGATTTCTGCGCTGCCGCCATTTAACGGGTTCGTCTCGGAATGGCTCACCTATCAGGCGTTCCTGCTCACTCCCGCACTCCCGAGCCCGCTCCTGAACCTGCTGATCCCGCTTGGCGCAGCACTTCTGGCACTGACAAGCGCGTTGGCGGCGGCATGTTTTGTAAAAGCCTTCGGTGTTACCTTTTTGGGACATCCGCGTGGGCGCCACCAAGGACGCATCCATGAGGCCGGCTGGTCCATGAGGATTGGCATGCTGCTCGCAGCGCTCGCGTGCTTGGGTCTCGGCGTTCTGCCAACCTACCTGATTAAATGGATGGACCCGATCGCCGAGGCACTGGTCGGCGGTACGATTGCCGCATCCGCCTCAGGCTTCGGCTGGATGTGGCTCACACCGGTCGCTGCGGAACGGGCGTCGTACGCGGCGCCGATTGCATTCTTGGGCATCTTGTCAGTCGTCATCGTGACCTACCTGCTGCTCCATGCGCGTCCAGGCGCTATCCATCGTACCCCCCTCTGGGACTGCGGGTTTGAAAAGGTTACGTCTCGGATGCAGTATACGGCAACGTCGTATTCCATGCCCCTGCGACGGATTTTCGGATTTCTGTTCAGCATCAAGGAACACGTCAGGCAACTCCCTCCGGAAACGAATTCTGCCTTCCCCGAACGGATGCACTACCATCTGCGTGTGGGTGACCGTTTCTGGATGCTGCTTTACCAGCCCATCGTGGACGCCAGCTTCTGGATGTCGCGAAAGATCGGACGCATGCAACACGGACGTATTCAGATTTACCTTATTTATTCCTTTGTGACGATCCTGGTGCTTTTGATATTTTCAAAATGACCAGAAATAATTTTGTCACAAAGATACCGGGAGTACCGTAAACGCCCGACACGGTTCCGTATTAATCGGTTACTCAGTAAAAGAGATCGATGAGGAAGTGAACTTTTTAGCCTGATCGGCCTCTTCCCTAGTTATGAATTTAAACCAAGGAGCTTTTGTTGAACATTCATCCCTTATCCGTAGAAGTTCTCCAAATCATCATACTTCTCGTGGCCGCCCCGCTCTTCGCGGGCTGGGTAAAAATGGTAAAATGCTGGTTTCAGGGCAGGTCTGCGCCGAGCCTGTTTCAGCCGTACCGAGACATCAGAAAGCTTCTGGCCAAGGACGTGATACTTGCCGAGAACGCGTCGTGGATATTCAGGTTCACGCCCTATCTCGTCTTTGGCGTCTCGGTCATGGCCGGCGGCATCATTCCCATCCTGTCCATGGACCTTCCACTGTCCGCTACAGCTGATGTCATTGCTCTCGTGGCGCTCTTTGCCATCGCGCGTTTTTTTACAGCGCTTGCTGGCATGGACATCGGCACAGCGTTCGGCGGCATGGGTTCGAGCCGCGAAATGACCATTGCGTCTCTTGCCGAGCCTGCCATGCTGATGGCCGTCTTTGCCGTGTCCCTGGTTAGTAAATCCACATCCCTATCGCAGATGGCATCCGTTATTGCACAGGGGCATTCGCTGCTTCGCCCGTCCTTGGTATTCGCGCTCCTGGCGTTTGTTCTCATTGCCCTCGCCGAGACAGGGAGGGTACCGGTGGATAACCCGGCCACTCATCTTGAGCTCACCATGATTCACGAGGCCATGATCCTCGAGTATTCCGGCAGACACCTTGCCCTCATAGAATGGGCCAGCATGATGAAACTATTTCTCTTTACAGCCCTTGGTATTGCGTCATTCTTTCCGTGGGGGATTGCGAAAGCAGATGACCTGATTTCCGTCTTATTCGCACTGTTGGTCCTCCTCATGAAGCTTGGGATCGTCGGAGTGGGACTTGTTTTGATCGAGACCGGCCTTGCGAAAATGCGCATTTTCCGCATTACCGAGTTCCTTGGTAGTGCATTTCTCTTTGCGACGCTCGGGATGCTGTCGTATTTTATGCTGGAATGATAAAAATAGTTTTTACCCGGGCCAACACACACTGAGGGAAACAGATGAAAATCGAAAATTTGTTTTGCAGTAACTTACCGCGTGTATCTCGAATGAGAATGTGAAGAGTGCTCGTATTTTGATTAACCTTGAACCTGCATCCGTGTTGATCCGCGGATAGCGCTCACATATACGGGTTACAACGTTAACGAGGTCTCCTATGAACCTGCAGATTGCTTCACAAATTAACAGCCTTCTCGCCGCCCTCATTCTCCTCACTGCGTTTGCCCTGGTCGTGCAGCGGAGAATGAATGCTCTTTTGCATCTGTTCGCATGGCAGGGGTTCTTACTTGCCGTAAGTACAGCTATCGTCGGCTATGTCGGTGGAGTTCATGATCTCTATATTTCGTCCATCCTGACACTTTCTATGAAGGTTGTTCTTCTCCCGTACATATTGCACAAGCTCATTGTGAAATTGAAGATTCACCGAGAGGTAGAAATGGTCGTGAATGTTCCTGCTACCA
>DASPQB010000134.1:0-26900 GCA_035625205.1 Nitrospirota bacterium | reverse complement strand
GTTTTCAAGACCGCCGCCTTAAACCGCTCGGCCATCTCTCCGCATAATTGCAGATGACAGAAGTCAGAATACACGAGATTTCAAGAACTGTCTCGCGACGGACCATCCTCTTTTTCTAACTTCTCGGCTCTATCCTCTCCGCACCGCCCATGTACTGCCTGAGCACTTCGGGAATAATCACGGTCCCGTCCGCCTGTTGGTAGTTTTCCAGGATCGCTACAACGGTCCGGCCTACCGCGAGACCCGAACCGTTCAATGTATGAACTAGCTCGGTTTTCTTCCCGCCTCTTGTCCGGTAGCGGATGTTCCCACGCCGGGCCTGAAAGTCCTCGAAGTTAGAACACGATGAAATCTCACGGTACTTGTTCTGGGCCGGAAGCCAGACTTCTATGTCATATGTCTTCGCGGAAGAGAACCCCGTGTCCCCTGTACAGAGTACGATCACACGGTACGCCAGACCCAGCCGCTTAAGTACTTCCTCCGCTTGACGAGTCAGTTTTTCGAGTTCTTCGTAAGACGTATCAGGACGAGTAAATTTGACAAGTTCGACTTTGTTGAACTGGTGCTGACGAATAAGCCCGCGCGTGTCCTTGCCGTACGATCCCGCTTCACGCCGAAAACAAGGAGTATATGCAGTGTAAAGCACCGGCAGGTCTTCTTCGCGCAGAACCTCATCGCGGTGAATATTTGTCACGGGGACTTCAGCCGTTGGAATGAGGAAATAAATCCCTTGTTCCACTTTAAACAGCTCTTCCTCAAATTTCGGGAGCTGGCCCGTGGCGGTCATGCTCGTCTTGTTCACCATGAACGGTGGCAACACTTCCACATAACCGTGCTCCGTCGTGTGAAGATCAAGCATGAAGTTGATCAGTGCCCGTTCCAGTCTGGCACCCATGCCTTTGTAAAGAGCAAAACGGGCTCCCGTGATCTTGGCAGCCCGGTCGAAATCAATTATGTCAAGGTACTCTGCGAGGTCCCAGTGCGGTTTCGGCTCGAACGGAAACTTTGGTGGGTCTCCCCCTTGCGGGGACCACCGTCTAATTTCCTTGTTGTCGTTCTCGTCCTTGCCATCGGGGACCGAGGAATGCGGCAGGTTCGGAATCGTAAGCAGGATATTCTGCTGGGCCTCTTCGACCTCACGGGATCCGTTCTCAAGCGCGGCAATGGTATCTCCGACCGCGCGCATTTCTGCGACCTTTTCTTCCGCAGGCTGTCCAGCCTTTTTAAGCCGGCCAATCTCCTCGGACACCGCATTCCGTTTACGCCGGAGGGTTTCGATCTCCTGCTGGACACCCCGTCGCTTGGTGTCAAGCATGAGAAACTCCGTCAGGTCGAAGCTCATGCCTCGCCGTGCCAACCCTGCACTTACCGCGTCCGCATTCTCTCTGACAAACCGTAAATCAAGCATTTAAAGTATCATTCTCCTCTACTGTTGTCAATAACTTTTCTTGGCGATCCTGTGCTCAAGCGCCTTGATCTTGATCTGGATTGACTCCGGATTCGGATACAGGGGTTCGATTTCTCTATAGAGGGTGAGCGCCTCGTTCAGATTGTCACCGAGCTCAAGGCATTCTGCAAGGGCGAATTTTGCCTTGATTACAAGTTCCTTGTCCTCGTTTTGTTCAAGAGCCTGTCGATAGTATTGCTCGGACTTTTCGAGTTCGCCTTTTGAAAAAGCGGCTGTACCCAGCCTGAAATAAGCAAGCCGCGACTGCTGCCCCTTCGGAAACTCCGATACCTGACGGATCCAAGTAGCCCGTGCTTCTTCTATTTTGCCAACGCGAAACAGACATTCTGCAAGACTATAAAGACTCTTCTCCCGCACCTCGCGGTTCTCATATTCCGCTGCCTTGCGATATTCCGCGATTGCGCGATCGTATTCACTATACCCTAATTCGTAAATCTGGGCGATATACCACTGTGCATACGGAGCCATATCACGGTGCGGGTAGGCCTTCAACAGCAAACGCAGCGTTTGGAGCGCCTTTTCGGTTTCCCCCAGGTAGAGAAACTGTGTTATACCAGCCCAGTAGAGCGCATCGTCCGCTTTGGAACTATAGGGGTGCTCCTTGACGAACGTAAGATACAGATTGGCTGCTGCCTGGTATTCACCTGCATTCCATCGTTTGGTCGCAGCCTCATAGTCGCCGCTTGCAGACTTATCGAATACATCACATCCCGTTAGGAAGATCCCCAGCAGGAGGAGTATGCAAAGTTTCTTCATGGTGTGCTGGTGTCCGGCTCGGCAGGCGGTTCCATAACGACCTTGTCCGCCACAGCGTCTTTATCATCTTCTCGCTCCACCAGTTTGGCGAAACTCACAACCTTGTCTCCTTCGTCGATGTCAAAGATACGCACCCCCTGCGTATTCCTGCCCTGGACGGAAATATCCTTGGCCCGAATGCGCAGTACTTTGCCATTCAAAGTGATAAGTATGAGTTCATCTTCTTCGGACACTTGGGCCATACCGATGACCCTGCCATTCTTCTCGGTTATTTTGATCGTTATGATTCCTTTTCCGCCGCGACCCTGGCTACGATAATCTTCCAGCGTGCTGCGCTTGCCATAGCCGTTCTCGGTCACCGTGAGGATCGTGGAATCGCCTCGAACAATCTCCATTCCTTTGACCTCGTTACCTTCGTCAAGCCGAATGCCAATCACACCTTTTCCAGTACGGCCTATTTCGCGCACATCAATCTCGGAGAACCTTATCGAGAGACCGTCCCTCGTTCCGAGGAAAACATCCCGCTTGCCATCGGTGACTTCAGCGGCGATAAGCTCATCGCCCTCGTCCAGGGTGATTGCGATGATTCCCGAGGGGCGGGGATGACTGTAGGATTCAAGCTCCGTCTTCTTGATGATTCCCTGCTTGGTCGCCATGAGTATAAAGTGGTCCGGCGTAAATGCGCGAATCGGAAGCGCTGCAGTTACTCGCTCATCTTGGCTGATTTGAATCAGGTTCACGATGGCCTTGCCTTTAGCCTGCCTTCCTGCTTCTGGAATCTGGTGAACTTTAAGCCAGTATACCCGACCTTTGTTGGTAAAGAACAGAATATAGCTGTGCGCTGTCGCCGTAAAAAGACGCTCCACGAAATCCTCTTCCTTGGTCTCCATGCCAATCTTGCCTTTTCCTCCACGCTTCTGTGCGCGATAGGTTGTAAGAGGATTGCGCTTGATATAGCCAGCGTGCGAGATGGTGATTACCATCTCCTCGTCCTTGATTAGGTCTTCGATATCGATCTCCGAGGTTTCGGCGACAATCTCTGTCCTGCGGGCATCGCCGTACTCGGCCTTCACAGCAAGGAGTTCCTCCCTGATGATCTTCATGACGAGCGCCTCCGACGCGAGGATCTCGTTTAAGCGCTTGATCTCGTTGAGCGTATCTTCATACTCGGTGATGATCTTGTCCCGCTCGAGGCCCGTGAGCCGCTGCAGCCGCATGTCGAGGATGGCTTGGGACTGGACCTCGGAAAGCTTGAATTCCCGCATGAGACCCTTTTTTGCCTCGTCGGGATTGGGAGACGCTTTGATGAGCGCAATAATAGCGTCGAGATTTTCGAGGGCGATCTTGAGACCGAGGAGGATATGGGCGCGTTCCTCGGCTTTCTTAAGGTCGTATTTGGTCCTCCGAACCACTACTTCGCGCCGGTGCTGGATGAAATTCGAAAGGAGTTTTCGCAGATTCAGGACTCGTGGCTGATTATTCACGAGTGCCAGCATAATCACGCCGAAGGTTGACTGCATGGCCGTATGCTTGAACAGCTGATTCAGGACGACGTTCGATAACTCGCCTTTCTTAAGATCGATGGCGATTCGCATGCCTTCGCGATCGGACTCGTCTCGGATTTCGGAGATGCCATTAATTTTCTTTTCCTGGACGAGTTCGGCGATCCGTTCAAGCAGTCTGGCCTTGTTTACCTGATAGGGAAGTTCGGTAACAATGATACTCTCGCGGTCTGCCTTACCTTCCTCAATAGTTGCTCGTGCCCGCATCTGAATGATGCCTCGCCCAGTCAGGTATGATTGTTTGATCCCTTCATACCCGTGGATGAACGCCGCCGTCGGAAAATCCGGACCCTTGATTGCGGTCATGAGCTCAGGGATCGAAACCTCAGGATTATCAATCATCATGACAAGACCATCCACGACTTCAGATAGGTTATGAGGGGGAATGTTCGTGGCCATGCCAACGGCAATCCCTGCGGAACCGTTGATCAAAAGGTTCGGCACCCGCGTCGGGAGCACCGATGGTTCAAACGTCGTATCGTCGAAGTTCGGAATGAAGTCGACGGTCTCCTTGTCGATATCGGCAAGCATCTCTTCGGCAAGTTTCGTAAGCCTGGCTTCCGTGTACCTATAAGCAGCGGCCGGGTCACCGTCCACGGACCCGAAGTTGCCCTGCCCGTCCACGAGGATGTATCGCATATTGAAATCCTGCGCCATCCTAACCATGGTGTCGTAGACCGCGCTGTCACCGTGGGGATGATACTTTTTGAGCACTTCGCCTACCACGCCGGCGCTCTTGGAATACTTCCTGTTATGCAGAAGACCTTCTCGGAACATGGCGTAGAGGATGCGCCGATGCACGGGTTTCAAGCCATCGCGCACGTCGGGGAGCGCTCGGCCAACGATTACGCTCATGGAGTAGTCGAGGTAGGCGGTCTTCATCTCCTGCTCGATGTTGATCTGTGATTTTATTTCCTGGGGTTCCATAGTATCTCGATATCAATAGCCTGGCCGCAGTGAACGTGAAGCACGACGCTTAGATTCTCCGTCCTTAGACCTTTGCCACGCTAAATGTCCAAATTCTTCACTTCCAGAGCGTGGCGCTGAATGAAAGCGCGGCGAGGTTCAACCTGGTCTCCCATGAGAATCGTAAAGATTTCATCTGCCCTAACCACATCCTCAATGGTAACCTGGAGAAAGGTCCGCTTTTCAGGATCCATTGTGGTCTGCCACAGCTGCTCCGGATTCATTTCGCCGAGGCCTTTGTACCGCTGAATCGCAAGTCCCTTTTTCCCGAGCTCAAGCACGAAGTGGACAAGTTTTCCCGTATCTTTGAACTCCTTTTCCTCGCCCTTTTCGCGTATCCGGTAGATCGGTCCGCCGAGGCCGAGGATAGCAGGCGAAAGACTCTGGAGTTCCCGAAATTCCGGTGAAGTGACGAAATTCTCTTCGAAGATGATGCTCGATATCGTCGCGTCCCATTTCGTATCGAATCTGAGCTTGTAGGCATCGTGCTCTTCATCTTTGTCGATGGACCAGTCAATGATCGTCTTGGGATGATTGGTCCTTAGATAGTGCTCGATGGACAACGCAATCTCCTTCAGCTTACCGTCGTCTTTGAGGACAGCCTTACTAAACGTTTTATTCAGAAGGAGCACCCGGAGGACAATTGTATCCAGCCGCTTTCGTTTGAGCTTGTCGAGGTTCTTCTCGAACTGCACCAACTTCTTAAGCGTCCCCGTGAGCCGTTCCCCGGAAAGATAGGCCGCTTGTTCGTCCGAATAAAGCTCCAGCTCCTCTGCGGCGAGATCGAGGAGAAAGTCCTCCATGCGCGAGTCGTCCTTGATGTAGCGCTCGGCCTTCCCGCGCTTGATCTTAAAGAGCGGTGGCTGCGCAATGTAGAGATAACCGCGCTCGATGATCTGTGGCATCTGGCGGTAAAAAAAGGTGAGCAGGAGGGTGCGAATGTGCGCGCCGTCCACGTCGGCGTCAGTCATGATAACAATTTTGTGGTAGCGGAGTTTGGCGATGTCGAACTCCTCGGCGCCGATCCCGGCGCCAAGGGCCGTAATTAGCACCTTGATTTCATCGCTCGAGAGCATCTTGTCGAAACGGGCCTTCTCCACGTTCAGGATCTTGCCCTTGAGCGGAAGAATAGCCTGATTCTTCCGGTCCCTTCCCTGCTTGGCGGAGCCGCCTGCCGAGTCACCCTCGACAATAAACAGCTCCGACAGCGCCGGGTCTTTCTCCTGACAGTCCGCGAGCTTGCCTGGCAGCGAGGTAGAATCGAGAACGCCCTTGCGCCGGGTGAGTTCTCGGGCTTTCCGCGCTGCTTCACGAGCGCGCGCTGCGTTCAGACCCTTTTCTGCGACCTTGCGCGCGACGAGCGGATTTTCTTCAAGATAGGAGCCCAAAGACTCGTTAACCATGGCCTCGACGATCCCTTTGACTTCGCTATTGCCAAGCTTAGTCTTGGTCTGGCCTTCAAACTGCGGGTTCGAGAGCCTCACGCTCACAACAGCGGTCAGCCCCTCGCGAACGTCCTCACCCGAGAGCGCCTCGGCGCCGTTCTTCAAGAGCCCGCTCGAGACCGCGTATCCATTTATCGTGCGGGTGAGTGCAGCCTTGAACCCGACGAGATGGGTGCCGCCCTCCTGTGTGTTGATGTTGTTTGCGAAGGAGAATACCTGTTCAACATAGCTGTCATTGTACTGGAGTGCGATCTCGACGAAGATGCCATCGCGTTCTTTGGACAGATAGATGGGGGCGGGATGAAGCGGAGTTTTATTTTTATTCAAGTACTCAATGAATGACGCGATACCGCCTTCATAAAAGAAGTTCTGTTTCTTACCGGATCGTTCGTCCTGGATAGTAATCTTCAAGCCTCGGTTCAAGAATGCAAGCTCGCGGAGACGCTGCGACAGCACGTCATAGCTGTATTCACGGTCCTCGAAGATCTGGAAGTCTGGCTTGAAGGTGATCTTGGTACCCGTCGTGGTTGTTGTGCCAGTCACCGCCAGCGGCGCCTGAGGAGTGCCGCGTTCATAGCGTTGCTGGAACACTCTGCCGTTCTGTTTGATCTCGAGGTCGAGCCACTCCGAGAGAGCATTCACCACCGACACCCCGACTCCGTGAAGGCCGCCGGAAACCTTGTACACGTCGCTGTCGAATTTGCCCCCGGCATGCAGTACGGTGAGCGCCACCTCGGCTGCAGACCGCTTCTGCGTGCTATGCATCTCCGTCGGGATGCCGCGGCCGTCGTCGATCACTGTGATGCTGTTGTCTACATGAATGATAACATCGATATTCTTACAGAAGCCCGCCATAGCCTCATCAACGCTGTTATCCACAATCTCGTAAACCAGATGATGGAGACCGACGCTCCCGGTGCTGCCGATATACATGGCCGGCCGTTTGCGCACTGCTTCAAGGCCTTCAAGCACTTTTATACTGTCTGCGGTATATTCCATCCACTCCTCGCAAAAAGAGGGATTTGTCCGTATCGGATCAATCCCTCACTACGCAAATAAAATGTAGAAAATTTGAAATCGAAGGAATGTAAGAGTATTGACAATCAATTTTAACTTTTTCAATTTACAACGTACAGTTCGCCATTTCGACAATGTGGTCTACACTCTCATGGGCATCACAACGCACTTGTAATGCTCATCGCCCTCTTCGGTGATCAGGCACGGGCTCAGGGAGTCGTTGAGCTCCAGGGCTATCATCTGCCGATCCATGGCCGAAAGCACGTCCATGAGATATTTCGAATTAAAACCAATAGCCACGCCATCGCCCTTGTAGTCCACGGCAAGTTCTTCATTCGCCTCGCCTACTTCGGGGTTGTTGGTAGACAGAATAAGCCGGTCCTTATCAAGCTGGAGCTTCACCGCATTCGTCTTTTCCTTGGACAGGATTGAAACACGCTTTACAGCATGCGTGAAAACGTCTTTGGACACGGTCACTTTTTTCGAACTCTTGGCAGGTACGACCTGTTGATAGTTGGGATAGTTGCCATCGATGAGCTTCGAGACCATGATGAGCCCATCACGTTTGAACAACGCGTGGTTCTTACTGAAACCCAACCGGAGTTCAGCCTTTGGGGTGTCCTCCTCAAGAATACGCCTCAGCTCCATCATAGCCTTCTTGGGGATAATGAGGCTTTCTTCTTTGTGCTTGGCGTCGACGATACGGTCGATCATCGAAAGCCGATGGCCGTCTGTGCCGACCATTCGGATATTGAGGCCTCCCTTGGTCTGGGACATATGCACGAACAGGCCGTTCAACACGTAGCGAGCATCATTCTCGCCTACGGAGTAAAGTGTTTTCTTGATCATGTCACGGAGGATATCACCGTCAATGACGAACATCCCCTCCTCCGCAACATCGGGGAGCGCAGGATACTCGTCCTTCGGCAGCCCTACGAGCTTGAACTGAGATTGTCCGGAGATTATCTTGACCCAATTACTGTCTTCGACCCTGATTTGGACTTCTTCTGCCGGAAGCTCACGGACAATCTCAAACATCTTCTTGGCTGACACAGTGACTGCACCAGGTTTTTCGACGTCCGCTACGTAACGACCGCGTAACCCGATCTCGAGATCCGTGGCGACAATTTCAATACTGTTGGCCTCGGCCGTAAGGAGCATATTCGAGAGAATCGGCATGGTATTCTTTTTTTCAACAACGCCCTGGATTCTCTGCAGCCCCTTCAAAATTTCATCTTTCTTGATAGTCAATTTCATCGGGGAAGCCTCCTGTCACATCTAAACATGTTATCAGAAATACCATTAAATAGCAATAAATTTATTTCCAGTTTTGTCTATTAGTTTCAATGTCTTAACCGCCTAATTAACATCTCCATTTTTGCCTTTAAGTCCGGATCTTTTTCTTTTTTTTCTTCTATGACTTTGCAGGCATGAATTACCGTGCTGTGGTCTTTTCCGCCGAAAAAATTTCCTATTTCTGGGAGCGAAGCATTGGCAAAATTGCGACACAGATACATTGCCACTTGCCGCGGCAGCACGACGGCCTTGGTGCGGCGCTTCGACTTGAGGTCCGAAATCTTGACGCCAAAAGACTCGGCCACGATCTTCTGTACCAGTTCGCTAGTAATTGTTTTTTCCCGACTGTCGAGCAGATACTTGAGCTCGTTTTTGGCCAGCTCCTGCGTGATCTCCGTATTGGTGAGCGACGACACCGCACCGAGCTTGACGAGTCCTCCTTCAAGCTCCCGAATATTGCTTTTCATCATGGAGGCCAAGAATTGCGCGACATCGTCGGGCAAACGTATGCTCCAGAAATCAGCCTTCTTTCGGAGAATGGCGATTCTCGTTTCCAGGTCCGGCGGCTGAATGTCCGAGATCAACCCGGACTCGAACCGCGATCGGAGGCGCTCCTCGATATCAGGAATCTCTTTTGGCTGGCGGTCGCTGGTAAGTACGATCTGTTTCTGTGCTTCATACAGGGCGTTAAACGTATGAAAGAACTCTTCCTGCGTCCGTTCTTTGCCGGCAATGAACTGGATATCATCGATAAGGAGGATGTCCATGTTCCTGTACTTCTGCCGGAACTCCTCCATGCGCTGATGGCTCATGCGGTTGATTAATTCGTTCGTGAACTGTTCGGAGGACAGGTATGCGACCTTCATCCTCGGCGATTTGCTCTGTATGTGATGTCCGATGGCGTTGATGAGATGTGTCTTGCCCAATCCCACGCCGCTATAGATGAACAAAGGGTTGTAAGCCCTACCCGGCGCGTCCGCCACGGCCTTGGCTGCAGCATGGGCGAACTGGTTGCTCGGACCGACAACAAACGTATCGAAGGTGTATTTTTTTTCAAAGAGACCGATTTTCTCTTCACGTCCCCCATTTTTCTCTTCTTTGGTCTGGCGCGTCGCTTTCTTGGCCACCCTGGGCTGAACAAAAAAATCTATTTCCATATCATCCCGCTTGGTTATTTCCCGTATGACATCGGTCAGCGTACTCCAGTGATGTTCTTTAATCCAATCACGGTGAAATTTACTCGGGATCTCTATCAACAGCCGGTTGCCGTCTATGGAATGTAGTTTCGACTGGCTGAACCAGGTATCATAACCCTGCTTTGACATTCGATTTTCTATCAATAGAAGAATTTCTTCCCAGACTCTTTCCTGATCCATACTTTACCCCAAAAATACGCCGAAAAACAGCTCTGGTTACAAACATGCTTATCCACACCTGTGGATAATCGCTTTTCTCTTTTTTAATCTTATTGTTATGGTCTCGTTCGGAGGCTTATTGTCCGCTTTTTGAAACCCTATTTTTGCGTGATTTCCTACCCGTATCGTAAATCGTATTAAGCATATATCTTGCAGATAGAGGAATGCCAGGGATGCCGTGAGGCAAGTTCGACCAGCGGGGCAGACTATACCAGAACACAGTCCCTCTGGCAAGATATTTTTATCCACAAGCAAACGCTTGGAGCATCGGAGAATTCAAATTCTTAATAAAATAAGGCAAGTTGATTGAAATTCTTTGCATTTTGCGGTTAAATAGAAAAAAATAACTTCCGCCTGCCGGTTCGCATATTCACTTAATTTATATATCCCAAATACAATAATTAAAAATTGCTTGACATCGCAATAATAGAGCTGTAAATTAAAACAATTGTTTTAATATTTGTCGAACTTCTAATTATCTTATTGCCATATTATTATATCCTAATCGGAGGTGACGAAACATGTCCGCAGATGTGAAAGCAGATCAGGTTCTTGATGCGAAAGGTTTAAGCTGTCCTCTCCCCATTTTGAAAACAAAAAAAACAATTGCAACACTGTTAAAGGACCAGGTTTTAAAAGTAGAGACAACCGATCCAGGCTCGAAGAACGACATGGCTTCCTGGGCAAAAAGAACGGGTAACGAAATCTTGAAAGTTGAAGAGGCGTCCGGTACGTTCACGTTCTACATCAAAAAAACCGCGTAAGGAGATTATCATGGCAAATAAAAAAATGACTATTATTGCGTCGAAGGGTTCGCTCGATATGGCCTATCCACCTCTGATTCTAGCCACCACAGCTGCTGCCATGGATGTCGATGTGACGATTTTTTTCACGTTTTTCGGACTTGACATCATAAAAAAGGGCAATGCCGATAAACTGAAAATCTCGCCCATTGGAAATCCGGCCATGCCGATGCCGGTGCCAATCCCCACGCTTGTCGGATCGCTACCGGGCATGGAGGCAATGGCGACTGCAATGATGAAGTCGATGTTCAACAAGCACGGCGTTGCATCGATCGGACAATTGCTCTCTCTCGCAATGGAAAGTGGTGTTAAGCTCATTGCGTGCCAGATGACCATGGATGTGATGGGCATTAAGCAGTCGGACATCGTCGAAGGCGTGGAGTTCGGCGGCGCCGCAACATGGCTTGATTATGCGTCTGATGCCCAGATCAACCTTTTCATCTAGTCCACCCGCTAGTGTAGTAAAATTAAAACCGGTACTCCTCGAGAACCGGTTTTTTATATTCCCGGCTCTGTTTCTTCTCTTCTGGACATTTTTTTCGGATTATGATAAAACAACGCTTAACAGATGATAATCCCCGATAACCTGAAATACGATGAAAAAGGACTTATTCCTGCTGTAATCCAGGACTGGCAGAATAATGAGGTCTTGATGGTCGCGTACATGAACGCGGAATCACTGAAAAAAACGGTCGACACCGGTTTTACGTGGTTCTGGAGCCGATCTCGCCGTAAGTTCTGGCACAAGGGAGAGACATCCGGGAATGTCCAGCGCGTCAAGGATATTCTCTATGACTGTGATCAGGATACACTCCTTATCAAGGTTGAACAGACAGGCCCGGCCTGCCACACCGGTTCACGCTGCTGTTTTTTCAGAAGTTTTTCTGATAATCCGGCAGGAGAGAAGGCGTGAGTGTTAATCCGAACTGCATCTTCTGCAAAATAATCGAAAAAAAAGCTCCCTCTAAAATCGTATTCGAGGATGACACGGTCATCGCATTCGAGGATGTTAATCCTCAATCACCGGTGCATTTACTCGTTGTTCCCAAGAGGCACATTCCCGAGATCCATGGCATGACCGAGGCAGACCGGGAACTTGTCGGCCACCTGTTCTTCACTGCAAAAAAGATCGCAGATGACAAAGGACTGGATACAAAAGGATACCGCTTGGTCATCAATAACGGTGCCGGCGCGGGACAGACCGTCTTCCATGTCCACCTTCATATTCTTTCCGGACGCCGTTTTTCCTGGCCTCCTGGTTAATAACAATACTTTGTGAATTATCATCTAACAATCTGTGTATAAATCTAATGGCGCTGTTTTGCACATCGATTTCCGCACGAATTAACAGACAAGAGTTAAACTTTTTCTCTCCCTTTTTTGATTCTGTTTCAGACAGTTTACCGATGTGCCAACATATTCACAGCACCTACTGCTACTACTGTTATTTTATATTATATATATTAATAATAGATTCTTAGATCACATGCCTGTCGATAATTGTCACATCAAGACAATGTTTGTGTCGATAAAAATTAGAAAATAATAAAAAACAACTGGATAGATTCAGACAAACATTCTATGTTTGGAATCAGACCGATCAAGCCTGGTCTCTCCATGTTTATTTAACACCCCGCTCATGAATCAAGGAGGCGCTGGATGGAAAACAAAGAGTTCGTCTTCGTTCTCACCCACTCATATAATGCGATAGAACGATCTGCAGGTGCGCTGCAGCTTGCCACGAGCATGGCTGCCTTTGATGCGAAGGTTGATTTCTTCTTGATGAACGAAGGCGTTCACCTTGCGCGCAAAGGATTTGCGGAATCCATGACGTGGCAAAAGAGCTTCTCTCCTGTTGGAGAGCTTATAAAAAGCCTGATAGAAGATTTTGATTGCAAATTTTATATATGCGCATCCTGCGTGAAGCCTTACGGTCTGGAAGGTGCTGACTTGATCAAGAATGCTGAAGTAAAACCCGGTTCGTTTTTGGGAGAAATGCTGATGAAGCGGCAGGGATTGACGTTCTAGATATGCATGGTTCATTTTCGCGAGACCATCTGTTTTCTTCCTTGAAGCTCTATGCTTTCGCAATCGTTCTACTCTCCAGAATCAAGCGCATTGCATAGGGTCGTATTTCATGCTATAAACAGGATCATGAAAAACATCGCCAATTTTCTTTTTGAAGCAGGAATGCTCAAACGCACGCCGAGGAGCGGGTTCCAGTTCCTGGGTTCCGGCGCCGAAACGGTTGCGGAGCATATTTTCCGCACGACCTATATCGGGTATACGCTAGGAAAGCTAGTCATGGATGTAAACGTTGATCGGGTGGTCAAGATGTGTCTGTTCCATGATCTTCCCGAGGCGCGGACCGGCGACCTCAACTATGTAAATAAAAAATACGTTGAAGCTGATGAAAAAAAAGCAGTCGCTGATTTGGTACAGACGCTGCCGTTTGGGGATGAGATTAGGGACCTGATTCTCGAGTTTAGCGAGGGGAAGACAGAAGAGGCAAAGCTTGCGCGGGATGCGGACCAGATTGAGATGATCCTGGCGCTAAAGGAATATAAAGATTTGGGTAATAAGTATGCCGATGAGTGGCTGGCGTTTTCTCTCAAAAGACTCCAAACAGATGTAGGCAGGGAGCTTTCCAAGACGATTCTTGAAACAGATTCATCGCTGTGGTGGTTTAGCGACAAGGGCGACTGGTGGGTCAGCGGCGGTAAGCAATGAAAGCTTGAGGTAGGCATCGGCCGGAGTCATCGTGCTGTGGACGTTTATACGGTAGATTTTGCTGCCAAGTCTCTCGTAATAATTGATGAGAGGCGCAGTCCGTTCATGAAACATCGCGAGTTTCTTTCCGATCATCTCGGGGTAGTCATCCACACGTTCCATCCTGTCTTCCCCGATATTCTCCCGGATGCGGCAATAGATATCCGTGGCAGAACATTCCAGGATCCCCAGGAAATGGATACGAGCAATCCTTGCGATATCCTGTGCCTGTCCCTCGTGACGGGGGATTCCGTTTAGGACAAGGACATCATCTTTCGAGAAACCTGCACGAATCAGGAATAAGGAGATAATCTTTCGAGCGAGCGGGAAGTGCTCGTTCTCGAGTAGGAGTCCCCGTTCAAGTACGCCGCGAATGACATGGAGTTCAACTGACGTGTACATCCGGGAGCCCTTATCATCGGAGACCGCGCATCGCAGCTCTGAGCCGAAATCGAGATGATGACATGGCCGTTCGAACAGACCGTACCTGGCAATGGTGTCGCCGAGGGGGCTCTTTCCCACACCGGTGGGGCCGAGAAGCAGAATGGCATCTACGGGAAAGGTATAAGAATTATGCATAACATGGGTACCGTGGCAGGTGTAACGGGTCCTGTTAAAAAATTGAAGCGATGTACACAGCTATTTTTTCTATCAGCCTACAGAAATCTTTTTCCGCAAATTCTCTAAGCTCTGCTCGGTTCTCTGGTATAGGGAGCATCAATCTTGATTCTGAAAAGATGTGTAGCATGACCGGGTGCTGTTTTTCCCTGGGGATAGTATGATCTCGAGGAGAGCCCGAATGTCTATGGCAAGCTGTATGCTTCCATCACTTCTCGGCCATCGTCTGTTCGAGCGTCGCAGCGCACTCGATCCCACTGCGGGAAAAAGCCCATTTTCCCGATTCGTTCCGTGCTCCCAATCCTCTTTGGAGGAAGAGAAAGACGTTGCCGTAACAGTGGGAAATGCCGGTACCATCGCTCACGCCTATGCAGACGGCTCCTTGATTCACGATATTCCTCGACAATCTACCAAAAAAGCCGGATAAAGTCAAAACCCTGTTTCCACATGGTTTTTGCTTGACATATTTCTGTTTTCGCTTATAATACCCCCCTGTCCAAATTATCCGAGAAGGAGCAGGTACGATGTCGGAAACAACAGCACAAAAAAGCAATCTCAAACAGAAAAGGGCTCAGGGTTTCAGAAAACGGATGAGCACCGCAAAAGGCCGGGAAGTCATTAACCGCCGTAGAGCCAAGGGAAGAAAGCGCCTCGCTGTTTAGCATCCCTTGCGGGATGTGAACCATGCCGTACGCATACCAGAAAAGCGAGAGGTTACGAAAAAATACTGAGTTTGTTGCCGCGATGAAAGGAAAAAGACTGTCTCTGGACGGTCTTTCTCTTTTTTATACCACGAACGAAGAGGGGAACGTCAGGGTCGGGATTTCCATCAGCAAGAAGCTGGCAAACGCGGTAAAAAGAAACAAGATGAAGCGGCGAATCCGGAACAGCGTCATAAAGGCGCTCGAAGGTCATTCGCCGGCATACGACCTGGTCTTTGTGGTGCGACAAGGGCTTTATGATGCCTCCTATGGGCAGATCAGGAAGACCGTTGAAGCTATTCTCCGAAGGACCGTTCTTCTTACTCAGAATCCGGAAGGCACCAGACCGTGAATCATTTTTTTATTTCAATCATCCGCCTCTATCAACACTATCTCTCCCCGTTCTTACCGTCAGTATGCCGGTTCACCCCTTCGTGTTCGGAATATGCCGTAGAGGCGTTTATGCAGAAGCCTGCACTGCGGGCTCTCTGCATGACGGTCATGCGGATTGCCAAGTGCCACCCCTTGCATCCCGGGGGATATGATCCTGTAAAATAGGTTCGGAGGATTCATGGAAACGCGAAGATTCATTATTGCGCTCTCACTTTCACTGCTTGTCTTCCTGGTCTACGTGCGTTTTTTCGCTCCTAAGCCGCCCGAGAAACCTGCTGTCCCGGAAATAACAAAAGAGGAAATGCAACAGCATAAACCTGCTGAACCGGGGCGCCCGTCCATACCTCCAGAAGCAGCTGCATCAAAAATAGAGCTGGCAGCTGCGGGCAGGGAAATCGTCGTCGAAACTGACCTCGTGAAGGCCACGGTGAATACTGCAGGCGGTGTCATATCGGGATGGGAATTGAAGCACTATCGGGAGGCTGACAAGAGCGAGCACGGCATTGGCGTCCTATATAAACGCATCATTGGCCAGGCACCGCTAGAGCAACAGAAGAAAGAGCTCGGCAACGTGCAGCTCCTGCCAACCTACGAAGGCATCAACCGGAATGACATGATTGCACCGCTTACGGTTTCGCCGCTCGATAAGGCACTTTCCCGGATTGCACAGGTTGCATATCAAACAGATCGCGACCGGATCCAGCTTAGCAAAGACAAGCCTTCTGAGACATTAGTACTTACCTATAAGGGACCGGCGGGAATAGAGATTGAAAAACGTCTCACCTTCCATTACGATTCCTATAAGGTAGACGTTGTCATTCATAGCAAAGGGCTTGACGGGTATACGCTCTCTCTCGGAACTGATTTTGGCATTGCCGATAAGGTGAGCAAGGACGCGAGTGGGCGCGTAGGGCTTGTTGCTGTTGTTGATGGAAAGTTGGTTTCCGATAAACTGAATAGCATCAAGGGGGAGGTCCAGCATGCCGGGGTCATTGACTGGTTCGGTCAGGATGACAAGTATTTTACCGCAACGATACTGTCCGACGTCAATGGCATCGTTACGACCAAACGGGTACCTGCGCCGAAGGAGATCGGCGACCTGCTCACAACGGACCTGACGGTCAAGGAAAAACCCGAAGCGCACACCTTCTCGCTGTATGCCGGCCCGAAGAGCTTTACACTTCTTGAAGCCCAGGGCCACGGTATGGAGCAAATGGTCGATTACGGTTGGTTTAGCATCCTGGCGAAGCCGATGTTTTGGCTCCTGAAAAATTTTTATGCCATCACGAAAAACTATGGCATCGCGATCATCTTGCTTACCATCGTCGTAAGGGCACTGCTGTTCTACCCATCACTCAAGAGCGCAACGGCTATGGAGGAAATGAAGAAGATTCAACCGCAGCTCCTCGCGATCCGCGAAAAGTACAAGAAGGACTCTGCGCGGATGAACCAGGAAATGATGAAATTGTACAAGGAGCACAAGGTCAACCCTCTCGGCGGGTGTCTGCCGATGCTGCTGCAACTGCCGTTCTTTATCGCTCTCTATAACGTGCTGTCCGTGTCCATCGAGTTGCGTCAATCACCGTTCATTTCCTTTTGGATCAAGGACTTATCGGTTTATGATCCGTACTATATCTTGCCTATCCTGATGGGCGTGAGCATGATCTTTACAATGAGGATGACCTCTACTACTGTGGATCCGCAGCAACAGAAAATCATGATGTTCATGAACGTCGCATTCATTTTCCTCTTTGCTTGGCTTCCCGCCGGGCTCCTGCTGTACATAACGCTCTCCAATGTGCTTTCCATCGTGCAACAGTTATACGTGAGAAAACTGCTCGAGGCCAAGACGCACACTACCGCTCTTTCGTCCTAAAAAGAACTCCCCGCATCTGCCGATGCGGGGAGTTTACAAGTCTTTTTTGCGCTGTATTTTTTTTCTCTTTACAGGAAGACCGGGACAACTCTCTTACTAGCGAATATCCTAGTCCTAGCCCTGCAGCCTACAGGTCTCGAAGCCGCAGATAACGATTCATCGCGATGAGCTTTGTATTTCAGGAGGTAATACCGCTCCTTTTGCGTTCATTGCTGCATGCGTGGAGCATGTACAGAAAGTACATTCTCAAGTATGATGGCATAGCAGATGCGCTATATGATCCCGACAAGTTCGATATCGAAGATAAGGTTTTTTCCTGAGAGCGGATGATTGGCATCAAGGGTCAACATTGAATCCGTGACGGCAGTGACCGTGACCAGGATGTTCTGGTCGTCCATCTGGGTAAGTTCAAGGCGCTGGCCAACCTTCGGGATCAGGTCAGCAGGAAACTTGCTCCGTTCCATAGTAATAATCATTTCCTTGCATCGAGGGCCGTATGCACTTTCCATGGGAATAGTGACGGTCTTGGATTCCCCCGTGGTCATGCCGTCGATGGCCTGCTCGAATCCCACGATAACCTGCCCCTTTCCGATTGTGAATTGGAGAGGATTCCGGTTTCGGGACGTGTCGAAGACGGTCCCATCATCCAACTTGCCGCTATAGTGTACCTTGACGGTATCTCCCTGTTTGGCTTGAGTCATAAAGTTCTCCTTTTGCTGGGTTGCATGTGTAGTTGTGCAGGATTGAAAAAGCGTCCACTAGTGTACTCCTTCTCCTTGTTAACTTCAATGGAAAAAAAGGTGAGTACCCGTGGACCTGGATGCAAGAATGCTTGTTACGACAAGTCTTGACATCGTCGAAACCCTGAGATATTGTGATTGTGGTGATTATAGGAGAGCAGCGAGCGCAGTGGTCAAGCGTCGGCAGACATGACGCAAAGCGATTTAACAAGAATTTCCCGTTTTCTGTGTAAGGCGACTGACCACTTCCCCATGGCTAAAAACCAGGGGCTTTCTGCGGTTGCATTGGTAATGAGTATCGGGCTAAAGAAAGCAGAGGTAAATATGAAAAAGGAAAAACCGCTTCCAACACCACCAACCACGGCATTTGGAAGAAAGCGACAGTTGGAGCGAACAGATGATCAGGGCGGGCTTATGGCTGATCGCCTGGCCGCAGCTATGGCAGAGGGAAAGCTCGATGAATTTTTGAAGCAGGAAATGCCGGATAATGAATATGCAAAGAACCTCGTAAACATGATGATGGGTATGACGGGGATGATGACCTTGGGAGGCCAAGCCACTACACCGCCAGTACCTGTGCAGGAAAAGAAGCCTGTATCATCCAGGATAAAGGATGCAGAGCACATATCGCCTTCAGCTGAAGTACCAGAGGATGTGCGAAAGGCAATATCGAACGGAGATGTAAAGGGTCTTAAGGATATCCTTCTTCGGGAACATCTCAGGCGAACATGCGGAACAGAGCATGGCTTGAGCGAAGAGGCTGTTCCGCAGCCGCAATCGACTGGCATGCCCACGATTGATAAGGATCTCATCGACGCACTGCTCCAGATAGCAAAGGACAATAGTGTTACAATGGACTGGATGATCCTGAGGGCGATCAAAGTCTATATTCAGGATTACCAGAAAACGGGCAGGTTGTAGCGCGAAGAGGCTTCCTTAAGAGTGATGAGGCAGGCCAGCGCTTTGCACAGGCAGCCTTCGTCGTCATTTCTCCAAAAACCCCATCACGTATTTTTTTATTTCCCGGTGATGGAGCGGGATGTTTGGCACGTCCTTATTTCCCGGGATAGCAAGAGCGTGAATAAAAGCGGGACCCTGTCGTTGCTGCTTCATTACCTCCCGTAATTCCTTATCCGTTGTCACCTTTATCGTGTCCCTAAACCCAAACCCCCGGGCTACCTGTTCCAGATCAACGCAGGAGGCCGCAAAGGTCGGCTGGTTACCTGTTGAACCGTAGGCACCATTGTCGATCGCAATAATCGTTAAATTCTGAGGAGCGGTATACGCCACTGTTGCCAGTGTGCCAGGGTTCATGATGAGACTGCCATCTCCGTCGATCACGATAACGTCTTTTGGCGAGGTCAGCGCAATGCCGAGTCCGAGGGGCGTGGCCATACCCATACTTCCGAGCATGTAGAAGTTTGAAGGCTGGTGCCTGATCGCGTAGAGCTCCTTTGAAGGCCAGCCGAGATTACTCACCACGACTTTTCCTGCAAGATACGGCGCAATAGCTTTAATAATATCGTAGCGGGTAAGGGTTGGTGACGATGCCGAGTGCACGCTACCGGATCCAGGCAGAACAGCGTATTGCTTATGGAGGGTCCCGGGCTTTGCATTGTTCCCTTTACAGTCTGATCTCTCCCATACTGCCGGGCTTAGCAGGAACGCATGAATCTTATTGGACGTGAAAACCCTCTGCAATTCGCGATCCACGGTTCTGAAATCATGGTTGCTGTCTATTTCTGAATAGGAAATTCCGGCGCCTGCCATGATTTTTGGTAGGCGCTGCCCCATCGGGAGTTGAGCTTCGATCTTCTCGCGGTAAACCCCTCTGCGGCTGACGAATATTGCCAGCGGAAGCTCGTAGAATTGTGTGAGTGACAGCAGGGCGTTTATCATGTTTCCGATACCTGAGCTCTGGACGAACATGGCGGGTCGATTGCCGGCGAGTGCAGCACCGGCACAGATGCCCACGCCCTCCTCCTCACGCGAAAGTGGCACGTGGGTGAAGTCACGCGCAATTATTTCGAGTAGGGTCTTGATCTTCTCGCAGGGCAGAGAGGCGGTGAAGGAGACACCGTGATTCTTGAGTATGGCTATGAGCTCTTCTTCAGGACATGACACAGCAGCTCCTCGATCTCTTTCTCAGATGCTTTTTTGGAAATGAACTGCGGCGCAACGGAGTATGTCGTTCTGTTCTGCCTTAACCGAGCTTCGCCGCCGCCGGTAATGTTCAGCAGGACAATATCGTTTTTCTTGATTGCGCCTTTTTTCACTGCCGCCTCGAGCACGGCAACGGCCACGCCGGAGGCGGGCACGATATCTACTCCTTCGGCTTTGTTGAATGCGTCCATGCTGAGGTATACGTCGTCATTTTCGATTCCGTACATTATTCCCTCAGTCGCAGCCAGCGCATCAAAAACGCCGCCATGTATCGTATAAGCGGGGTAGCGTGTGGAGAGAATTCGCGTTGTTATCCGGGAGATGAGCTCCGGATTCAAATCCTGGGGAAAGAGCGCCCGGCTACCTTTTTCCCAAGCATGGACCATCGGCGCAAAAGGCAGATTCTGTCCGAGGTGAAGGACCGGGAGCTTCGAGCCGTACCTGCCATCTTTAACAAACCGCTCGGCCATCTCCCAAGCGCCGATGGCGCCCGCACCGCTGCCCACAGCCTGTATGTAATGGTCCGGAAGTTGTCCGATCCGGGCAACCGCTTCAAGCATGACGATACCGAGCCCATCGCGCTTCGCGATGTTTTTTACTCCGCCCTCAAAGGGGAACCCGAGGGACAGGGCGATCTTCTTGGCAACGTCAATAGAGTCCGCGTAGTCACCGTCGCCTACGGCAAGCGTCGGCACTGTGGTGGAGCTTTCAAGATACCACATTTCCGTAAGGCACATCCGCGGTACAACAATAACGACGGGGAAACCGGTCATTGAAGAGAGATGTGTAAATGCACGGGCTGTGTTTCCTGCCGATGCTACGATGAGGCCTTCCATACCACATTCCCGGGCATTCTGGAGCACAATCGTCGCCTCAAGCTCCTTGAATGTGCAGGTTTCAAGGAACGCCCCACGCTCCGGCCAATACCCGTTGAAGGCGATATATAGACGCTCAAGCCCGACCTTTTGTGATAGTCCTTCAGACTGGTACACCACAGGGCCAGCCTGTACTAACTTCGGTTCATGGACGGGAAGCCAGTTAAATCTCCAGACACCTTCTGCCGAACTTTCAACAAACCGGGCATCTCTATATCGTGTGACTAGCAGCGAATCCTTGCAGTGTTCGCCGGGAGAATAGAAAGTATTGTCGAGGATTTTTCCACAATTCCTACATTGAATTGAAAAATGGCTCATGAGCCCACCTTGCGTTCCCAAAGCAATTTAACCACCGACAAACACAGAGGCTAGGTTGCGGCAAGCACAGAATTCATCTCCATATCTTACAGCGCTTCCGATTCTATGCACATAGGGAAGCACTGCATGGGCGATCTTTGTTGATGCGGGCCGGAGGTGTTCCTGTGATATCCTCGTGCTATTTATATCAATCCGCTTACCAGTTCCATGATATCCGTAATCTGAATCTGGTTGGCATGGCCTTTCATCGCTTCGTTTACTTTAGCATAGCACGCAGGACAGCTCAAAATCAAGCGGTTAGCCTTTTTCGCCACGGCCTCGTCGATCGTCTTCCTGCCCATAGCGATGGCGTTTTCATGAAAGACCTTTCTTGCCGCACCGCCGGAACCGCAGCACTGGGAGTTCAAGCCGTGCCGCTCGAACTCGAGGACCCTGATACCGGGAATACTCCTAAGCACCGCGCGCGGCTCCTCGATCACGCCCACACCACGGGAAAGATAACAGGGGTCGTGGTAGATCACGGACTCGTGCAGCTCCTTGCTCAAGCGCAATTTCCCCTTTTTAACAGCATCAAGTACGTATTGCGTGATATGCCGGATTTTGAACGGAAGCGCTTCGCCGTAGAAGAGGGGCCAGTCCCGAGCCATGATGTTCACGCAGCAGGGACAGGAGCAGACGAGCACCGTGACCCCTTTTGCCTTATATCCGTTTACCAGTCTTGTTATGAGGTCCTTGAGTTCGTCGTGCTGGCCTGAAATAAAGAGCGGAAAGCCGCAGCACACCTCATCTTCCGGCGATAGCATGGTAAAGGGTTCCCCGATGGCATTCAGGACGAGTACGTCGCCTATGACCATGGGCTGCGCTTCGTACGCGCCAGTACATCCGGCGTAATAGGCGACAGCCGCGCGTTCAGCGACCTTTACGGTCTCTGGGAACCAGGGTTTGTAGCGGTCAACAGCAGGCTTGTCATAGGGATTTCCAGAATTCCTGATCGCTTTCGGCATATTCGCCTGAACACCGATCGGCCCGAGGCCTCGCTTCACCATCTCTTTTCTGAGTGCTGGCCAGAGCCTTTGTGTAAAGATGCCGACCGTGCAGCTCTGGCCGCAGGCGCCGCAGGTTGTGCATTCATATACCGCATTGACGAAGTCTTCCAGCAGCTTTCGGTCCGCCTCACTGGGGCCGAAGATCCTGGCTTTGAGCCCGTCGGTTGCACGGATGAACTCGCGGAACATGCGAATCTTCTCCGGCGGCGACACTGCGGGATTGCCGGTAACGTCCTGCACTGGGCAGTGCTTGAGGCACTCGCCGCATAGGGTGCAAGCGTCGATTTCGAGGATCTGGCGTGGCAACAGTTCTTCGATAAAGGATCGTTTATTTTTCATGGATCACCAGTTGAAGCGCCTGCTCCCGTTTCCTCGCTTCCAGCATAATGATCGGCCCCGTGACAATATGTGTCGGGAGAAACGAGACAAGGACGAGGACCAGGAGGAAGTGAATCATGAACAGCACACTCCCGGGAACGGCAGCCGGCGCGAAGCTCATGATTCCATAGATGAACAGTTTCGCGTCGACAAGATCCGGTTTAAACTGTGCCTGCATAAGCAAACCGATAGCGCTGATGACCAGCACCAGACAGAGAAGAAAGATATTAGCCGGAGAAGCGTACTTTTCATGTTTTGTGCAAAGCCTGATAATCAGGATGTAAAGGAGCGAGAGAGGAAGAAGGTATCCGGCAATCAAACCCGGAGTTTGGAGATACCAAACCAACGGGGGGATTGGGTTTAGAAAAAAACGCAAATGCCGTGCGAGCACAAGGGGAAAGCTTGCATGAAAAACCCACTCACCGACCCAGAGTGCGGGGTTCACCATGATAAGGCGTCTAAAAAAAAGTACATCCCTTACCGCAAGCGCGCATGCCTTCCCCCCCAATGGAGCGCCAGCTGACGCAGGCTGAGGATTCTGCCTAACAGCCCTCCGCCACACGAGTATGTGCGCATAAAAGCGTATCCAGAACGCTGCGTATGTTGCATACACAGCCAGTATCAATAGTTTTCCCATGCGTTTGGGTTGTCTGCCTTTGTCCTATTGTACCATATCGGAAAGATAGCCGATACGTGATCATCCCTATCGCCTGCGCGTGCGCGGGAGAGGGGATCAGCAATATCCTCTTATTCTTTTACGAACGAAAAGGTCACGTCCTTCGGAATGTTCAGGCCTGCTTCGACCTCGATGGCCTTCAGGATACCGGAAGGCACGGGACATGCACCGTGCCTTAAGTGTTTTGCTGCGGACTGGTACACAGGATTGGTCAGGAAGCCGGCGAGCGGAACGTACTGATCAAGGACAGAGATGTCGACGGGCATTTTTTTTACCATTTCGCATTCAGTATCCAGGGTGAGGGAGATCTTGCCGCCCTGGGCCTTTTCCGCTATGATTGTGACAGTATAGCCGCAGGCTCCTGAGTGTATGATGAGCTTCGTCATAGTAGATTTCCCTTCATGGCCTTGAGCATGGAAGAAGGGGAACGTCATACCTTTCCCGCCCCGCAACCAAATTATCACCAAGGGATCGTCGCTCATAAGTTAAAACGAATAGGACGAGACACAAAAATTCAGCATTACGGAAAAATCTCGACAATTTTCTCCGGTTGCTTCCTCGTGGCCCCCCTGGTGCCAAGTTTATGCTTTTATCGCGACCATGCTCTTCGATTTTTCGAGTAGCTCCTTCAAATTCGGGAACTTGTCTTTCATGTGCGGGATATGCATCGCCTGCATGAATTCTTTCTCAAATGCCGGGTCAGTCGCGATCTCGAGGAACTCTACCCAGCGCGCCCGCTCATTGGCCTCGCGACGCTTGCCCCGGTTCAAGAGCGCCATTCTCGAGCCGTCGCCAGCTGCATTCCCCACGGCATAGATTTTGTCAAGGGCGCAGTCAGGGAACATCCCGAGCACAAGTGATGCCTCGCGGTCAATGTGGCTCCCGAAAGCGCCAGCGAGGATCACCCGGTCGAGCGTGGTAATGCCGAGCCGTTTCATCATGAGCTTGGCTCCGGTATAGAGTGCGCCTTTGGCCAGCTGGAGAGCACGGACGTCGCTCTGGGTAACAGTGATGTCCTGGCCGATGGAGGTCTCTGCTGCCCAAGCCAGCACATATTCGGGTTTGCCGTCTGCATCCTTTCTGACCCGCTGAGTGGGGAGGTCCATAACGAACCGACCCGACTTGTCGATTATGCCAGCCTTGAACATCTCGGCCACGACCTGGATGATGGCGGAACCGCAGAGGCCCTTAGCGTTCACTTGGTGGATATGGGTATGCCAGTCAGCCTTACCGATGACCTTGTATCGAGGCTCCTTTGTGGTGGGGTCAATCTCGACGGTTTCGATGGCGCCTGGTGCGGCGCGCATTCCGAACTTGATCTGAGCGCCCTCAAAAGCAGGACCCGTTGCACAGGAGGTGGAACAGACCTTGTTCCGATTTCCTAAAAGCAGCTCGCCGTTCGTCCCGATGTCGATGATCAATACGTTTTCGTCCTGGTTATAGGGTTCCTCAGCGATCAGCACTCCGACGTTGTCCGCTCCTACGAAACCTGCTTCGATGGGAAGCACATGAATGTATGCGGCGGGATTGATCCTGAGATCTAAATCGCGTGCCTTGATGTCAAGAGAGGTCTGGACGGCAGGAATGAAGGGAGAGCGGCCGATGAACTCGGGGTTCAACCCGAGGAATATATGATGCATGGCGGTGTTGAACACGATGGTGAGGTCGTCAATGATATAGCCGGGATGGGGCCCGTCTTTTTTGATTTCCTTGACGACTCCCTCGACGATCTCGTTCAGACCCTGGATTATCGCCTTTTGCATGGTGTCGAGGCCGCTGGGATTGCTCATGGCGTAGGTGATGCGCGACATCACGTCCTCCCCATAGGGAACCTGGGGATTCATCATGGACTCTGTGTTCACGACCTTGCCCGTATTCAGGTCGGTGAGGTAGCCTACGCAGGTTGTAGTCCCGATATCGACCGCAAGTCCATAGCTTGCATCAACGAACCCCGGTTCCACCTTGATGATCTCCCGGTCCATCCAGACCGTGACCGTGGCTTTCCAATCACCCTTCCTTAGCACGTTCTGGAGGTCCTTCAGAACCATATAATCGAAGGTGAGCCCCTTGAGTCCGTAGTCATCCTCGAGAAACTTGAGCACACGTTCCCAGTCCCCGGTCGTCATATCATGGAGCGTCGGTGCTATGAGCTCGATATTATATTTTTTCACTGCCGGATCGAGCTTGATGGTGAGCTCCTTGGCCGCTTTGCGTACAACTTGTTTGCCCGCACGAGAGCGTTCGGGAACGAAGACCTTGACGTCGCCGTGTACCTCGGCTGTACAGGACAAACGGATACCCGGTCCGTCCTCGTGAGTGATGTGCTTCTTCTCTGCTTCGGTCAGCGGCGAGAGGTGAGCCATGCCGGAATCAATGTTATCCTTTTCAAAATATCCTTCCTCGATCCTCACCTTGCACTTGCCGCAGACCTTCTTGTTTCCGCAGAGCCCTTCGATATCAACACCCAGAGCCTGGGCAGCCTCGAGGATGGTTTTGCCTTCCTCCACTTCGCCGCGTCTGCCCGATGGCTGGAATATTACTTTATGTTTCTTGATCATTCACTTCCTCCTGATAGAGATATATCACAACCCGGCAATTACGGATGGACACGTCTTGAAACTGAGACTATGCGCAAGAATGACCCCTCCTAGCATTGCTCACGAGCGGGTTTTTTCTCTTCCGCATTATGAGAATCTGATTCTTTTCGCCCGTAGGGACAGATATTGATGCACAGTCCGCAGTTAGGTTTGCCGTCAGTGGCTCGTTTCGTCGCCTTGTGGCTTCTACAGGCGCTTAGGTTCACCAGTTCAACGAAGGGAGAGATACGGGACCATTCCGCCCCAGTAATTGCCTGCGACGGGCAGTACTGTACGCAGAGCATACAGTCTCCGCAGAGGCTGCGTTCCATGGGTCCATCGGGCTCGAGTGGCGCGTCAGTCAGCACGGTGACCAGAGAAAGCCGGGGCCCATAGTCAGGGCTGATGAGAAGGCCGTTCTTCCCAATCCACCCGATTCCTGCAGAGGTCGCTGCCATCTTGTGAGTAAAGAGCTTGTAGAGTTTTGAAATGAAGGTCCCTTTTTGCCGGTCCGAGTCCGGAGGAATGGCGAGCGTACGATAGCCCCGGGATTTCAGGAACCGGACCGCATGCTTCTGGAGCTTCATGAGCTGACTCAGCGTATCCTCGTTCAGCCGCCGATCCACGCCTATGGATACAGCAATTTCCAAGTGAGCAAGTTCACCGTTCATATGCCCCTGGAGCCCTGCAACGCCGAATACCCTGGCGCCCAGGCACAAAAGCTCATGTCGAAGCTCGGACTTCATTTTGCTTTCTTTGCTTCTACCTCATCTTTCATCTTCTTGAGAGAAGTAATCATATTGATGGCATCCTTGAGCGCGTTTGTGGCGTCCTTGGCATAACCGTCGGCCCCGTACTTTTCGGCAACGTCCTGGGATACGGGCGCGCCGCCAATCATGATCTTGACGTTGGGGTTTTTGGTACGGAGGTCATCGATAACCTTCTTCATGCCTGTCATGGTGGTAGTCATCATGGCCGATAGACAGACCAGGTCGGAATCGGTCCTGAGCTGTTCCTGGACGAACTTGTCCAGCGGCACGTCG
>DASPQB010000133.1:0-4928 GCA_035625205.1 Nitrospirota bacterium | reverse complement strand
CTTGTGCTGCCTCCTGATACATCAAGCACGTATTCACCAGCGCCAAGCAGCTTAATAATCGCAAGGGAAAGATCGGGAAACCGTAGCGGATCACCAGCTTTCGCCTGGATGAGGAACGCTTCCAGCGCTTTTGCGTCAGGGGCATCGGGTAGTATGTGGCCATGGTCTTCGGCCAGTTCCGCGATCCGATCCCACCGTTTCGGTGTGCGTACCACGCGCCGGAACGACGGCAGCCCCCTGGCGGAGAGAAAACGTGCCGTTGCTCCATTTGCTGCGATCATGAAGTCCTCGATTATATCTTTAGCCCTGTTCTTTCGTTCCGCCTGGAGATCCGTGAGTTCATCAACATCGAACACCAGCCGTGTCTCTACGGTTTCAAGAGTAAGCGCTCCGTGCTCATGCCTCAGCCGCTTCATTCGCTGGGCGACCCGGTCCTGAATCCGGAGGTTGTCGTCAAGGCCGGGTATTGCTCTGATCCCTGGTGGGATTGCGCCAATACCCTCCAGCCAGGACGCAACGTTGTTGTAGGCCAGTTTTGCATGATTTCGGACAAGCGCCTCATACACATCGAAACGCAGCAGTGCTCCCTCTGCTCCCACAATCAATTCAACGATCAACGCAAGCCGCTCCGATTCGAAGTTGAGGGAGGTAAGGTCCGTCGAAAGCTTTTCCGGCAGCATCGGAAAAATCCTGGCAGCAGTATATACCGATGTAGTATTCCTGCCTGCGTGATCGTCGATCGCTGAGTCCTTTTTGACCAGAGCATCGACATCGGCGACTGCAACAAGAACCTTCACGCTTCCGTCAGGCATGTTCTCCGCGACAGTCAATTGGTCCAGATCGCGTGAGTCATCGTTATCGATGGAACACCAGGGTAGTTCCCGCAGATCGCGCGTTGCCGTATCCGTTTTCGTCGCTGGCCTGTTAAGGTCATCGAGTTCGAAAAGCGCCTGAGGAGAGAAGTCAGGAAGCAGCCCCCGCTCGACCATCGCCTGACGGGCGATTCTTTGCAAGAGAGCGCGGGATTGTTTATCGCTTGTGTTTGACATAAAAAAATAGGTGCGTTATGAACTTCTATGCCGCGTAGTCATGTATTTCAAACTCAGATTATCTTGGGAAATCTGCAGTTCAGCAAGATGCAGCGGTCTCAAACTTCAAAAATAAGCCTTGCTCCTCTCACCTAGCGCGATTTGTTAACGAGCGTCATAATGCCCACTGGAAGCATTTACATTATTTTCAATATCGTGCGATGCAGCTGCACTTTTTCCACCATGATCTTCTATGAGCCGTGTGCATGAATAACTATAACACCTACTTATAGGGCCGTCAACAAATGTAACAGCATTGGGTTTCACAGAAACAAGTCGCTCTCGTGAGGTTACCTCCCTTGACATAGCCTTGCTGAAACAGAACCTAAAATCGTTGATTGAATATGGCTGAGCGTTGTGCAGCAAGAAAAAGTGACATACATTTTCTACTGCCTCTTATCATCCTCCTGAACGTGAAAGCCACCTCCTTGTTCATCAACACGATTATGTCAAATAAAAAAAACTATTTGATGGATGTTGGCACGAAAATGCAATATTCTGTCTAAACAGTGAATCTTAATGGAACAGAATCGGAAACAATTTACGCATGCACAGAGGAGCTAAGGCAGTTCTTAGGCTTTTTTGGGTAAGAGAGGCATGCCTTGCTTTTTTTTCTCTTTCGTAGAGCAAACTCGTTCACGTGATACCTGGATTAAACCTTTTCCCCGGGTCTGTGTCTATACTATGACTTCGAAATAGGGGAAATAAGCTTATGGAGAAGCCGGTCGCTACGTAGCAACATTAATTTCAGAAGGAGGAAGAAACAATGGTCGGTTTGCAGGGAGCAAGGAAGTATGGATATTTTGTCATTGGGGGTTTATTTTCTTTTGGTTTATTGGTTGCAACTCAGTTTTCACTGGCCGGTACGGCATATGCCGATGAGGGTCACGAACATGGTGGTCCCATGGTGCACTGCAGCGGGCCGGCGCCGTGCCACGGGTGTGAAAGAGGGAGTGCAGGCATTCACCACGGCAGGCATGGTCATCTCTGGCAAGCGTTTAAGCAGCTTGATCTGACCGACACCCAGAAAACCGCTATACACGAGATTCGCACTACCCTGAAGAAGGATATGATCCAGAAGCGGGCCGACATACAGATCGCAAAAATAGAGCTTCGCGAGCGGCTCCACAAGGACAGCGTGGACATGAGCGCCATTGAATCGCAGGTAAAAAAGATCGAAGGCCTGAAAACTGCCATGATACTGAATGCGATTAAAGCGCGCGAAGAGATTAAGGCGAAGTTGACAGCAGAGCAGCGAAAGAAACTGGCTGAGCTTATGAAAAAATCACATTCAGAACACCACCATATGATGCACGCTGACTAAATATTTGTGAAGGCAAGTTCCTGTCGGACCTTATCTGCAGTAGGTTGACGAGTAACCTCGTTTCGCTCTTTTCACATGCATGGCATTGGACCCAGCAGGTGATGAGAGAGTGCCAGTGCCCCCTTTGAAGCCCACGCGTAAGGGACCCCGTAGCAATGCTACGGGGTCTTCCCCCCATGATGAAGAATGTCTTGGATCAGATTAAAACTGGCTTTCGGGGATTTCAGATACGCTATCTCGACCCCGGAAAGACCATTCGAGATAAACTTGCAATTACACTCCAATAAAGGTCAAACGCATTGTAGCATGATTTTCCGGCTGCGTTTCCTTTTTTTGCGCTTGAACTGCCCCTCTGAAGCGGATATACTCCCTCCAGGATTTTACAAAACAAATAACACTTGAAGATACCCGTGAATTGGAAGCACCTGGTTGTCTCTATTTCTAAACCTATTGATCCGGAATCGCTTCTGCGCTACGAATACCTTCGTACTGGGGATCACCGATGAGCTGGCCGACAAATTTGAGGGAGTCGACGTGGCCGTCGGTCATCAGGTGGAGTCACATCATGGTGGTCTCAAGCCGATTGCAGCCTCTCTGCCCCTCGACCACGCGCAAATTCAGGCTGGCTTCGAGCAAATGGATAGCGCAGGGATAGCGCGGGCTCGGAAAGGTCACGCTTCGCAACACCCAGAGCGCATGTGACGCTTCTCGCGCCCTTGCACCAGGCTACGGACAGCCGGGGACAGATAGGCTCCTCTGACCAATTTTCCATGGCCATCCATACTCACCTTGTGCATTAAGTTTGCACTGCACTAAAGATGTATGGTAGCATGGTAATGAATCGGGAAACTTCAGGCGAAGCAAGGATGAGCACAGGAGGTATGACCTGCTCGTCCACCGAAGAGCGGCTGCCTAGGCATTGCACAAAGGGGATGATATGAAAACATGTGGTCTCATTTCATTAATAGCGATGATAGTTCTTGGACTTTCAATTTTCTTTCCGGCATGCGGTCGCAAAGGAGGTAATGGCAATCTCACAAACACGCAGGGCGCACAGGCTGCTTCAGAAAGCGTAGCATCTGCACTTAACGTTTTAAGCACTGCTGCTCAACTTTCGAACTTAGCGTCTCTCGGGACGTCAGGGGTTGGCATTGCGGGGCAGGGTCTAACAGCATTTGCGGGTGCAAATGTCAAGGCAACGGCAGCGAGCAAGTTTGTTGCCAGCTTTAGACCGGCCCTGCGTAAAGCACAAGCAATAAAGGATTCTGCCACAGGATTCCCCATTGCGTACTCCTGCGCAACCGGCATGTCGACAACGGCTCCCCTGAATAGCGTAGACAGCTTAACGGTGGATTACGATGGCGTTTCGACTTATACGCTGACTTTCAATGCCTGCCTGGATGGTTCGACGTTATCCAATGGCGAAATGCAAATCTCATCCGGGACAGCCGAGATCTTTACGATCGGATCTTCTGGCGGCCTTTTCACGGTAACTGATTTTGCCTCAGCTACCTCACCAACGGTTATCGACATGTCCCAATCCAACCTGGCCATGATATTTACAACAAACGCGACTTCGCCTGCCTCGGAAACGATCGCCGCATCGGGTACAGTTGAGGGATGGGACTATGTCCTTCATACCCATAATACCGATACGTTGACAAATTTTTCGCTCAACTCTGTATCGACTACGACGGCGAGCAACGTCGCAAGCAATCGCGTCATCACCCTGACCGTTAATGGTTCTCAAGCGATAACCACGTATGTGTCCGATACCGATTCGACAGTCAACTATAACGAGACGATCAGCTTTACGAATTTTATAGTCACCTCTAAAACGGCTGCGTCCGGAAATGGCAATGAGTATCTTAATATCAACGGTACGTTTACCGTCGCAACCACTCCGGAAATGTGCTTTGATGGTACTTTCTCAATTGACACGACGAACGATATCCAGATCGATTCCAACGGCGTAACACAGGCAGGGCTCGCAACGATTAACTCGAACGCGATCACAACTTTCTTGAACAACGGGGGAATAACAGTCTCGATTGGCGGTGGGACCTCACAAACCTATACGGCAGCACAATTAGGTTCCCTCTGCGCACTGTAACTGGATACTGCATCAATCGGCGGAAGGGCATCGACCACCTTGCTGATGTTCTCTCATTGCATGGCTCATATTTTCTTAACACGTGTCCCTGCTTCACAATGATGCCGCCCTCCCATTATGGATCATGCGGTTGGAAAACCAGGAATTCAATACACCGTCAGGCGGTTCTGCCGGGAGGCCGATTGATCTATGGCATACCTACTCAAACCTTTAAAAGTGCGTACGATGAACTTAGCGAACCGGCTGGTAATGCCGCCGATGGCTACCGCAAAAGCTGAGCCTGATGGGAAAGTAAGCCATGCGCTTCTCGATTACTACGAGGAAAAATCCCGAGGCGGCTATATTTCACTGATTGTCATCGAACACAGCTACATAATGCCGGCAGGAAAGGCACACAACAATC
>DASPQB010000132.1:0-8755 GCA_035625205.1 Nitrospirota bacterium | reverse complement strand
GTTTTCCGTCTCTCCACCACTTCCATGCGGCCTGATAGCTTATTCCTTGCTTTTTTGCCCAGTCGCTGAGCTTCATATGCCTAATATTATAGCACATTATATAATATTAGACAATAAATATCTCAACTGTTTAGTACCCCTCGAGAGCAAATGATCACAACATCAGCAGGCAAGGTGTCAGCACTTGATAGACATTAGAAGGGTAAGGGGTGAAGAAATTCTGTAGCTTGTTAACCTTCCTCCATTTCTTGCGTTACCCTAAGTACTTCCTCAACTGACGTGATACCGGCTACCACTTTAAGTAATCCCTCCTGCCGCAGCGTCTTGAATCCGGCCTTGATTGCAGTGGTTGTGATAGCTAAACTGGATGCCTTTGCGATAATCAGCGATCTAATGGCCTCATTCATTTCAATAAGTTCAAATATCCCAACCCGTTCCCGATACCCCGTGTTCTTACAGGCAGAGCACCCCTCGCCTTTGTAGAAGATCGCACCTTCAGTCGTGATTTCGAGGCTCTTGAGCACTTCAGGTGTGGCGTGGTATGGTTTTTTGCAGCGGTCGCATATCTTCCGCGTCAATCTTTGGGCGAGGATGCCGATAACTGAAGAAGCGACCAAAAATGGCTCTACCCCCATGTCAATGAGGCGCGTAGCGGCGCTTCCTGCATCATTCGTATGAAGCGTAGCAAAGACCAAGTGCCCGGTCAGAGCGGCCTGAATAGCGATTTCAGCGGTCTCACGATCTCTGATTTCTCCGACCATGATGATATCCGGGTCTTGTCGCAGAATTGAACGTAGTCCATTGGCGAAGGTTACCCCAGCCTTTGGGTTCACCTGCAACTGGTTCACGCCCATTATCTGATATTCTACGGGGTCTTCGACCGTCACCACATTATTTGCTTTTCTGTCAATCGAGTTGATGCTGGCGTACAGCGTCGTGGTTTTTCCGCTTCCTGTCGGCCCCGTTACTAGAATCATGCCATAGGGCCTGCTTATAAGCCTTCTATATCGTTCCAACATAGATGGGGAATAATTTAACCCTTCCAAGTTCACAATGATATGTGATCGGTTAAGGATACGCATTACCACGGTTTCGCCTTGAATGACCGGGAGGGTCGAGACACGGATATCAACGGTAGCTTCGTCATCCAAGCGTAAAGCGCTTCTCTCATGAAACACTGCCGTAACAACGGGCCCGGAGTCGCCGTGGGTCACACGTGCTTGAAACCGTCCATCCTGCGGCGCCCGCTTTTCAGCGATATCCATGCCCGCCAGAATCTTGATACGAGAGACGATTGGCGCATGCATCTCGCGTGGAAGTATCCTTACTTCAGTTAGTACGCCATCAATCCGATAACGAACTTTTACGATCTTCCCTTCTGGGTCAATATGGATGTCACTAGCACGGTCCAAAACAGCCTGGGCGATCAGCATGCTCACCAGTTTTACGACGGGAGCATCTTCTGCAGCCGGACCGGCGATTGCTACGGCCTCGCGGCCCACGCTTTGTTCATCCTCAAAATCTGTCGCTGCCGCCTCAATGGTCTGTTTCATACCGAAGTAGCGGTCGATGGCCCTCAATATATCGGACCTGGTTGCCACAACCGGTCGTATTTCCCGGCCAGTCGCTTTACGGATATCGTCGAATCCAAAAATATTCTGTGGATCTGTCATGGCTACCACGAGGGCTTCTTTATCCCTATATAAGGGAAGTGCGACAAGACGTCTCGCCATGTCTCCCGGAAGTATCTGTACGCTCGTGGCATCGATTAGTTGACTATCGAGTTCGACAAAGGGGATGTTGAGCTGCCTGGCGAGAAAAGTGGCAATATGACGCTCGCTGAGGAACCCAAGGTCGACCAGAATCTCGCCGATTTTACCGCCCCTTCGTTTTTGCTCATCGAGAGCCTTTTTGAGTTGTTCGTCATGGATCAGCCCGTCGGCGATCAGCATTTCGCCAAGCATTTTCTTCTTTTCTTCCGTAGAGGCCATCTCGCGCTCCTTTTTCATCACGTTGTTTTTTTTCCACTAGCTTTGTTTCGGGAAACCTGTGCTTAGGAATCAAGGTTGGCGCCAAGCATTCTGTCGGTTACCTTCAGGGTTCAGGTTACTGCAGGTGAAAACGACCGAAGCGAGTCTGCGTCAGTCCATCTCCTCGTCTAGTGCATCATACATCCTATACATTCTAGGTTAATGACGCTCCTCGTTGTTCTCGTAACAGATTACAAAAAAATCACCGAACACGCTGGAGGTCAAATCCAAATTCTGCGAGGATTATATCAAAAAAATATTTGATCAGTAAAGATTATTCTGGTACTCCTCGAAGTTGAACTGCAAGGTAAGGGCAACTTTTTCTCCTTTATAAAATTCAAGTTGTCACCATAGCTTCACATAGATAGAAGCGAAATAACGTGTCAGACGCTACAAATCAGTTTTCGATGAGTCACGTTATATATAATTCAATGTAGTTATACAACATACCACGTCTGTCAAATGTCTACTAGTTGCCATGCCTCGTCTGAGGGCGTTCAACTCAAAAGAAACACTGCACAGCATGTTAACGATGGTTCACTGATGCCTGTGGATTAGTACGACGAGATGCAGAGTAATAGGCCGTGCAAACTGGCATGCAATCTTTTTAAAAAAGCTAAAAATAATTACTGACGGAGGTAGGGGAACAATTCCGATACATTTCGATCCTCCAGGGTTATATAGCTTCTTAACCATAGCACCAGTGTTTAGTGAAAATAATGATGCCTATTAAGATTAACTAATCTATCACGCTAGTTGATTAACAACCGAAACCTGGCAGAATCTCAGACCTTGGTTCACTCCACAAGAACATCATTCACCCTGCACATTCCCCTTCCAGAATTCATAACTCCAGTAAAATTTTAACAATGATTGTGTTATAATGGCGGCACGTCATCTATAATCGATGCTGTCTTTTCAGTTGCGATAGACACCAAGATCGCCTCACTTTACCTAAGTTAGGTACGAGCATCCATGAGTACTTAATACGGGAGAAAATTCGAATTTACGGCCCTTCCCCAGGAACCATCTACGCTTTGGCGACGGCTCCCGGCGGTGCACATGACAAAACGGTTATGAGCATTACTTAAAAACTGCACCGCATTCAGAATATGAGACAACTCTATGTTATTCGAAACAGTGGCGTCATAGAGGACTTCGGGCAGTCTGCGCCATGAGATGCGGTGTTGCTCAGGCAAACACTTTAAACCCAATCCCGTAGCACAGAATGGCAAACACGCTGCCCTTTCCGAGGCCGATCAGATATAGTTAGACCCAGATCATGACCTGAACCGCCTGTGACGGGTGTCGCATACACGCTGCGGATACACGGTTTCCTCCAGAGGTTCAGAATCTTCGAAGCGCAGGAATTGGACAATGGTAATGAAGTAGTATGGGAGCTTGCCCTCACTGGCCCGACTGGTATGATGAGGCATTGTTCTGATTAACAGTACCTGTCCTTGCGAATAATATGGGAAAGTCACATCATCCACTACCTGTCAAGCTGTTTTTCGGAATGCTTACTCCGGAACCTCCTCTCTTCGATACATGTATTGATATCCTGAGCAGGGAATATGGCCCCCTCGATTACCGAAGCGAAACCCGTTCTTGGAACATGACCAATTATTACCGCACGGAAATGGGGACAGGCATTCTTAGAAAATTTATTTTCTGTGAACGGCTCATCGATCCGGCCGTGCTTCCCGCGATCAAACAGTATGCCAATACCTTGGAAAATACTTTTGCAGTGCCCGGTGCCGGCACACTACAGCGTAGGATTAACATTGATCCCGGTTACTTAACAGAGGCGAAGGTTGTTCTCGCTACGACAAAAGATTTTTCACACCGAGTATACATCGGTTCGGACATCTATGCCGAGGTAACACTTCGGTATAGTACGCGTGAGCGGCGTTTTATCCCCATGGACTACACATACCCTGATTATCGAAGCGAAGACTATGTGCTGATGTTCAATCAGGCGAGAGAATTACTGAGAAAAGCCCTTCATACACCGTCCTCAGGCGTTACACGTAACGGAGAGTAGAATGATGTCAGAGTTAATGCGAGGTAGTCGTAGAAGCCTCGGAAGAGGACATGGTAGATGCCGGAGGCTCGCCTGCAAGGAATGCCTTAGCTGCGTTAATGGTTTCAGGCTGGATAAACTCCTGAAGCGGTAAATAGATGCGGTCGAAGGGTTTGATATCCTTATGCGTAAAACTGAAATTCAGATTTTCCCAGGACTGAAACTCTTTTACCGCTTTCCTGATCTGTTCGTGTACCATCATTTCGACAATTTCAAATGATACCTTTCCCGTCTTTAACAGAAGCGCCCCAAGCGGGACGTCGGAGTTCATTTTTTGCAATTTCAATGTATCAAACAAATCTCCCTCTGTGATTACCCCGTCATCCACCAGCAGATCTCCGATTGTCCGGGAGTAAGGAGATAGTGCCTGGAGAATCTTCCCTTGATGAAAGAGAATCGTTCCAATATTGTTCCCCGATTCCATCACAAGTTCTCCCGTGCGAGCCCGTACCCCGATCAGAAACAGGATATCAGTGACGGACAACTCCAAACAATTAGTACTCATGGTCTTCTATTTAATCATAAAATCTGGTGCGTGTCAAATTAGGAATTGAACTGCTGTAAAAGACAGGTGGCAACCATTTAATAAATCCAGACGTGAGAAAGCACCGTATGCGGCCATTCTCTATGACAAGTTCCATGTCACGAGACACCCTAACGAGGCCTCGCACAAACAACAAAGAACGAAGACGCCAACCGGATTGGGGAATATAATAATTATTTCAAGGGGCGTCGTTGTTTAAAACGCCTTAACTCGCGAGTGCCCACGGTTTTTACTCAGTGATGCGGCTAACACATCTAAAAAGAGATGCTTTTATAATATGTTGGCGTTCTCTCAGATAAAGAGTTATTCAGCATGCCATAAAATGCAGCCGACAAAAAACGTATTTTAGATAAAAGTGAGGTTAAATTTTTTTAACAAAAATCTCTTTCGTAATGTCCCGATCAACGGCAATCATGGTCTCGCCGAGCTGCAATACATAGGATGGCCGCTTCTGATGGAGCTTGACCACGCTGCCGGGAACAACACCCATTGCCGACAATCGATCGAGGCGCGAGTGAGATTCGGGAGTGATAAATACAATCTTGGCCTGCTCTCCAGGCATGAGATCGGCGAGGGGGGCAACAAGCGGTTTCATTTCCTGTCGAAACAGTGCACAGCATGCACCGCGGGGGATTGGCTTGCCGTCCGGAGAATTCGGGGGATGGCCGAGCAATGTGCACACGCTGTCAGTTACTTCAGGCGACAAGATATGTTCAAACTTGCACGCTTCGGCCTCTGCACCGTCCAGCAAAAAGAGATCATAAAACAACCGGAGAGATAAGCGATGACGCCGAACCAGTTCTTGTGCCCTTTTCTCACCTTTCGGTAGCAACTCGACCACCTGGTCATTGATATTGATCCATCCGTTCTTGGACAAGTCCTTCAGGATGTTTTTACAGTCTTTTAATGTACAGCTTTGCACTATCTGGTCAAAAGTTAGATTCCCCTCTTCCCTTAAAGTCCAAATGATTTCAAATAGTTCGTCTTCTTTTTCAATTTCCGGCAATACGCACAATGCCGGATGGCCAGCCGTCCCCTCAACAGTGCTCGCCCGTACTTGTTCTGACATGCTGCCTCCTTAACTACGCGACAGGCGCGTTTATTTCATTTTAATTCTAACCTGACAAGATCCTGCACTATTACAGAGCGACCTTCATCGACCTCAGCAGCCAGTTTATTGCCCCGCCGACTGCAAAAGCGAAGGGGAATATAAACGCCACCATATATAGTGCAGCTCTAATCCCCTGTTCCTTTATCATTACAAAAAAATTAGCGATACAAGGAACGAAGAGCGTAACCACAACGAGGCTTACAACCGTTTGAATAGGGTCAAGCATGCCGCCTTTGGCCAGCATGAAAAGACCGGCTGCACCGTAATCCCGTCGTAGGAATCCGATGACTAGCGCTTCCGCGGCCTTGCTCGGTAATCCTAGAAAACCGACGACTACGGGGTCGGCCATCTTTTGAATTAGCAGCAACACTCCTAGTTTATCTGCAGTAAAGAGAATGAGCGTGCCAAGCACAAAAAGCGGAACCGCCTCTTTTAAATACCACTGTACCCGCGCCATGGTCTTGATGAGGATGTTGGTCAATTGTGGGATCCGGATCGGAGGTAGTTCGAGAACGAAGTCCGATGGTTCGCCAGGCAGTAACTTCGATGCGAGATATCCAACGAGGAACAGGACACAGACCATCGTCCCGAGCCATATGCTTGTCGCGAGCCCCGAAATGCCTGACACCATACCCAGCACCACGCCGAGTTGTGCTGAACAGGGAACGCCGAGAGCGAGCAGGAACGTTACGAGGAGTCGCTCTTTCTTAGTCTCGAGTATCCGTGTCGTGAGCGTTGCCATCGTGTCGCACCCAAGACCGAGGATCATCGGCAGAACGGCCTTTCCGTTGAGACCCATAATTTTGAATACTTTATTGACCATAACTGCGAGTCTCGGCAGGTAACCGGAATCTTCTAGTATCCCGAAAGCAAAAAAGAAAAATCCAACAATAGGCAGCACGATGGCAATAGCGTAGGTAAAAGCCATGGTCACGATACCGTATTCACCGATGATGAGTTCCTGCAAAAAGCGTACGGGTAGAATAAATTGCACAATCTTCGTGGCCCACGGATTCAGATATTCTCCGAAAATGGTTTTTTCAAGAAAATTGACCACGGTTCCTGCCCCGAATACCCCCACAAATTGATAGACTGCATACAGCACGGCGAGCAGGATCGGGATGCCGTAAACAGGATGCATGGACCATTTCCCGAGAAGGAATGCGATTGTGGAACTCCTGCCTGTCTCGTGGCGACTCATTACCTGAGCAAGGATCTCATCCGCCTTTTTCATTCTGCGATGATTGATCAGATACCCAAGTGAGTTGTTAAACTTCTGCTGAACCCCCTGACGGATCTTTTCGATCTGGGAGATTACCTGATCTTGCAAATTGGCGTGAAGCCATCCTATGAGGCTTTCATCGCCCGCGAGAATCATGAGCGCAAGAGCACGTCGGGAGATATATGCCTCGGGAAGAAGCGCCACGATGTCCCGTATTCCTCCCTCTATGGCATCGTCATAGCGGACATCGATCCCCGACGGGCGAGGGTGTTGGATCCCCTTTAATAATTTATCGATTCCGCTTTTCCTGATGGCGACTGTCTTAATCACTTCGATGCCCAGTAACCGGGAAAGTAGGTTCTGGTCGATGAAAATCCCGCGGCTTTTGGCCTCATCGTCCATATTGAGATCGAGAAGGAAGGGAATGTCCATTTCTGCAAGTTGTATAGTGATAAGGAGCCCACGTCTTAGGTTCTTTGTATCGGCCACCTGGACAACGACGCCTGCCTTGTCCGTCAGAAGGATATCACGGGTGACCTTTTCGTCTTCGGACATAGGCACTAGACTATTGACGCCTGGTGTATCGATAACGATTGAACGGGTCTTATTTAACATCGCATTGCCGTAAGTTACTTCGACGGTCGTGCCGGGATAGTTCGACACAGTTACATACTTTCCCGTAAGGAGACCGAACAGCGCACTTTTCCCTACGTTCGGGTTGCCGATCAGGAGTACTTTGTTTAAATTAGAGTCTCTGTGTTGTTCCCCCTCACGGGAACCATGGCTATGCATACTGATAAACACTCACTTTCGAAAAGGGGCGATTATTTTCTGTTTTTTGTATCTTTATTTCCAGCTTGTATCTTTTTCCCCTGGCACGCTTCACACAAGCCATACAACTCAAGTTTGTGGTTCTGCACTTTGAAGTGGTTTTTTTTGGCGACATCCTGCTGGAGTACTTCGATACGTTGGTTTTCAAACTCTAGGATCAAGCCGCATTTTGTGCAGATCAGATGATCGTGATGATTGCTCGAGGCCTTGTATTCATAGCGTGTAAATCCATCCTCGAAACGACGTTCATCTGCAAGCCCGGCCGCCGCAAACAGTTTAAGGGTCCGGTAGACGGTCGCGTAGCCAATGCCAGGATGCGCTTTCATAACGCGCATGTATAATTCTTCCGCACTCACATGGCGACCTGCATTGATAAATATTTGGAGAATCTTATCGCGTTGTGTGGTTGATCTGAGGCCTTGGCCCGCGAGATACTTCGCGAGGAGTTCAACGGCTGTTTTTCGCATAATTGATATTGAATACCATTTTCAATATGGTGTTTATACCATGGCTATCGGGTAGTGTCAAGAGATTAATTATTGACTTAAATCCAAAACATACATGATCTATTCTTATGAAGATAGATCTGTTTAGTTCTCCGAGCAACAGGAAGTAGTTTTTTGTTCATTGGAATCTTGTAGAGTTTGAAGTTACGGTACTTGATTTATCCGAATTATCAATAGCCATCATCATATTGTCCAAACTAGTGTTATGTCTCATAAATAAGTTGAATAATTAATCGGCCTATGCTATCATGGATTGTGCTCTATGAAAAGGAGAAAATCGATGAGAACAGGCCGACCGAAAACACCAATTATACTTTCTGGAGAGGAAAATGAACATTTGAAATCGCTTGCCAATTCACGGTCCCTATCCCACAGCCTGGTCAATCGAGCTCGCATCATTCTTATGGCGGCTCAAGGCATTCCCAACC
>DASPQB010000131.1:0-36848 GCA_035625205.1 Nitrospirota bacterium | reverse complement strand
GTTTTCCGTCTCTCCACCACTTCCATGCGGCCTGATAGCTTATTCCTTGCTTTTTTGCCCAGTCGCTGAGCTTCATATGCCTAATATTATAGCACATTATATAATATTAGACAATAAATATCTCAACTGTTTAGTACCCCTGCAAATCCAGTGGTGCAGAAGCTGATCGCAAAACATTCCTCGCACATCAATTTTTTTAAAAGTCAACTCACGAGAGGGAAGAGTGTCCGGAAATCTCTACACGACCGACGACTGCTACCGCGCCCAAAGAATCATTACGTCAACACCCCGCGGCCCTTATCGATAGGGACATCGTAATTTACTGCGCCACTGCGGCCGCTAAAGGATGAAGGGAACGGCTGCTCCCGGTGAGGGAAACCCGGGTAACCTCATTCCCACAAAAAAGCCTTTTACCAGTTCTCTGGCAAAAGGCTTCGCATCCGTTAAGCGTTTTATCCTGGGCATCTGCGGTCGAAGTGCCGCTATACGTTTTCCACCATCTCCCACACTCCGCAGGGACAGATGCCGGCGCAGAAGCCGCAGCCGATGCACTTCGATTCGTTGACAACGTATTCGAAAGACTTGTTCGGGAGTTTCCTTCTTGAGATGGCGCCGTAGTAGCACGACTGTTCGCACATGCCGCAGTCCCTGCAGGAGCCGCAGGACATACAGCGGTCGGCTTCCTTCTTCGGTGAAAATTTTATATCGCTAAGCCTGCATACTTCATAATATTCGGTTTTGATCCTCTCGTAGGGGATCATGCGTCGCTCTTCGGGCACGTAATCGGTGTTCATGAGAAGAGAATGGATCTTGTCCGCAGTGACCTTGCCCGCTCCGATGGCGTTGGTCACGAGACCGGGCTTGGTTGCGTCACCGATAGCAAAGACCTTCATGTCAGAGGTCTGGCCGAGATCGTCGACCGTGATGTAGCCTCGGTCGGTGCTGATCGATGTCGGCAGGAAATCAAGCACTGGTTTATCGCCGATAGAGACGATCACCATGTCCGCGTCGAGCGAACTGCCATCCTTAAAAAAGATTTTTTTGGCCTTGGCATCGTATTTTTCGGTCACCTTCGGGAAGAGGACTTGCGTGCCCTTTAACGAAGCAAGCTCCATTTCTTTGCCGAATGCAGCCGGCTTTTGGATGTCAACGCACGTGACGAGTGAAGCGCCGTGGTCCCACGCCTGGCACGCGATGTCCATGCCCACATTGCCGGCGCCAATCACGACGACCTTCTTTCCCTTTACGCTCCGGGGTTTCCCGAAATTGATCTCCTTCAGGTAATCGATGCCTTTAACCACGTCCTCGTGTCCCGGAAAAGGAATCACACGCCCTTCCTGGGCGCCCACGGCGATGACTACCACATCGTGGTTCTTGTAGATATTCTCGAATTTCGATTTGTCAACCTTGACCCTGGTCTGGACGTTCACGCCAACCTCGGCAAAACGCGCAAGTTCCTTGTCCAGGATCTTCTTGGGCAAACGTTCGCGGGGGATGCACATCTCTATCTTCCCGCCGATCTTTGGCGATGCTTCATAAAGGTCTACACTGTGGCCCTTGAGGCCGAGCTGCCATGCTGCCGAGAGGCCGCCCGGTCCGCCACCGATCACCGCAATCTTGTTGCCCGTTGACTTCGCTTTCTTCGGTGCTTTTAAGTTCAGCGCAGCGGTGCCGTATTCTTTAATGTTTAACGGCTCATCAACCCTGCCACGCGTGCAGTCGGTCATGCAGAGGTTCGGACAAATGGTCCCGCAGACTGTTGCCGGGAGCGGGCTGTACTGCAACACAAGACTGAGCGCTTCAGCTGTTCTCCCCTGTCTTATGAGAGAAGCGCGCTTATGCGACGGGATGCGCGATGGGCAGGCATAGGCGCAGGGCGGAAGGTACTTGTCGTTCTTCCACATCGGCTTCCACCGACGTTCTTCACCAGTTGTTATGTAAGGAAGCACGGAGCGCTCGTGGGTAAGATACGCGCCGAACATGCCGCCCACACCCACTTCTTTTTCCCATACATTCGTACGATACTCGGTGAGCCCCATCTTGAGTCTGCCCTTTACCTTTGCCTTCTCGGCCGGCGTAATGGCCATAAGCTTCTTCCAGCTAATAATATCTTTTGTCAATTCTTCATAGTATGAACTACGGTCAATGGCCGCGAGGTAAAGCTTCATGTTCGTGGTGAGCCATTCCCAGTCCTGCTCCGAAAGGTCCATGAGCTTCACATCATTTTTACTGTATTCTTTGATCGGCCCCCTGAAATAGATTGTGCCGCCCACCATGCCCACGCAGGGACGGTAGCCCAGAATGTTTTCTGGGTCGCGGGGATTGACGCCGCAGACCACGGCTATGCCGCCCGCCTTGAACTCGGCAAAGGAGTCACCTACGCCGCGGAAATACCATGACTCCAGGTCCGAAAAGCGCGGGTTCTTCTTCGTCATGGTGTCGCAGCGCGCTCCACCGCCGCCCTGGACATAGAGCTTGCCCTGGGCTCCTGCGTTATGCGCGCCGTTCGCCACGTCTCCCAGGACCGTGATGGTCGCGCCGCAGTTAAGCCAGCCAGTGTCGTCCGAGGACGAACCCTTCAGCAGGATGTCGGTCCCGTCCATGCCCATGCTGCCCACGCGCTGGCCGGCGGTGCCTTCGATGGTGACACTCACCCTGCCATATTGCGGCCAGATACGTCCCCCGATGCCGTGCTGGCCGTCAGCCACGATGGTGAGTTTCTTGGCGCCGTCCTTGATGGCTTTTTGGATCTGTTCTTCGAGGTTTTTCGAGGAGACTCGTTTTCCGTCAATATTGCCCTTGATAATCATCGTTCCCTCAAAACGGAGAGACCACTCGGCAGGAAAAGCCTTTTCCTGTTCCCTGTTTGATCTCTCATGTCTACTGCATCTCTAACAGACGTAGCTGATCTGCAGCCGGTCCGCGATTTCCTTGTCGTTCACGCCCAAAGCATCGGACATGCCGATCGGCAGTTCTGTACTGCGGCCCAGCGGAGCAAAAATCTTTTTGAGTTCCACGTCTGCAGCCTTGAACACTTCTACCACGCGCTCGGCAACCTTGTCCGGGTCGAGCCTCCGGTAGAGCTTGGGGTCCTGCGTCGTGATCCCGCGTGGACATTTGCCGAGGTTGCAGACGTTGCAGCGATTGTACTCGTCGCCGAAACAGCCTGCTGCTGCTTGCATCATGTACTTGCCGGTGTCGACTGCGGAAGCACCGAGCATGATGAGCGCAGCCGCGTTCGCAGCCAGATTGCCGCCTTTGCCCACGCCGCCTGCGGCGATCAGCGGAAGCTCGTTCTGCTTGCCCTGTTTCACGAGATCGAGGTAGCAGTCGCGGATGTTGGATGCGATGGGATGCCCCATCTTATCCATCGAGACGTTGTACGCCGCGCCGGTGCCTCCGTCCTCCCCGTCGATGCAGAGGGCTGCAGCATAGGGGTTCCGCGCAAGATTATTCAATACGGCACGGGCCGTCTTGGTGCCTGAGATTTTCGGATAGACCGGCACACGGAAGCCCCAGGCCATGGACATGGACTGGATCATCTTCGCAACAGCTTCTTCGATGGAGTATTTGGTCTGGTGTGTAGGCGGCGATGCCAGGTCGACGAACTGTGGCACGCCGCGGATTTTTGCGATCAGGCCGAGAACCTTATAAGCCTGGAGCAAGCCGCCGTCGCCGGGCTTGGCGCCCTGGCCATATTTGATCTCGATGGCTGCCGGATCTTCGGTCATATCGGGAAGGGCACGAATAATTTCGTCCCAGCCGAAGTAGCCCGACGCGATCTGCAAGATGAAATATTTGATGTAACGCGACTTCAGAATGCTCGGGGGCATTCCGCCCTCGCCCGAACACATGACCACGGGCATCCCCTCAACCTCGTTCAGATAGGCAACACCCATCGCAAGACCTTCCCACATATGCGGTGATAGCGCCCCGATGGACATGCTGCCTATCCGGATAGGGTAGATCTCCCGTACCGGTGGGATGAAGGTGTGATCGCTGATCAGAAGCTTGTCGCCTTCGACCTTGAGCGGGAGTTGTTCTGCCGGAAGGTTCCTGCCCAACAGAGTCCGAACACGGAACTCATGACGACCGGCGTCCAGGGCCGGGTCGGTCAGCATCGAAATACGCGTGAACTTGAGCTTGTCCAGCGTTGACAGTGATGGATCGTTTCTCCGTCCACCACGCATAAAAGGTATGCCGCCCTTGTTCTTATAGTGGTAGAGCTTATGCTGGAAATTGTATTCCGGAAAGATGGCGTCCGTGGGGCAGACGAGCGAGCAGGTCCCGCAGCCGATGCAGTAACGGTCGATTTCCGTGACCTGACGAACTACCTGATTAAGCCTGCGCGTGACATGGGGTTCGGGGTTCGCGCCCACCGAAGACACGACACGTTGCGTGTACACGGTGGCCTCAATGGACTTCATGGGACAAACGGCGGTGCAACGTCCGCAGCGGGTGCAGCGGTCCTCACGCCATTGGACAATATAGGGCAGCTCTTTGAGCGATAACTGATGGTTTTTATCTAGCCGTGCAGCTGATTCCATACTTTAGCCTCCCGCGCACCCGGCGCGATGATCACCATGTCGTACTTCATGGGGAAGATATCCGCTGACTTGTCTCGGTCTGGGAGCGCGCTGTCAACGCCGCAGACCTCAGACATGAGCGCGAACTTGCCGGGCTTGCCACCCACGACGCCGGGCCGGAGCTTTTTCGAGTCCTGCACCATAAAGACCGTGCCATCGGGGGTGAACCCGATCACGCAGTTCGGACCATCAATGCAGAGGGGGCGAAGCGATTTTTTGAGGAGTCGGAGCGCGTCAGCATCGGAGCGCTGGTTGATCTCCGCGTCTTTCATGGGCGTGATGACATCCTTATAATATTGGAGTGGATACCCGAGGGACCGGTTCGTGTAGTGCATGATGTGAGTAAAGACCTCGGAGTCGGAATTGTAGCCCATGTAACCCGCGTTGCCCCGTCCCATGAGAAATTCACGGATCGGTACAAACGCCGTGTTTTCTCCATTCGTCATCGTTGCATATCCCTGTATGAAGAAAGGATGGCAGGCATAGAGATAAATGGCGTAATTAGTGTTTTGCCTTCCCTGGGCAAGGACGATCTTCGATCTGAGTCCGGACCGTTCGAGGCCGAAAAATTCGGCGAGTTGGAGGGGATCTCCCACTTCCTTCAGCGTCAGCACATCCGGATAAAAGGAGAAGACGAAGAGAGAGCCGTCCGGTTCACCCATAAGCCGCAACGTGAGCCGAGTTTGCATGAGCAGGTCTTCCTGCTCGGACTTCCTCCGCTCCTGATACGCAGCGGGATAGTCGTAGACCTTGGCGATGTAGTGCTCCCGGCGTTCGACACCAGGAACGTTCTTGATCGGCGGCTCCCACGAAAACTTTTCATGGAAGCCTTGGGATTTCATGTAGGCCTCGAGCATGTTGAGGCCTTTGTTCGAGCAGATCGCTGATAGTGTGGGGTATTTTTTGAATTCCGCGAACGGCCCTGCCATGTCCTTAAGCATAAGGCCGAGGCCGGAACCGTCATGGCCTTCCTTCATGGTCTCGAGCGCGTAGATATTTTCCATTGGGGAGATGTAGTCGCTCGACGTGATTGCACTCAACCGGCACATTCTTGCACTCCTGTCCTATGGACGCTAAGCTTCTGAGGGGTCTGGGTCGGGCTTCGTTCCGGCGGGATAACCCTCTGGATGCAGATGCAAAAGCTCCTGCACGCTTTTGCAGCACAGGTAAAAAAAGCCCCTCATCGGGGGCTTTTAGCTTACGAAAAACATCACTAGTCGGAGTACAATACACCTGATTACGTTCTGCTGTCAAGCCGAAATTTCAATGTACTCTTCAACGACAGAGGGATATTGGGAGTCAAAGGCCTCGCTCTTATCAGAAAGTATGATAATTCAGCGGGACCGCTCATCATCATGAGTATGTGGCGGGGATACTGTATCGCGGCGCTTGTGTGGCATTGTTTCTTGCGGGTGAGTTTTTTATTGCACTTCCCGCCTTTTCGTATGAAGGCGGGAAGCACACTGCTACTGGCACTTCCTACAGGTCTTTATGCCGAGAGTGCAGAGGGCGGGCACCAGCCTATGACACCCGAGGCAAGAAGCGCGATTCCGAGGTAAGCCCGATTGGTTTTCGGCCCCACAAAAGCGAAGGAAATGATGAATAAACCCGCAACGATCCTGAATGTTCTTTCCCATGAACCGACATTTTTCTGCATAATCTGTTCCTCCTTGATTTCGGCATGAGCCGGCCAGCACGGTCACCAAGCCGTTTCCTGCACGGCACCATACCAGATCAAAGGATTGATGTCTGTGACTTTGTCACAGAGAGGGACGACAGGCCCATGGTTCATGGTTTCAAGAGAGTTATCGAAATCCGGGAGAGCTTGACCTGCTGCTTTCGTTCAAAATCCTTGAGCAGGCGGCTGATCACTTCGCGGGAGGTGCCAAGGTCATTGGCGATCTTTTGGTGGGTCGTCTCGAGGCAGCGGTCCTTAGACTTGCCGATGAGATAATCCATGAGCCGCTGGTCCATTCTGCCGAACGCCACTTCTTCGACGAGTTCGATGACTCCCGCAAGCCGTTGGCTGAGAAGCGTAAATACGAAGGCCCACATCTCCGCATTCTCTATGACGAACTTTTTAAAATCGGAAGAAGGCACAAGAAGCAAGTTTACATCTGAGACGGCTACCGCATCTGCCGGAGAGGACGTATGAGAGAGAATGCAAGAGGCATTCAGGATACAAGTCTCGCCGGGACCAATTTCGTACAGTGTAATCTCCCTGCCTGTTTTCCCGATCTTATAGACCCGGATCTCGCCTGCCAGGATAAATGCGATGGATGAGCAGGAATCTCCTTCGGCGTAGATTCGGGCATCACGGGGAATCGACTGCTAACAGCCGGCCGCGATCATTGCGGGCACGAGATTTTGGAGTCTGTCTCGGAATGTTGGAAAAGCATTCAGAAAGTCTTCTTTGGTCATCATCGTTCACCCGTTCCCTGCGTTCGTTATTCTATCGAGTTTTTCTGCCAAAGCAAGTACGTTGGGATCCTTCGGCGTTTCTGAGCGTCCTTACGACAACACGTTGAGGTCGTGTGGGTTGTAGAGGGGTTCTAGACAGATATTGTTGCTGCAGGGGATAACGCGGTCATTATCGTCCCCGTAAACGATCGCTGCATACAATTTCCCTGTGAGAGCGCGGGCAGTGGCGGCGAGGTCACTCCCCGGCGCTGCTTCAACAGCGAGTTTAAGCATGCGGAATGACGCATCGAGACTGCAGAAGTAGGCTCCCGCATGCACACCTATTTCGCGCGCAAACCCGGAGAAGAGCCTGAGCGATTGTTCGCCACAGAGCCGATATTCGTCGTTCCCGGTCATGATCGACAGTTTCAGCAGAAGAAGAACGGCCAGGGCGTTCGCTGAGGGATGAGGAGTGTCCTCAATTTTTTTAAACCGCGTGTCCAGCACCTCGTTTTCCGTATCGAAGAAGCCACCTTCACCGGGGTCGAAGAACTTCGTGATGCAGAGTGCCATGAGTTCATCAGCAAGGAGAAGATAGCGCCGCGAGGCCGTTGCTTCGTAGCCGGTAACGAGCGCGTCGATGATGTGAACATAATCGTCGAGTCCAGCCGGAATGTTCTCTGCGTGCATCAGCGCTTGATCGATGAGCCGGTCGTTCAAGATTCGCTCAAGGCTCATCACGCCGAAGGCCTTGGCTTCTTCGTCGCCGAATACATTAAAGGCATGGAAGTAGGCGGCGATGAGCATGCCGTTGAGGGATGTATAGAGGGTCCGATCAATAAAGGGCATCACACGCCTTGACCTGGCTGAAAGCATTTTTTTCTTGCCGCTCACAAGAATACGATGCGCGTCCTCAACGATCTTCCCGAGACCTTTTGCAATCTCCTCAAGGGGTTGTTCCTCGAATACAACCTTCTTTGCCGGATCATGCTGCATACTCCCCTTTTCGTGCAGTAAATAACCGGACAGTACGTCATACTCCTCCGGACCAAGAGCCGACCTCAAATCTTCATCGGTCCAGGTAAAGTATCCTCCTTCGTCATCAGGCGTCACGTCGGCGTCCTGGCTTGCATAGAAGCCGCCGCGCGGATCGGACAGCACCTCACGGGTAAAAACGATGATGTCCCTTGCGATATCGCGATACCGGTCGTCTCCGAAAACCGCGAAGGCATCAGTGTAATTCCTAAGAAGCCCGGCATTGTCATCGGCCATCTTTTCGAAGTGCGGTATGGTCCACGACTCGTCTGTGGAATACCGGTGAAACCCGCCGCCAAGGTGGTCGTGAAAACCTCCACGCGCCATGGCATCGAGCATGCTGCGTGCGGCCCTGGCCGTCACAGGATCCTTCTGCACACGGGACCTCCGTATCAAAAACTCGAGAGCTCCGGGCATAGGGAATTTGGGGGCTATCCCGAACCCGCCGTGCTCACGATCGAATTGGGAGAGCAGTGCGCTCTCTGCCTCGCTGACCATTGTCTCGCTGATCGCAGACGGCTCAAGGGCTTGTATCTTTAGCGTGTCCATGACCCGGAGGGAGAATGCCGTTGCATCCGCCTGCTTGGTTTTGTAAAAATTACTCACCGCTATAAGTACTTTCCTGAATCCCGGCCTTCCCTGTCTGTCTTCGGGCGGGAAATAGGTACCTCCGTAGAACGGTTTTTTGTCCGCGGTCAAGAACACCGAGAGCGGCCATCCGTTTCCTCCGCCCATGGCAGCGACCGCCTGCTGATACCTTCGGTCGATGTCGGGTCGCTCGTCGCGGTCGAGTTTGATGTTGATGAAGAGCGCATTCAGAAGTTGCGCGGTCTCCTCGTCTTCGAATGATTCCTTCGCCATCACGTGGCACCAGTGGCACCAAACCGCGCCGGTGCTCAGGAAAACGGGCTTGTCTTCACACCTTGCTTTCTCAAAGGCCTCCTCGGACCAGGCATACCAGTCGATCTTCTGAAGGGCTGCGTGCCGGAGGTAGGGGGAATGTTCATGTTCGAGTCTGTTCATAATGATCTGCCATGAAGACGCTGAGGATGAGACCAAATCTCATCGTTTCTCGTTGCAGAGGCGGGAGGACGCAATGCCGTTGGTAACGATCATGCCTTGGATTTTCCCCTTCACGACCTTGCACATTTGATCGTTTCTGCGCCTTGGAGTCTCTGCGGCTCTCCTTGTATGTTTGCGTCAGTAATTTAATAGGTCTCCGGGTCCTCAGGGGGGAGTGAGGCTTCTTCGAACGGCATGACACCGAGCCGGACCATGATCGCCTCGAGGCCTGCAAGGAGTTCCCGGTAATCATATTCCGGGAGTTCTTGGTTCAGCGCGGTTTCCAGAAGCCGGTTAAACGCTTCAAAATCGAACGTCCCGTCCAGCACGTGCGAGCGGACCAGGACCGCATACAGTATCTTTTCATCATTCAGGTTATCACCGTTCCGTAGCACAAGGTGAGAACGTCGTTTTGAGTCTTCGGCATAAGCGACCATCGCGGCCTCAAGTGCATCATAGAGCGTCACGATCCCGGCGGCGATCTTCCCTTCCCTCAGCCTGCGTTTTCCGCCTCGGATATGAAGCCGGGCGCGCTGGAGCGGTCCTTTCACGGGACCGAGGCTTTTTTCATCCATGAGACCGGCATGTGGCACGAATCAACCTCCTTTCGCTCGTTTGGTCCTCTTATCATAAGTATAGCATAGCGCGCCAGGGGGGTAATCAGCAGGGACGTGGGGGCAGTATGGTGAAGCACGGAATGTACCTGAGGCGAGGACGAAAATGTCAGGGATGGAGGCGAATATTTGATTGCTCTCGCGAGCTAGGGCGACCAGGCCGGCGATGTGTAATTGGCATCGTTCGGCGTAATACGTTCGACGTCGCTGCCATCCGCATTCATGATATAGAGGTTGAATTTCCCTTCGCGGTTCGAGCTAAAGAGGATTTGCCTCCCCGAGGGCGACCAGCAAGGATTTTCATCGCTGCCCGGCCCGCTCGTAAGGACGCGATAATCCGCCCCGTCAGGGTTCACGGTCGCTATTTTGAATAAGCCCCGGATTTGCGTTACGAACACGATCCGGTCTCCATGCGGTGACCAGTTCGGAGACGCATTGTAGCTTCCTTCAAACGTGATCCTGCGGACATCGGTCCCATCGGATCCCATGATGAACACCTGCGGTGTTCCTGCCCTGCCCGACGTAAGGGCGATTTCCCTTCCGTTCGGCGCCCATGAAGGAGAAACATTGTCGAACGCCCCGTAGGTGAGCCGCTCCAGGTCGTTCCCATTACGGCTCATGGTGTAGATTTCCGTGCCGCTATCCTTGGTCAGGGCCAACGCAAGACGTTTCCCGTCCGGCGACCACGATGGGGAGATGTTCAGGCCTTCGCTCCCGGACATTTTCCAGCGCTTGCCGGTATCCATGTCAAGCCCATAAAGATCGGGGTTCTTGTCGCGGTAGGATACGTAGGAGAGTACCTTGCCGTTGGGGCTCCAGGCCGGTGACAGACAGATGGAGCGGTCCGCCGTGATCCGTATCGGGTTCTGGCCGTCGTAGTCCATGGTGTACAGTTCCTTGAATCGAGTCTTGTCGGACACGTAGGCAATACGGGTCCGTGCTATGCCACGCTCACCCGTGTACCGGAAAACGATTTCGTCGGCGAAGGTATGGACCATGCGCCGGAAAGTTCCTTCGTTGCCAAAATACTCCTTATTCGAGATGCGCGTTCCCGATGTGGCGTCAAAGATCATACCCTGCAGCACGAGGTCCCCGCCTTTTCTGAGCAGTTTGACCCAGATCACACCGGTCAAGCCGAACGTACCGCCTCGCTTGATCACATCCAGGGGCGGCTCGATTTTACCATCGTAGACCAGATCCAGCTTTTTCGGGTCCATGACATCAAATATCTGGGAACGGCGCAGATCGGCCTGTAACACATCGAGGGCCAGGGCGCGAAGCGTCGACGAGCCTATATCATCGTACACATCGAGCACCGTGATAGGAATCTTCTTGCTTTCTCCCTGAACGACTCCGAGGTAGTACTGAGCAGACACTGGTGCGCCCGTGAGAACGCAGATGAGTATGCACGTTGTGAGACTTTTCATCATGAGAATGATTAAGGATCAGAGGTCGCTGGCGTGCCCACCAGGAAAATCCAAGTCCAGGTCACACGTATGCCTGACCAGCGCACCTTGACCGATCGTTATTTCGCCATCAGATCGACGCTGAACTCCAATGTCTGCTTTCCGAAATCTTCCGGCAATGGCGGAAAGGGGTTCGAAGACTGAATCGCCCGTATCGCCGCCTGCATAAAGATCGTTGCACCACTTGAGTGATCCGTGTCGATGCTCACACCTAATACCCAGCCTGATCTATTAATTTCAAATATGACCCTCGCCTTCGCATCCTTTGAATCCATCGGCGGTCTCCAGTTCTGTCCTATCTTATCGCGGACACTGGCTACATACCATGAAAATTTAGTAAATTCCTCCTGAGGTGTCGTTACTGCAACACCTGGGGGCCCCCCGGTTGCCTTCTGCGTCTGCCCTTCGGACGATTCTGATGGTTTTGTTTCTTCGGGTTTCGATTTTTGTCTATGGTCGGAAAACTCGGGCATCGCACTGCTTTTTGCTGTTGTCCTTGCCGCCTTGAGAGCTGCCTTGGTTGCCGTTTTCGGCTCTGCCTTTCCTTCCTCCGCCGGTGATGGCGGAGAAAGCAGCGCAGGTTGCGGAAGCGAGGGAGCCTTTTTCGGCTCTGCCTTCCTTTCTGCCGCTGGTGTTGGCGGGACAAGCGGAGCAGGATGCTGGACCGGTGTCGGCGCGACCTCCGCCGACAGTCTTACAAGCTTCACGCTATAGTAGGGAGGCACCGACATTTTTGGGGTCGCTGCAGTATAGAGGAACAGCGCGGCGGCGACAATTGCAGCGTGAATGAAGAAAGAAAAGAAGATGGCAAGCGTCAGTTCATAGCCTGACTGCCCGATCCTCTTCCCGGAAAGCAGCCTCATTTACCAGTCTCGCTCCCGGATGCGGCTTCGGTCACCATCCCGAGTCGGTCAATACCCGCCCGTTTCACAACATCCATCACTTGCACTACCGCACCGTAGGGCGCGTCCTTATCCGCCCTAAGGTACACGTTGATGAGCGGCTTGGTTTTACGAATAGCGTCGAGCACCTCTTTCAGCCTTGCGACGTTCACCCGTTCCTTTTCAACAAAGACCTCCTGGTGACGGGTGACCGTCAGCACTATGCGGTCCTCGGGCTTGACCGTGTTAGACTCGGACTTGGGAAGGTTCACGTCCAGCCCCCTGCTCATCATGGGAGAAACAATCATGTAGAAAAAAAGGACCGTAAGTAGCACGTCGATAAGCGGCACGAGATTCAACTCGCGAATAATATGCCGTTCCCGTCGCTCGAAGCTCATGACTTCCTCCGGAGAATGTTCCGCTCGAGATAGCTCAGGAACTCCATGGAAAAGGAGTCGCACCGGATCGCAATATCACGGATTTTATCGGCGAAATAATTGTAGGCAATGACAGCGGGAATAGCAACGAACAGCCCCGAGATGGTATTGATTAGCGCCGCGGCAAGACCCGGGGCCAAGGCCCCGATATCGCCGGCCCCCTTGAGACCGATGCCGTAAAAAGCGTCCATAATGCCCCAGACCGTTCCGAACAGCCCCAAGAGTGGCCCCACAGTCCCCGTCGTGCCCAGAAACGCGAGGTAACGCTCCATGTACACGATCTCGTCCTGCGTGGTGATCTTGAGTGAGCGCTCGATTTCCTGGGATATCAGCGGACGTTCGTCGTCGGTCACGTGACCATCGGGGAGGGTCTTGATGATGGAATCGGCCTCACGGTATCCCTCGACAAAGAGCGTCGCCAGGGGACTGAACTTATTTATTTCTGCGTGATTCAAAAGATCCTGAATGTTCTTCGTCTTCCTGAAAGACTGAAGAAAGGAATGGGATTCCTTCTCTGCCCTTCGTAGGAATTGGTACTTGAGCAGGATCATGGCCCAGGATACAATCGAAAACCCCATCAGGATGATCACAATCCCCTTGCCGACCCAACCGGTCTCGCCGAAGAGACCAAGCACCCCCGTGCCCAGCCCGGGCATCGCACTAATTGCAAGCATTATGATACCTCCGAATACATTAAAAAATAGATTGATTTTACCCCAGAGATCGCAAAGGAATACGATTCAAATCTCTTGCTTCCCCATTCAATATCATCTATCTCAGCAGTCGCTTTAGTAATTTTGTGTCTTGTCTTCGTTATCTTACAGGGTAGCAATGACGGTTCCCATGTCCGAAATATCGTAGCCCCCCATCGTCACGATCTGGTCCCGGAATTCTTTATCATCACGAATGATGGCAAGCAGCGCCCTCATCATGGGGATGTCGTAGAACTCCTGCAAGATCGCCAGATCATAGCGTTCCTGCGCTACAGGGATGAAATCCAACTGAAGCGCCTGTGCTGCAGAGAGTATGGCGAGCCCCGTATCTGCTGCGCCGGACAGGACAGCAGAAGCCACGGCCATGTGGGTGTATTCCTCGTGATCATAACCTTTTATATTTCTCGGGTCAATCTTTAATCGTTTGAGGGAGAGATCTGTGAGCAGCCGCGTGCCAGCACCCGACTGCCGGTTCACAAAGACCACGTCTGTACGCCGAAGGTCTTCAAATCCCCTGATGCTCTTCGGATTGCCCCGGGGAACGATAAAACCCTGAGTCCTGTAGACGAGGTTAATGAGCACGGTTTTCTGGTCAGGGAGCAGTTTTTTGAGGTAGCTTACATTATATTCCCCCGTCTCCTCGTCAAGAAGATGGGTTCCTGCGAGATGGGCCTCCCTGCGCTTCAATGCCAACAGCCCGCCCATGCTTCCAACATGGGCCGAGGATAGGGAAAACTGAGGATTTTTTTTCTTGAGGAAGTTCCCGAGCACATCGAGGACGTTGTCGTGAGAGCCGATGCAGACGATAGTGTTCTCGATATCGTGGGTGGAACGAAGCAGTTCGACCGTTACCTCCTGGTTTGATGCAATACCCTCGCTCTGGGCTGGTATGCGGATGATGCCGTCAGCGCGCACGAGAGACATAAGCGCCCCGGCACCCCGTGTCACCGGTGTGGCGATCAAGTTCCCTGCGACGCTTCCGAGCTTGACGCGGACAAATTCCTCCAGCCCGAGCGTTGATGCAACTTGACGGCTCAGCTTTGCTGTGACCGTTCCCGGCTCAGGAGGCGCAACGCCCAGCAGAGAGTAGATAAGCGTTTTGACAAAAAGATTGAACGTGAGAGCTGCTGAGACCGGATACCCTGGAATGCCAACGACCGGTTTCCCTTTCACGGTGCCGAGGATAACCGGCTTGCCGGGTTTGATCGCGACGCCGTGTACAATGACGTTGCCGAGCTCGGCAATCACGTCAGCGGTAAAATCCTCTCTCCCTGCTGACGAGCCAGCGTTGATCACGACGATATCTGAATCAGCGAGAGAATCAAGAATCGTCTTTCGCAGGAGAGCGGCATCGTCTTTGACAATGTTCTTCCGAATCGCATGGGCGCCGCACTCGGTCGCCATCGCGGACAGCATTGTAGAGTTAAAATCGATGATATCACCCTTTTTCAGTGCGCTCCCCGGATCGACAAGCTCTGTTCCCGTGGGGATGATCGAAACAACAGGCCTCCGTCGCACCTTGACCGAGGTATGCCCGCTCGCAATCATGGCCGCCATGTCGACATGACGGACTACTTGATTCTCGGGGATGATGAGCTCCGTGGCAACGATATCCTCGCCCACAAGCCGTACATGCTGCCACGGAGTGGATGGCTTGAGAATTTCGATCTCTGAACCGGAAACCTTTTCCACCTCCTCGATCATAATAACGGCGTTGAATCCATCGGGCAGAGGGTCACCGGTGTCGATTGCAACAGCTTCGGTCGGAACGGAAAGGCGTTTGGGTCTTGTTTCGGCAGCGCCAAAGGTGTCGATAAACCTGACGGCATAACCATCCATCGCAGCGGAATGGTAAAAAGGTGACGAGATTTTCGCGATCACGGCCTCTGACGTGACCCGGCCAAGGGCATCGCTTACCAGGATGAGCTCCCCTGCAAGCGGGCCGCCATTCGTGGCAGTCTTGACCGCTTCGCGATATTTTCGGATAGCATCCGCAAGCGGTTCGTTATCGAGATATTTTTTTTGTTTGAACGCCATTTTGAGTTCTGCTCAATTCAACCCAACGGCCAGAGAGATGCGACGTTGTATTTTGTTGCTCTCCCTTGCCCTGTGACCCCGTGATTTACGTTCTTTAAAACAGCCTTACTTCCACGTCTTCACCTGCTTCGATGCCTATTTTTTTTACCGGCACGACCACGGTGCCTACAGCCTTGACCAGCGTGCTAATAAGCCCTGAAGCCCCGAAAATGGGCCGAGCCCAGAGGCCATCCTCCCGTTTTTCCAGTGCTACGCGAACATGATCCTCGCGCCCGGGACTGGAAGCAATACTCCGTGTCAGACGCGCCCGGATTATGCGGTAGGGAGTAACGTCCTCCAGTGCGGGATCAAGGATCTCGCCCGTCAGACTGGTGAGTATCGGCTTTACAAAAAGGTCGAAGCAGATACTGACCGCTGCCGGGTGGCCGGGCAACCCGAAGATTGGGACGTGACCATGGGGCGACCCGACGAGACCGATGACAAGTGGCTTGCCCGGTTTGATCGATACACCGTGCACCAGCACGCCGGGCTGGCCTGCGTCATTAATCACTTTTGCGGTAAGATCAGCCGTCCCGACCGAACTTCCACCCGTCATCAGGACCAGAGCACTGTCATTGATCGCTGCTTCAAGGATTTTCCGAAGGTTTTCATACTCATCTCGGATGATGCCCTTTTTTACCGGTACACCGAAGCATTGCGTGATCAGGCCTTCTAAATTGTAAGAATTGCTGTCCCGAATCTGGCCCGGTGCCGGGGTCGTGTCTGCGGATACGATCTCATTCCCTGTGGAGATGATGGCTACGTTAGGTTTTGTGAATACCTTGACGCTTGTGATGCCTACTCCCGCGAGCGCTGACATGTCCTGAGGACGCATGCGGTGGCCGCGGCCCAGGATAGTCTCGTTTTTTTTGATGTCTTCTCCGGCCTGAACGACGTTTTCCAGCGGAGCAACAGACCTCACCACTTCGATGTTCTCGGCATCGACGGCCTGGGTCTGCTCGAACATCACGACAGCATCGGCGCCCCGTGGAAGTGCGCCACCCGTGGCGATCTTCATGGCCTCGCCCTTGACAAGCGCGCGGTCCGGCATGGTCCCCATGAGGATGTCGCCTACGACATGAAGGAAAGCCGGCCGCGATTCTGCAGCGCCAAACGTGTCGGCGCTGTTCACCGCGTAGCCATCCATGGTAGAGCGGTCAAACTCGGGAAGGTCCGAAGGAGAGGTAATATTATTCGCGAGGACACGGCTCAGAGCTGAGCTTATGGAAACATCTTCAGTGGAAAAATCAGGCAGGACGAATTGCTCATTCAGGATCCTGAGTGCTTCCTCACGGGTAACAACACCACTCCTGCCAAGCATATCTTTCACGGTCATTACTTACCCCACGATGGAACACATGACCGTTACGGTGCCAGGTACCTGAAGGTTCCTTTTTACAACCACAGCGCCCTCGCGGATCAGTTGTTTTTTTATGTAGGACTCACTACCTTTTCGTCTTCGTCTTCAACTTGCGGACGTAGGCTGCAGCACGCATGCCGGCAACGGACCCTTCACCAGCCGCTGCCACGATCTGCATCCCGCCGCAGGTGCAGTCCCCCGCCGCAAAGACGCCGTCGATGTTCATCCGCTGGTGTTTGTCTACGATCAGGCAGCCGCGGTCATCGGTGAGGCCGCCCGCTTTCAGGATGAGCTGCGAAATGGGTGTGGAGCCCATGGCGATGAATACGCCATCGAGGACTAACACCGTCTCCGAACTGTCCCGGCTGACCCGAAGTCCGGTGACCAGTTCGTCGCCGACGACTGCGTGGATCTTTGAGACCGGCAGGATTTCTATATTCGATTTGGATTTCAGCCTGCTCATGACCGCATTCACGATATCGAGGTCCCTGTGCGGGACCATGATCACTTTCTCCGCGAGGTCGGACAGGTGAAGTGCTTCTTCTGCCGCTTCATCATCGGCGCCCACGACCGCAACGGTCCGTCCTTTAAAGAAGTTGCCGTCGCAGGTCGCGCAGTAGGAGACACCCTTGCCGAGGAACTCCTTGGCGCCGGGCACTTCGAGCTTCTTCCTGGCCACGCCGATTGCGATGATCACGACATGGGCTTCGTATGTCTCGTCACGCGTGCGCACCTGCTTAACCTCGTGCTGCAGTTCCATGTCCACCACTTCCACGGGATAGGTGATCGTTGCGCCGAATTTTTCGGCCTGTCTTGCCATGGTTTGGGTCAAATCCATGCCGTGGATAGACTCATACCCTGGATAATTTTCAATGTGTGCGATCTTGGCGGTGTAGCCGCCGACAAAATCCTTTTCAAGCACGATGCATTTCTGGCCTGCTCTGCCGAGGTAGATCGCCGCAGTCAGCCCCGCGGGGCCTGACCCGATGATGATCGCATCATAAAACTGTGCCATGCAAATTCCTCCTTGATTTCGCCGAATGCTTCATTTTATCTGAGAGGCGAAGACAAGTCAACTGTGTAAACGTTTTGGATCGATGTTTGGCGGGAGCAACATTCAATCGAGGCATGAGCTCTCTGCCTGCGATGCGACAGATATCTGTTCTCTGGTTGCTTCCTGCAGCGCAATTCTGGTACTATTGCAATAGGTAGGACGGGAGGTTTTATGACGCAGGAAGAGATAATTGAAGCCATTCGAGCCGTGACTGTGAACAACCGGCTCAGCTGTGAAAAGGCGCATGAGCTGTCTGCTACGTTGCGTATCTCTCTGCAGGAGATCGGCGTGCTTTGCAACGAATTGAAAATAAAAATCTCATCCTGCCAGCTCGGCTGCTTTTAGCTTTTGCCTTGGACGCGTTCTTGTGACAGGGATACCGGTTGTTGTCGTAAACATGATCCTATCTGGGAAGTTCTCTTGCTGGTCACGGGGTGACCTTTTGTGCGGGATCAGGGGGTATGGGTAGGGCCGGCGGAACTCTGGTCAGCCCTCATGCCGGGCATGGTTAAGGTTTCACAGTAACAGGTAACTCTGTTTTTGCCTAATGATTTCGACCGATAGAGAGCGATATCGGCTTCGTGGATCAGTTCTGAGACCGGCTTCATCGAGTCCACATCCATGGTGGCGACACCGAGGCTGACGGTCACTCTTTCATTCGGATGGGCGACCTTTACGGTGAAGGGGTATTCAGCAACAGATTTGCGTACGCGTTCGGCCACTGCCATGGCTTCTTCGATATCGGTTTCCGCGAGCAGGACAGAAAATTCCTCACCGCCGTACCGGAAGCAGGTATCCGTGCTGCCGGTCCTGCAAGCCGCTTTTAGCAGCGGGCCCATCTGCGCGATCAGCCTGCTTCCTTCGAGGTGACCATAGCTGTCATTGATCCGTTTGAAATCATCGATATCGATCATGATGAACGAAAACTCCCGGCCAGTGCGGAGCTTCCTCCGCACCTCTTCGTCAAGTTTTTCAATCAGCACGCGGTAATTCAGCATCCCCGTCAGTTCATCCACCCGTGACAGTTCAAGCGTCTTCCGAAAGAGTTCCGCCTTTTCCAGCCCGGCCGAAATGAGGTGGGACAACGTGCGGAGCAGGTCGAAATCCTCGACCCGGAACGCCGCTGTTTTAGTGTGGCTGAATCCCATGACACCGACAATGCGGTTTTCATTCTTGAGCGGAATGCCGATATAACTGCCGTATTTCGTTTGCTCATCAGGGTGGTGCAGAAAACCATCGAAGAGGGTTGTGTCATCCAGGAACAACGGATCGCCACTGGCTGCAATGGTGCCCGGAGCCCCAGTATCGAAGTAGATGGCCTCTGTCATTTTTGCCTGCAAGAGGGGATTATGCAGGAGGATCGGCTCCAGTCCCGTCAGGTCCTTTTTTACAATATACACGGAAGCATCTTCAAAAATGATGGTTTTACCGATAGTGGCGATTATTTTTTGGATTAGTTCGGTCGGTTCGAGCTCCGATGCGATGATTTTTCCGACCTCGTAAAAAAGGTGGGTCTCTGTCAGCTTGCGGTAGAAGAGGGTCTTGAAATCACGTCCCGCCGCAAACGTCGTTCTGGGTTTTTTCGGGGTTTTTTTCACTTTTGGCATCACCCACCTGCCCACGCCACAAAATGTAACAATCTTCGAAGAGAGTATACCACATTTTTATTTTTTAAACCACAATTAATTTTCATTTTTTTTATGGTAATTTTCTGTATGAAAAAGCTGAACTTTGTCATCGAACGGACATGTCCGTAATTCTTTGTGACCGTGCTTAATGGGTTTCTCCGCGTTCGAGAAAATGAAAATCATTGACAGACGCAGGGGTAACCGGACATCACGCAAATCCCTGGGACATTTATGCCATACCAGGGACGAAGCCTGCTGCCCCGGCTCTGCCATCTAAAACATTATGATACTCCGACAGCTTGCACGCCTGTTTTGAACACAAGATGTCTATCATCGCGGTCGATAACGACCCGCGTTCCTACCTTTACTTCCCCGGAAAGGATCTTTGAGGCAAGCGGATTCAAAATTTCCCGCTGGATCACGCGCTTGAGCGGCCGCGCTCCGTATACGAGGTCGAATCCATCTTCAGCCATCAGTTCTCTCGCGCCTTCGGAAAGTTCGATCTCGATTTTCTTGTCCGCCAATCTCTTCTGGACCTGACCAACCTGGATCGAAACGATCTTTTTCAATACGTCCGCATCAAGCGGATGGAAGATGATGGTGTCATCGACGCGGTTCAGGAATTCAGGCCGGAAATGCTGCCGCATCGCCTCCGTCACCCGCCTCCGCATCTCGTCCTCGTCATTCTGGAGATCCTGAATGTACTGGCTCCCGATGTTCGACGTCATGATAACTACCGTATTCTTAAAATCCACGGTCCGTCCCTGGCCATCGGTAAGCCTGCCGTCGTCAAGGAGCTGCAGCAATACGTTAAACACTTCAGGATGCGCTTTCTCAATCTCGTCAAAGAGGATTACGGCATAGGGCCTCCGACGGACCGCTTCGGTAAGCTGTCCCCCTTCCTCATAGCCGACGTATCCCGGAGGAGCACCGATCAGGCGGGAAACGGTATGTCGCTCTTGGTATTCGGACATGTCGATGCGGATCATGGCCTGCTCGTCATCGAAGAGAAACTCGGCAAGCGCCCGCGCGAGTTCGGTTTTGCCCACTCCCGTGGGCCCCATGAAGATGAAGCTTCCGATCGGCCGGTTCGGGTCCTGGATTCCTGCGCGGGCACGGCGCACGGCATTGGATACTGCAATGATAGCGTCGTCCTGGCCAATCACACGCATGCGTAGGCGGTCCTCCATGTGCAGGAGTTTCTGCATCTCACCCTCGAGCATCTTGCTCACCGGAATGCCGGTCCACTTGGATACGATCTCTGCCACGTCCTCTTCGTCTACTTCCTCCTTCAGCATTTTTGTCTCAGACTGAACCGCGCTCAGTTTGGAAGATTCCGCATCGAGCTGTTTCCGCAGTTCGAGCAGTTTACCGTAGCGCAATTCCGCCGCGCGCCCGAGATTACCTTCCCGTTCGGCCTTCTCAGCCTCAAGCTTGGCATTTTCGATCTGCTCTTTGATGCCCCGTATTTTCTGGATACTCTCTTTTTCCGATTGCCATTGCACCATGAGGCCACTGCTCTTTTCACCAAGTTCCGCGATTTCCTTCTCGATCCGCGCGAGCCGCTCGCGCGAGGCCGTATCCTGTTCCTTTTTTACGGCTTCACGTTCAATTTCGAGCTGACGTGACCTGCGTTCGACCTCATCGAGCTCTGTCGGCATGCTGTCTATCTCCATGCGGAGGCGCGAAGCTGCTTCGTCGATCAGATCGATGGCCTTGTCAGGAAGGAACCGGTCTGCAATGTAGCGGTGTGAAAGGACCGCCGCGCTAACGAGCGCGGCATCCTTGATCTTGACGCCATGATGGATCTCGTAGCGCTCCTTCAGTCCGCGTAGAATAGAAATCGTGTCCTCCACGGATGGTTCTCGTACCAATACAGGCTGGAACCGTCGTGCAAGTGCCGGGTCTTTTTCAATGTGCTTGCGGTATTCGTTCAGGGTCGTAGCGCCCACACACCGCAAGTCTCCGCGGGCAAGCGCCGGTTTTAGCATGTTCGATGCATCCATCGCGCCTTCTGCTGCCCCTGCTCCCACAACGGTATGGAGCTCATCGATGAATAAGATCACCTCGCCGCTCGCTTCTGTCACTTCCTTGAGAACTGCCTTGAGCCGATCCTCAAATTCACCCCGGTATTTCGCACCGGCAATGAGGGCACCCATATCGAGCGCAATCACGCGTTTGTCCTTGAGCCCCTCAGGTACATCGCCGGAGACGATCCGCTGCGCGAGCCCCTCGGCGATCGCGGTTTTGCCTACTCCCGGCTCGCCGATCAGAACAGGGTTGTTCTTGGTCCTGCGGGAAAGCACCTGGACCACGCGCCGGATCTCTTCATCCCTGCCGATCACGGGATCGAGCTTGCTGCGCCGGGCCAATTCGGTCAAGTCCCGTCCATAACGGGCCAGTGCCTGATACTTGTCTTCGGGATTCTGATCCGTAACGCGCTGGCTGCCGCGAATATCGACGAGGACCGTAAAGATCGCTTCTTTGGTAACCCCATGTCTTGTAAGAATGTCCCGAGCCGCGCCGTCGCCTTCTGCAGCCGCAATCAGGAGATGTTCGGTGCTTACATATTCGTCCTTCAGGCGCTCTGCTTCCTGCTCCGCCCGCTCGAACAATTTGTTGAGCCGTGGGGAGAGATAGGTCTGCACCAGCCCTTCGACCTTCGGAAGATTGTTTAATGCATCATCAATATCCTCCTTGATCCTCGTTGGGTCTGCGCCGAGTTTTTTGAGCAGGGGAAGTACGACCCCATCCGTCTGTTCAAGCAGCGCGAGCAGAAGATGCTCCGTTTCAAGGTATTGATGGTGCCGTTTCGCAGCACCATCTTGCGCTGCCTGCAGCGCCTCAGAAGCTTTTATCGTTAATTTATCGAACCGTGCCATACATTCCTCCACCCTGGTGCAGGCGTGATACCGCTTCGCCGCACGCCATGCCGTACTTCGCCCGCGTGAATCCAGGCAATCCTTCGCTTGCCTATGATTCTCTTCTCACAACAATTTTTCTGACCGGCACGAGGGCGTTCCTCAACTCTTCCCTACGCCTGATCTCACGGGAAAGTTCCTCGCTGAGCTGGTGAATGGTATCCTCCATCTCCCGCTGCATCTGCTCCATTCTCTCGCGCATCGAGAGAATAACCTCCACCCCGGCGAGGTTCACCCCGAGTTCCCGTGTGAGCCGCAGGATCATCTCGAGCTTTTCCACGTCCTCCTCGGAATAAAGCCGCGTGTTCCCTCCGCTCCGCTTGGGCTTGATGAATCCCTCGCGCTCATAGAGTCTGAGTGTCTGGGGGTGGATTCCCAGCATCTCCGATACAACGCTGATCATAAATAGTCGGTGCTCACGCGATGCCATGGTTCACTCCATCAAGATTGCGGTTCATGGACCATCTCTCTCCTGTGACAAGATGACGGGGAAGGGGTTTACCTCACTCAGTTCCTCTTCCTGAACCCCCTGAAGGTAATAGCGCTCCTCGGGTTTGAAGGGTGCAATCGGTCGAGCTCCCGCAGGAGGTCCTTGTCTCGTTCTGAAAGATTAGTCGGTGTAACGACTTTAATCGTCACATAGTGATCTCCTACGCCCCCGCCTCCGAAATGAGGTACGCCTTTGCCTTTCAGTTTCAACTGCTGACCGGTCTGCACCCCCTCCGGAAGGGACAATGAGACAATTCCGTCAACCGTTGGGATTTCGATTTTCTCTCCCAGAGCAGCTTCCTTGAATGTCACGCTTGCTTCTGAATGCAGATTATCGCCTTTCCGTTCAAAATACAGGTGGGGCCTCACCTTGGTCACAATATATACATCACCAGGAGGTCCGCCTTTTTCGCCGGGACCACCCAAGCCCGCCATGCGTACCCTGGAACCGTTGTCGACGCCCGGAGGGATCTTAACACTGATCCTTTCCGACTTGGATGTAATTCCCCTGCCTGAGCAGCTTCTGCAGGGATTCGGATTGATCGTGCCTTCACCCTGGCATGTGGGGCAAGGCTGTGTTAATTGCATGAATCCTCTCCCCTGTGAAATGCTCCCTGCCCCCATGCACGTCGGACAGGTACGGCGCGCGGTCCCCGGTTGTGCGCCTGAGCCGTTGCAGACGGCACACGTTACATCCCGCTCAAGGTCAACCTGCATGGTTTTACCCAGGATCGCATCCTCCAGGTCGACCTCCACCGTATAGGTGCTGTCTTCACCCTTTGCAGGCCCCCGAGACCTTGTGCGCTCACCGAAAATATTGCTGAATATATCTTCAAACCCGTGAACGCCGGAAAAACCGGCGCCGCGTCCAAACCCTTCAAACCCCTGACCAGGACTCGCGCCTTGTCCAAAGCTTTGATCGAATGCAGCATGACCGAATTGATCGTACTGCTGTTTCTTTTTAGCATCGGACAGCACCTCATACGCCTCATTGATTTCCTTAAACTTCTGTTCGGAAACTTTATCTCCGGGATTGACATCAGGGTGGTACTTTCTCGCCAGTTTTCTGAATGCTTTTTTTATTTCAGACTCAGAGGCATTTTTTTTAACGCCCAGAAGTTCGTAATAGTCTTTTTTTGTGGTTGATGCCATAATATTTTATACCTCAGAAATATTATAATGTATTTATTATAAAATATGAGTGCATTATTGTCAAGTTATTGTAAAAAAAATATAGTAGTCAGTTAACTACTATATTTTGTTTAAAAAAATATTTAAAAAGATGATTTAATACCCACATCAATATATTATTATATGATAATTTTGTTATTTCACCCCACTTTTACTACAACATTGACTTTATTTAAGCAAATTATTATAAACTATTTTTGCAATTTCCTTGACTTCTAAATCTTCAAAGCTGTCATTTCTATAGACCCAAGTAACAGCTTCGTCTTCTTTTAAATTCTCCACCTGGCTGATCACTTTTTTTAGGTCCTCCGGACTGAACTGTTCTTTCAATACATGAACGAGTTCAAGGGCATAAATTCTGGCAAGCGGATCATTTTCAGTAAGTCCGCACATCGCCAGCCCTTTGAACTGGACGACAGACCCGGGTTGGGTTTCCGATATCCTTTTCAGTGCATAGAGAACACCGGGTCTGAAAACCCTTTCGTCAAGGGTGAATATATCCGCAATTAAAGGGATGACATCCGACATTTTCCCCGGATCAGCACTGACAATTTCTCCCAAAATCTCGGGAGCCGACCATCCAATTCCGCCAGATTCATCTGAGAGGGACCATAACAACTTGCGGATGGCATCTCGAAGGAAATCATAGTTGTTCTTGACATACAGCGAAGCAACGTGACCAATCGCACTGATGGACCGCCAGCCAATGAGCGTAGTTTTGTCATACGCAAGCCGCACCAGTACACTAAACACTTTCCTGCTCTGCAAGGCTAAGGTCCTGACAGTTTCGTAATCATTCGCTTCCAGTGCATTTATAAGCGTCTGCTTTAATTCCACCTGGGTAGCCATCATTCACATGTAACCTATACGCGGACCTCTTTGAAGGTAATCAGCGCCGATAGTTCTGTTGCCACCCACGCCATGAGCTGGACCGCAATGGGCAGCACTAAGCTCGAGAATATAGCCATGGTGGCCCTTTTCTTGGCCATCTTCTGTTCCTGCAAGGCAGGCTCCTTAGCCGTGGTCAAAGCATAATTCAGCAGCATAGCGAGGGGCAAATAAACAAGGACTCGAAGATAGTACTGCGTCTGGAGCACGGCTAAAATCGCAATGAGAAGAATCACCTCAATAAACGTGATAAGAGCAGTTCTTTTCATTGAAAGCTGCCATATTTTTTTCGACAGGATATATTTGACCACCAACGTCGCGCTGATGCCGATCACAAACATGGTCGAGACAAATACGAACGTGCAGAAACATCCGACTTCCACGGCGCTTGCCGATGGCGGATATGCCAAGAGTGCCGCCATCATACCAGTAACGAAAAAGGATAACGTCAACCCCGCCTTAATCCTCCCCTGAACATCCATACGGACCTCCCCTAAAAAAGCTTTGCTCTCTCCCCGTTGAGGCGCGTTCCGCGGGACCACCTATCCCTGCTGGCAGCAATTCGATTTGTATGAAACACCTTTTTTGACCGATATGCCGCACAGTGCGACTTTGATTAACAGGTTCTTGAGCAGATGTCTTTGCCCAGAATATTAATAAATGTGCTTCTTATTGTCAAAGAAATTCGCAATAAAATGCAGTGCGGACGTGCTGATGTGTGTGAATTTTTGTTACACTTTGGGCAAATGACACATGAGGGGAAAAATGAGAAACATCTTAGGCAGAACATCACAGAAAGCGAATGCAGATTCCGGAACAGAAACCAGCCCTTCTCAACTCCTTTTCGACTTTTTCGTACCGCGCAAATTCCAATGATGCATTCTTCTCGCTGATGCTATCAGGAGAAAGTCCTCGATTCAACCAGCGGGACTGCCAGAATCCAATCCTTTTTATCGTTTAACCGCGCCCGCTCTATTCACGCCCCTTTCTTTATCTTATGACAGACGAGGCATTGCTCTTTGGGCGGATGGACTGCCTTGAGTGGTGCTTGTCTGCCCAGCGCATGACATTCGACGCAAGAAGTGTTTGTAGTTGCGTTCTTATGGAGTTCATCTTGCGGTACGGCAGGAACTTTATTGCTCGAGGACAGGTAAAAGAGGAAGATCAGAACCATAGCAGCGAAGATTGCAAGTGTCCACGCACTTTTCATGTACGACCTCCTGCTTCTATACCGGCTTATGATACAGAATCCGGACCAAAATCATGATCAAGACGGGATTTTCTGCTCGCGTGATTACCAGCGTATAGGCGTTATGATTATGCCGGCAACGAAAGCTTCTGTCAAGTCTTCACAACAATCGCTATCGGTATTGAGCAATCTAACCATGGTCCAGGGAGTTGGTTTCACTCTCCTCGCGATCAATTTTTTGCATAAGGAGTGTTCGTGAACCACTATCGATTCGACGATGTTATCATCGGAGCTCACAACTGTGGCACACCGCGGCATATCGACCACACCGGCTCGCGCGCAGAGGTCATCTCTTCAACAAGGCTCCGCTCGTGCAGCTGAACCATGCACGGCTTGCACTGCGCATCCATCCCATTGCGGGGGATCTTTTCGTTTCGGTGAAGGAGTTATCGAAAAACTGGGATAAATTTTCAGATTAGCAAGAGGAGTGGGGGTTATGCCCGGTTACAGGGCCTGCGAGAGATAGTCTCCCACGTATCCGCATCCACCTCATCAAGATAGTCTTTGATCGGAAAAATTTTGCCGCACGACGTGCAGCGGAAGGCAACCGCTTTTCAACCAATGCGGAGCTCAACTTTTTTGCCGCAGATTTTGCACGTCATCTAAGAACCTCGCAATCTCGATGCGGCCAGAGCAGCAGGAGGCACCGGAAAAAAGCACCTCCCAGCGCCTTCAGCCTGCGCTCCTCCTTGGAGATCGCCTCGCTGGCCAGTCCTCATGGTTAGAAAGCAGGGGCTTCCTGCGGATATTCCAGTAACTACTCCACAATATCCAGCTTGATCGATAGTTCCTTGAGCTGAGCCGGGGACACGCGCGACGGCGCTTCGGTCATGACGCAGACAGCCTTTTGTGTTTTGGGAAAAGCAATCACGTCGCGGATCGACTGCGCGCCCGTAAGGATCGACGTGATCCGGTCGAGACCGAAGGCAATCCCGCCGTGCGGCGGGGCTCCGTATTCGAGCGCTTCGAGCAGAAACCCGAACTTTTTCTTCGCATCTTCTTCTGCAATGTTCAGCAGGCCGAACATCTGCGATTGGACCTCCGACCGGTGGATACGGATGCTGCCGCCACCGATCTCTGACCCATTCAACACGATATCGTAAGCCCTGGCCCGTACCTTGAGCGGATCAGTTTTCATAAATTCTAGGTCTTCTTCCTTCGGTGCGGTAAAAGGATGGTGCATGGCGTCGAAGCGCTTTTCATCAGCATTCCATTCCACGAGGGGGAAGTCGGTGACCCAAAGGAAGTTCAGTTTGCGTTCGTCAATGAGGTTCAAGCGCTTGCCCATGAGCAACCGCAGGTAGCCCAGCGTTTCGGCAACGACCTTTGGACTGTCGGCGATAAACATCATGAGATCGCCGGGCTTTGCCCCAAGACGTTCTGCGATGGATTTGATCTGGCCATCCTTGAAGAACTTCGTGATAGGAGACTCGAAGCCGGTGCCTGTCACTTTGATCCAGGCAAGTCCCTTTGCGCCAAATATCTTTGCCTCGTTTGTGAGGTCGTCCACCTCCTTGCGCGAGAGGCCAGCCATGGCTGGAGCGGCAAAACCTTTCACTTTGCCCCCGAGTTCCACGGCCTGGAGAAAGACCTTGAAATCAGACGCCTTGGCGACGTCGGATATATCCTTGAGTTCCAGCCCGAAACGCGTATCCGGCTTGTCGGAACCGAAGCGGTCCAGCGCTTCGTGATAACGAAGGCGCGGGAACGGCAAGGCAATCTCGATGCCTTTTACTTGCCGGACAACTTCGGCGACGAGCTTTTCCATGAGCATAATGACATCGTCTTCGTCGATGAACGACATCTCCAGATCGATCTGCGTGAACTCGGGCTGTCGATCTGCGCGAAGGTCCTCATCACGGAAACACTTGACGATCTGGTAATAGCGTTCGAAGCCAGCCACCATCAGGATCTGTTTAAAGAGCTGGGGCGACTGCGGGAGCGCGAAGAACATGCCAGGGTTCACCCTGCTCGGAACGAGATAATCGCGTGCCCCTTCGGGCGTGCTCTTCGTGAGGAACGGCGTTTCGATATCGATGAAGCCATTGCTGTCGAGGAAACGCCTCACGGTCTGCGTGATCCGGTGACGCGTGATCAGGACCTTTTGCAGGCCAGGACGTCGTAAGTCAAGATAGCGGTACTTGAGTCGGAGCATCTCTGCAACATCCGTCTCGTCTTCGATCATGAAAGGAGGAGTTTTAGCCTGATTGAGGACCGTCAAGTCGGTCACGAGAACTTCAACCTCGCCGGTCGGAAGCTTGGGGTTCACGGTAGTGCCCGGCCTGGGCGCGACAGCGCCCGTTACGGCGATCACGAATTCGTTCCTGATATCATGGGCCAGCGCATGGGCATTCGATGCCGTTTCGGGATTGAATACTACCTGCGTGATGCCACCGCGATCTCTGAGGTCCACAAAGATAAGTCCTCCGTGGTCTCGTCTTGTATGCACCCATCCCATGAGTGTTACGACTGCGCCCACGTCCTTTTTTTCCAGTTCACCGCAGGTGTGCGTTTTCTTGTGTGCTTTCACCAATCGTACCTCTTTACATGTTTTTGCCGCACAGGACACAGGGGGAATACCGGGATGAGTTAGTCCGGATGCCTTTCAAGGACAACGACATTTTTGATTTCCCGTTCAGGCTGCGAAGGTTTTCTCTGTGCTCTCTGTGAATTCTGTGGCTAGCAAGATTTTATGCTCCAAAACAGGCTGGATAATAGCATCTCATACAGCACAAAGTCAAGCGTCCGTTGTACGCGATTTACGCCATCAAGACCAGAAAATCATCTGTCTGGCAATATCGAGTTATGCTATAGTATCTGGCATGTCCGCCCGAATAGTCGCACTCGTGTTTGCACTCCTGATCCTCGGTTCCGCGGGTCAATCTCATTCCCGGTCTCAGCCACTCACTCTGAAGCTCACCTATACCATGGTACATGGCGGACTGAAAACAGTGGTCCCTCCTGCTTCAGAGGAAATGCCTAAACTCGGCCTCGCGCTCTCAGGCGGCGGAGCAAAAGCGGCTGCATCGATCGGGATCCTGAAGGTCCTCGACAAAGAAGGTATCCCCGTGTCCTTCATTGCGGGGACGAGCATGGGAGCAGGCGTCGGAGGACTGTACGCAGCGGGCTTCACGCCTGAGCAGATCGAGCAGCTATTCATTACAAACGACTGGAACAGCCTCTTTACCGACACACCGGCGCGCGCGTTCCTGACGCAGGAGCAGAAGGAGTCCGGCGACCGTTATCTCCTCGAGTTCACCTTCGATCGCGGCAGATTCACACCTCCCTCGGGCCTCACGGCAGGCCAGAAGCTGACAAATCTCCTTGCTGCGAAAACGCTCGCGGCGTCCTTTGAGGCGGATCTCGACTTTAACAAACTGAAGGTCCCCTTCCGGGCGATAGCCACTGACATTGAGACCGGCAAGGCCGTGGTCTTAGACCACGGCCTGCTCCATGAAGCGATCCGCGCAAGCACGGCCATTCCTATTGTGTTCCAGCCCGTCGAGTTCCAGGGCCGCCTTCTCGTGGACGGCGGTCTCGTAAACAATTTACCGGTCGACGTCACAAAGTCCATGGGTGCAGACATCGTGGTTGCCGTTGATAGTTCTGCAAGGCTCGAGCGAAAGGACCAGCTCACGTCGCTTGTTGAAATCATGGGTCAGTCCATTTCCCTGCAAGTGCGTCGCAAGTCCGAAGAGGAAGCAGCGCGTGCGGACCTGGTCATCGAGCCGGACACCTCGGCTTACTCGTTCACGGATTTCCCCTCCATCAGAGAGATCATCCGCAAGGGCGAAGAAGCGGCGCAGGCCGCGCTACCACGCATTCATGCTCTCTTGAGCAAAAAGACGGCAGCGACCGGTGGCGAGGAACACATCCTCATCACGAGCCTGATCATAAGGGGGAGCAGGGACATCTCAGAAGCCTCGATCCGCTACGCTATGATGCCGGTCATCTCCCGCCGCGAAGCAAGCGTCGACGGCATTTTTGCCGCGATGGTAGCAGTATCCCGGCTCGGCTATTTTTCCGACGTGACTGTGGAGCTTGAGAGTGAGGGGGAAGGCACGCGGGCAATCCTTACGGTGGAAGAAAATCCTGTCGTCCAGAGTATTCGCCTATCGGGGAACACGATCGTATCGACTGAGGAAATTTTGAAAACCCTTTCCTGGCAGCAGGGGAGGCCGCTCAATACGACCCGCTTGTTGTCTGCGCTTGACAGCATTGTGAACAGGTGCAGGAGCCAGGGTTATCTGCTGACGCGCGTGGACCGAGCGGGGCTGATACCGGGAAGCGGTACACTTGAGATTGTGTTGTATGAGGGGAGAGTTGATTCCATAACACTTGTGGGCCAAAGAGATACTCAGCCGTCGCTCATCCAGCGTGAGACTGTGACCAGGACCGGCAAACCCCTGAACTTCATCAGCGCGGCAAACGACATCCAGCATCTCTATGCTTTGGATTATTTTGAGTCACTTACCGTGGATATGGCAAAGAGTGAGCAGGGCGGTGTCGATCTCACGCTCAAGATCAAGGAGAAGCCGACGACCAAGGTCAGGCTTGGTATTCGATATGACCTGGATGATTACTTCACGGGTCTCACGGACATCGTCGTAGACAATGTCCTAGGACGGGGCATCCAAGTATATCTCAATACACGCTACGGCAACTATACCGACCTGACGCTCGGCTACCACTCCCCGGTTATCCTCGATACCTACTTCGTGCATACGGTGCAGGCATTCTACCGTGAACGGCATTATTTCATTTACGACAACAAGCAAAAGGTGAACGACCTCGACATTGTCCGGACCGGCGCCGAAATCGCATTCGGTTACCAATGGTTCCGTTTTGGCGACACCTATCTACGATACCGCTATGCCACCGATACCACCGAACAGACGCTCGGGATCAATCCGCCGAAGAACGTGACGCACATTGGAAGCCTTGCTTTTCTGACCACCGTCGACACGAGGGACCGGAGCGTCTTTTCCCATTCAGGCATTCTCTTCAAGGGTTCTTATGAAACGGCGCAACCCGGCTATGGAAGCAGCAATGCCTTTACCAAAACGTCAGCATACGCACAGGGGAATCTGCCGCTCGGGGAGCGGCATACGATAATCCTAGAAGGCTCAGGCGGGATTGGCAGCGGTGTATTGCCCTACCAGGAAGAGTTCGGGATCGGCGGGGCAGACTATCTTCTGGGGATTCCGCTTCTAGGGTACCAGCGCAGGGAATTCGTCGGTGAGGACGAGCTCGGGCTCTCGCTGGCTTACCAGTGGAAGATCAAGGAGTACCAACTCAAAGCTGTGAAGGCTGTATACCTATACGTCGCCGGGCAAGAAGCAAATGTCTGGGACAGCAGAAGCTCGATGTCGCTCGACAATTTACGAAACGGAGTTGGTATCGGCCTGCATGCAGATACCATTATCGGCCCCGTAAAGTTCGATTATGCTTTCGGTGAACAGCACCGTTACACGGTCTACTTTTCGGCTGGATTCGATTATTGACGAAGATTGGTAAATGTTTGATGGAAGATGCCGCACTACTCAAGAGAAGTTCCCGCAGGGGTTTGAAATGATACCGTTATACCTCCTCCCTCGAATAGCTCCGGCGGGGGGAATGTTTTATGTTTTTTTAGCAGCCTTCAGAAGTTTTTCAAGTTTATCAGATCCGACGCACTCTTTGGCGTAGGCGCACCACTCGATACAGGACGTTCCGATGGGTCGTGCATTCAGGTGACCACACTTCTTACACTCGGTTTCGGGCTCGTCGCTCCAAATCTCGATCTTTTCGCCACACCTCTGACACCGGATATCTTCCGGTTTCGGCGATCGTATTTCAGCGCTTCCTGGACAGCCTTCTTTAAACATGGTCTTATGCTACACGACTTGCATCGCTTTGGCTATGATATAAATCATAATCTTCCGCGAGCCTAATTCTTGCCCCTCTCTTTTACGGCATCGATGATCTCGATTTTAAAATTATAAGGAATTATTGCCCGGTCGACTTCCACCGGGATAAAGAGATTGAAAGACTTGCCCTTGAGGCCAGCAGCAACGTCACTGTCCAGGGGGAACAGCGCGTGAATCACGTATCCCGTTCTTTGCGTGGAAACAAACACATTGGAGATCGGGATCACGTCCTCCTGGATCGAACTCTTCCCCTGAACGATCTGGTCCGGCAACGGATTATTTCTGTCCGGGAAACGGACTGTTGAAGGCATGATCCGGTGTGGCTGGCTGTTCACATCACTGTACTCGGATCGATCCCACAGGATCTTGACATCGTGATCGGTCAGATTGTCGATGCGCATGTTGAACGACTGCTCGCCAATCGAGAAGGTTATCGCAATGACTCTGTCCTGGAACCGCAATTCATTTGACGCCGCAGGGGCCTTCATCCTGTATTTGAGGCTGTACTTCCCCACATTCTGGATAACTTGTTCCAGCTGGATATTGAGCGTTTCTCCCGGTTTGATGTCCTTGAGAGCGATGATCTTCGGTTGATAATTTTCTCTTTGCACTTCGAGAATCGCTCTTGATGCAAGCGTGGGATCGCTCGGCACTTCAACCGTCACCGCAGCCGGTGAGCGATACTTCTGTTCCTTTAGATCCGCACCGGAGATGACCGTGATGTCCGCGTCAGGCGGGTCGGCGAACACTTTGAAGCTTTTCGTGACCGTACTTGAACAGCCGGTCGCAAGAACGGCTGCGAGCGCAACAACAACAATTCGTCTCATTCAACCCTCCTCGGCACCGTAACGTGCGTTCGAGTTGCTTATAGTAACATATCCGTCAGAGGCTGTCATGAAAATCTCACTGCAGCATCACGTCGAGCTCCAGTTCTCTTTCGCCAAGCAGAAAACGTTTCCGCATCACCTTAACCCTGGTGGCCTCACCGTGATGCTTGTAAAATAGCATAATTCTGACATCGGCCACTGATTGCACAGGTGCATTGTCTAGTGCGAGGAGAACATCACCCACCCTCATGCCCGCTTTCCGGGAAACGCTGTCTTCAGGAAAATCCCTGACCATGACCTTACCGCCCTCTTCCTTGAGGATGGCCATGAGTTTAGGTGCGGTCTCGCCTTCCCTCGCCTCGGGGTATATCAGGTAGTCGCCAACGCCCCGGTCAACATCGGCGTCGTTCAGGATCGTCGCATACTCACACCCATTGCGCCGAAAAGCCCGTTTGGGAATGCCCGATCCATAGGCAATATGTCCTGAGCCCGCCAGTACGATCATTTGGCGCAAGGGATCTTTTCGCATATACTCGTCGAGGGACTGTGCCATGGTCTCATCCCAGAGTACCTGAGCTTCGTAAAAGAAATCAAAATTCTTTTCATCCGGGTTTTTATGCTCCTCAAATACCTGTTTCAGGCGCTCACGGTAGCTGTCGTCAGATAAATCGAGCTGTTGCGGGATTTCCTTTTTTTCTTCGAGAGACAGGGAATCTCTGCCAGCCTTCGCTACCTTATCGGCGATCTCCCGCCTCGCATTCAAGGCAATGACCGGGATTTTCTCGGCGCGGGCGAAGTCGATGATCGGCTTGTAGAGATTGAAATCATAACCCCAACGCGTAAAGTATTCCGACTTCTTCAGAAACTCCTCTTCCCCGATTACTCCACCGATATAGTCATCCAGCACCTGTTGGAAAGGCCGCTGGAACATCTCCATGCCAATGGCTATCGTAGGGTTCTTTTTGAACAGGCCCTTGATGACTTGCAGCTCGACCGTATGATTACTGAAGCGGTCGTGGTATTCCCCCACGTAAATGATCTTCTTACTGGCTACCTTATCAATGACCCAGGAAAGCGACTTGAGTCCCGCCATGTCGACGGCCGCGGGATCGGTTCCCGGTGCCACGGTTTTTCCACTCTTGGCTTCGTCTTTTTTTTGTGAAATCGCTCCCCGTGGACCAGCGGGAGGAGACTTGGTATCATTGGATAGTGCCGCACAATCGTTTGCTCTCATGGAGAAAACGAGCAGAGTGGCCAACGCAACATTTGTCATAACATTTTGTTTTTTCATGCTTTCCCCGTCTCTGATATTTATGAATGAGTAGTCTTATATTACCAAAAAATGAGCAGTCTTACTATGATCTTGTCATTTCCCTTACAGGAGTATTCACATTACTGATCACTCCCGTGATTGAAATCAGGTGCTTTCTGCGGGCGTTCCTCTAAAAAACAAAGTTAAACCATGGGGTCAGCGCCGATTAATTACCCGGGGTATGATTCGGGGATTGGATACGGGCGCCGCGGGCAGCCGAGGATAGTGCAAGTTTTTGTTGACATCTCTACCACCTTATTGTGTTTTTGTGACTTCTATAAGATTCCACTTTTATTGATATGATAAATTGACTTGAATTTGCTTTAATAGATATCTATAATGGTTCCTTAGCTACAGATTCCGGACAGCAAGAGGGGGAATTTCGAATATGGCCGCCAAAAAAACTACCAAGAAAAAGAGTGCCAAACCGGTCAAAAAGAACGTGGCAAAGAAATCGACAAAAAAAACAACGGTAAAAGCCTCAAAAAAAGCTGCCAAAAAGGCCGTCACAAAGGCGGGCCGCAGAGCCACCCCTGCCAAGAAGACCGCTGCAGCAAAGGCTGTTCGAGTGTCCCCAGCCGTCCAAAAACGACACGAGCTCCTGAAGAAGATACTGCTGAAAAAGCGGAACGAAGTTGTGGAAGGCCTGGAAGCGCAGATGGGGCGCAGGCTTACGAGGGAAATGGGACAAAAGATCGATTCGGCCATGGACAGCGCAGATCAATCAGCCCTGGACGTCGATCAGGGCATCGACTATTCCCTGCTGGAAATGAAGTACGAGCAGTACAAGGACATCGCCGACGCCTTCCGCAAGCTCCAGAACAAAACATTTGGCCTGTGCGAGGAATGCGGCGAAGAGATTGATATCAAAAGGCTCGAAGTGAACCCCCTTGCGAGGTTCTGTATATCCTGCAAGACGAAAAAAGAGGAAATTGAACGTATCCAGAAAGAGGAAACGAGGTTCAAGGAGTAGCCGGGAAGGCACTTCGACCATCCTGAAGTCCAATTTCAGCAGTCCAAATCCTAGAAGCGCGGTCCTGTTAGCCAGGACCTGCATATGAGCAGGGTTTTGAACAAACCGCAGGGTCTTTGTTTCAAACCGTACCGGGTGAAGCTTTCCGGGGGTTATCAAGGTCTCGGTCTGTTAACGGTTTTTCTTGACAAAAAGGCAGCAATCCAGTATCGTATGCCTCTAAATTTTCTCGGGGCGGTGTAGCTCAGCTGGTAGAGCAGGGGAATCATAATCCCTGTGTCCGGGGTTCGAGTCCCTGCACCGCCACCATTATTTCTCAATTATTTATCTATCCTTCCTTCCTACTCCTTTTCCTCCTCAAAAAAAATGTTATTGCCGATCAGAAACGAAAAGCAAGTGTGACAGATGTGCTGGAACTTCTGGATGGATATCTCAATATACTTATTTCGGATTCTTTTCCGCCTTGTCTAAATTGCGTTTTCCTTCAATTCGACAATTATTACATCAGTATTCGTATCTCCTATGTTTTCGCCAATGTGTATATGCGCCTTCAACCAACCGACACTTCCTGCTTTGACGTCAACCTCCTGCCTCCGGCCATCAGGAAATGTCAAACGCCGCTTGAAAGAAGACTCCGCGTACACTACGTAGTCAGGGTGAGCGTGCTGTAAGGTTCTGTCCCCTGGTTTATCGTGGTACTTGAGCACCCTAACGCGCTCGTTTTCAAGAACAACTGAATACTTGTCGCCATCTGTCACAACAGGGTCTGGTGCACTAGACTTGGTTGTCATTTGCCCCCTCCTTAGTTGGTATTTAATTAACACTTGCTTTGAGTATAGGGACTAAGGGGTTTTGCCCCGCTCACGACTAGATGTAATAAAGAATTTGTGTACCCTGGCGATTTAAGTCGCCGACACAAACTTGATATTGGTCTCTGCATTTGAGAATCCAAGAAAGTCGTCCGATTAGCTTGATTTTAGTTTATCATAAAGAAAGGAAATTGCGAGCGGGGCATTTTCAGGGTAACGCATAATGTAACAAAAAAAAGACCTTTAAAAATTAAATTCTGGAGAGAAACTTTGAATATTTCGGGAAAAAGCAACTACAAGAATTTCAGAAAGATTTTATTAAGAATTCGGAGAATCGCTACGCCAACATTTCATTTGGATGTAATCCGCACTCATTTCGGTCATGCGGCGTGTGAACTTGAAGTTGTATCATGCAATTTTGAGAAAAGCAATCGCTGCGGATTACAGGATGTACTTCGCGAGTTATTGTGAACCGAAATATTGCACATATCAATCTGAATTTTAGAACCAGAAGCAATTATATGAACCGGAGTATGCAATCTATGCTTATTGCCGTCGCAGCATGCTAAAGAACCTCAATTCAGATATCCATAGCAACGTGGCCTGCTTCGTTTGGCACAGATCTTCCTGATGACGCAAACGCCAAAAGTTCCAAGTTCCATACCGCGATCCACAGCTGTCCTGTGCCTGTTCTACAAAAGAATAATGCATTTGAGTATTCTATAGTTCCTTGACTCCTTTGGCCGGGAGGAGAGGAGCTCGCTGCCCTGTTGTATCTCTATCCATCTGAATGTTATTATAGAGTTATTCGTACCGATAGTATTGATTGTTCACAACTCAGGGTTCCTATGTTTTTCATTATAAAGAAGCACGAAAGGAAGAAGTGCCATGTCAGCGTTCAAGAAGGAAAGATATTGGAGTAAATATGCTGCTATATACGACGACTACGCGGAATATGTGATGGGAAA
>DASPQB010000130.1:0-15359 GCA_035625205.1 Nitrospirota bacterium | reverse complement strand
ATCCACAGGAAACAGTGTTCTTTACGCCTTCAAAATCAAGCTCATCAGAAGTATTAATGTTTCTTTTAGAGTCAATTTTCTATGTGCTCATGCTGGACTACAGATGTGTACAGGGCAAATGCGCATTCTCATATAAAGCCATGATGTCCGGCCTCCAGCTTCCTATGACGAACAATTTATTGCAAAACTGATAACTGCATCAACATTATCAATCGGTTCTATGCTATCCTCACAATTTCCACGAGTGTCCACCTCACCAGACGTATCCTAAAACGGAGTATATAAATTATCTGTTCAGGAAGGTATAATTCTTGCTGTATCGACTCTGGGTAAGGTAAAAGGCGTACAAAAGATATGTTACTCCCCTATAAAAAAGTTCTTACAGGGAGCAAATAGGTAGTTTCGAATGGTTGCAGTTTGGGGACGGAGATAAGATGTCTGGTAGTTCCAGCCGTTGCCCTGCTCCACTCGATGCAATCTGGAGTCTTTCAGCGTTGATTGGATTAATGCTGATCGGACATCAACTTAATGCACAGAGTAGCGAACATTTGCAGATATATTTATTCGTTAATTATTGGCGACTCATCATAAGGCTTCCGCCGGCTACAGCCACAGGTCGCCAGCGAAAGCTAAGAGATGCGTATACAGAGGAGACAGCAAGCGTGCTGACGGTGCCGTGCAACCATAAGCCGATAAAAGGAAGTTAAGAGGTGATCGTATGAAACGTAAATCAATCAGGTTTCTCTTGCAGTTCTTTACCGTTTTGTTCATCCTTGCAATGTATCTGCCGCTGCCCGCATTCGCTGTGTCAACGGTGATGATATCATCGGGTGGAGACGGGGTTTTTTCTCTCCAGGGGATAGGGATCGAGAATGCGGCAGCGCTTGACATCAATATTCAGTACGATACGAGTACGCTCGCTAATCCCAGTGTTGCTGCAGGGCCGTTGATTTCCGGAGCCATGACGGCGATCAACCAAAACCTCCCCGGCACGGTGCACATGGACATTATCCGGCTTACACCCATTAACGGCAGCGGCGTTATCGCGACATTGTCCTTTGATCTATTAGGCTCGTCTCCCGGGAGCATCACTTCGATGAATGTCAAACTGGCGAACATCAAAGGGTCCCCTCTTTCCGCACTGGCTCAGATCAGCAATCCTCAGAATACAGCAAACAATGCCACAGCTTCACCGCAGGACCAGAACTTGCCATCAGGAACGGCTACAACGCCAGTCGCAGCCGGAATGCCAGCAACCACGCCGGTTACGAACATCATGCCTTCAACGGTCGTCGTCGCCGGACAGCCGCCCGTGGTTCAGGATAGCAACAAGACAGCGGATGCGGCCAGCGTCAAAGAACAAAGCGCACAGCCATCCGAACTGGACAGTGGGGGTTCTGCCGTGCCGACGCAAAATACTGAACCCGCCGTTGCCGCGGACAGCTCGGAAATTTCTAAGGCCGTCAGAAACGCAATCTACACACAAAAAAGCGTCCTCGATCGTTTCAGGGAATATAGAGGAGAGCGGACCATTTCGGCCCTGGTTTCCCTTTTTGAGAACGACAGCATGATCGGCTGCCGCCAGGAGCCGCCCGTCTCGATCTCGGACGGCAAATCCATAGTACGCGTCATATTCGTGAGCACTCCAGGGGCAAACCTTGCTTCCAACATGGCCGTTACGGGAGCCCGGCTGATCTCCCTAAAAAAGGATACTGACAATACCAACACCTGGATCGCTGAACTCCTGCCGGAAAAAGGCACGTACCAGGCGAGTCTTGCCGTTTCCCAGGGTGGAATCAAGATCATATTCCCCCTGACCGTATCGCCGAAGGCCGACGTGCCTCATGTTCAGTCGGGGTCCTGGACTGAAGCTGATTTTAAGCTTTATCTTGAGCGAAAACGCACGGACCTGAACAACGATGGCAAGCAGGATTACCTGAACGATTATATCTTTACGGCCAATTACTTGAACGCTGTCGGAAAAAGACAGGGGCAAGAACAGAAGTCCTTTGCCACGGTGGCCGGCCAGTAAGGTTTGCCGGCAATAGCGTTTCGATCGCTCCACAGCAGTTGACAACACTAGAAAGAGACAGTCTGATGATAGGGAGGTACTAGACAATGTGCGGAATCGTCGGTTATGTAGGCAAAGCCGGTTCTCTCCACGTATTGGTGGACGGGCTGAAGAGGCTGGAATACCGCGGATATGACTCTGCGGGAGTTGCTTATCAGAATGGCCATGGTTTGGAGGTATATAAGACAAAAGGGAGGCTAAAGGACCTTAAGCTGATCCTCCCCGATCCGTCGCCCGCGATCAACGCGGGCCTTGGCCACACACGGTGGGCGACCCATGGCGCCCCGTCCACGATAAATGCGCATCCGCACGTCGTCGAAGGCATCGCCGTGGTACACAACGGGATCATCGAGAATTACCGGGAGCTACGAACGAGTCTGGAAAGCGAGGGCCAGCAGTTCTTGTCTGAAACCGACACCGAGATCGTTCCCCAGCTCATTGCGAAATATCTGAGGATGGGTCTCCCCGTCAGACAGGCTATCCGGTCTGCTCTGAAGCAGCTGCGCGGGTCCTATGCCCTGGGGATCATGTGTCAACAGAGTGCCGACACGCTCTTCGCCGTAAGAAAAGGAAGCCCCCTCGTTCTCGGCGTTGGCGACGAGGCATTTTACTTTGCTTCGGACATCCCGGCGATCCTTCCCTACACCCAGAAGTTCATTTTCATGGAAGATGAGCAACTCTGCACACTCAGCGGACATGGCATGGAGTTGCGTAACATCGAGTCGGACGACGTTGTCTCCACAGGGGCCAAGGTCGTAACGATCGACTGGTCGCCGTCCATGGCTGAGAAGGCCGGCCATGACCATTTCATGCACAAGGAAATCTATGAACAGCCGCAGGCCATTAAAAATACCCTGGGAGAGCGCCTCGAAGATCCCCTGAACTTGATGGTGGATTTGGGCATCCAGTTGCAGCGGAAAGCGGCCATACGCAAACTGCACATCATCTCCTGCGGGACTTCGTATCATGCCGGGCTTGTTGGCAAGTACATGATCGAACGTCTGGCGGGCATACCGGTGAATGTCGAGATCGCTTCGGAATATCGCTACCGGAATCCGATCATCGAAAACAATACGCTGTTCATATCGATCACGCAATCCGGAGAAACGGCCGATACCCTTGCCGCCCAGCGCGAAGCGCAGCGGTTAGGTGCGCGGACACTCACGATCTGCAATGTCCTGGGAAGCACGTCGACCAGGGAAGCTCAGTCGGTCCTCTATACACGAAGTGGTCCGGAAATCGGTGTAGCATCAACGAAAACCTTTACCAGCCAGCTTGCTGCCCTGTCCCTCCTTGCCCTCGGCATGGCATATGGACGAAACAGCCTGCACCGGCGCGAATTGAATACTCTGCAGTCGCACCTGTCGCATGTCCCGGCTCTCGCTGAAAAAACGCTGCAGAAAGACGCTGAAATCAGGGAACTAGCCGGTACCCTGATCCAGGCAAAGGATTTCCTCTATCTTGCGCGTGGAATCAACTATCCTATAGCGCTCGAAGGGGCTTTGAAACTGAAGGAAATATCGTATATCCACGCCGAAGGATACCCTGCCGGCGAGATGAAGCACGGGCCTATCGCGCTGATCGAAAACGGATTGCCCGTCGTCGTCCTGGCCCCCTCAAACGATCTCTTCGAGAAGATGTTTTCGAATATTGAGGAAGTGAAAGCGCGGGGTGGTCGGGTCATTGCAGTAACCGATGCGCCCGAGGCGCTGCGAAACAAGGCTGATGATATTATCGAGGTACCAGCGACACATCCACTGTTCACCCCTTTTGTCAACGTCATTCCCCTACAGCTGCTTGCATACCATATAGGAGTACTCAGGAATTGCGATGTCGACCAGCCGCGGAACCTTGCGAAAAGCGTAACGGTGGAATGAGTAATTCAATCCTTGAGTCCGCACAGGGGACAAGACACATTTAACCTGATATTCTGAACAATGAGTATCGGAGATTGCCATGGTGCACCGACCCATGGTAAAATGACGCCATGCGCCCCTTTGCAATCTAGGATAATCTACCTTCCCGGTATCTTTGCAGCTCCCGGGGAGCTTGCGTTTAGGCAGGGAAAGAAATTACTTCGCGGATCAAGTCCATCCGTGCACCAGGATGTGAATCCGTTGATTTCAGAGCGGTAACAATGCATTACCTCGGAGGCGATGTGCCTGAGAAGGATGCAAACCATACGTTGGAAGACCTCATCAAGGACGAATCATGGTGGCATCATTTCGCCTCCGTTTCCGAGAGCTTCGGCTTTTCCCTGAGTGTCTTTTCGCAGACGGGAAAACCTATCTTCGTTCCGATCGGCTTAATTCCTCCGTGCCAGGAATTTTGCTCATCCTCGCTCGAATTTAAATCGAAACACGACGCATTCTGCCATCCGCTCGTCATGAACACCCTGGTAACCGGAAAGCCCGATATCTTCAAGTGTTATGCAAAGGTCATGTGTTTCGCCCTGCCCATCAGCTTCATGAACGAAAAGGCGGTGATCCTGGGGCAGGGATCGTATTCGTCGTATGAGGATTTTCGCGAAAGTGTGAACCAGGTCCAGGCCGTCCCTGGTCTCGACACCATTTCCGTAAAAGCACCCCTCTCTTTTACGAACTTCCAGCAAGCCTGGAAGATTTGCGGGTTTATCGCAAACTGGGTGAACAGTCTTCTGCAGCACACTCAGGAAAGCGCTGCGCTGAAAATGAAGTATGAAAGCCTGAAAATGATCGTCGGGATGTGGGGCGCATCGGCCGAGGAGCGGCCTGACTCGCTGTATAGAAATATGATCGGCAAACTGTCCTCGCTGCTCGATATCGATAGCATTACCATCCTTATCTTTGATCGCGTGCAGAGAAAATATACGAGCCTCTACAGCCTTCTGCGGAGCAGGGGGATGCCCGAGATCTTAAGCGTCAACGAGAATGATGCGGTGGTTCTTGATCTTCTTGCAGGGAAAGCATTTGTCCTTTCGGCTAAACCGATAGCAGACCCCCGCGCTGATTTTCTGGACGGGATGGGTGCGCTCTATTTTTTCCCCATCATGGTCAACAAAAGGCTGGAGGCGATCCTCCGCATTGGCGACCGGGTTCTCGCGGAGAATGACCAGCAGGTCATCATCGCGTTCTGCCGGCAAGCCGCTCTTTCGATAGAAAACTACCGACTGAAGCAAGAGCTCTATAGAAAATTTGATCAGTTTTCGACTATTTCTGAGCTGACGAAGTCGATAACACCCATCCAGAATCATGAAAAGCTCCTCCAGGCGATCCTCGACATGTCAGCTGAACTGCTCAAGGCGGAACAGGGCTCGCTGATGCTGATCGACCATGAAACTGATGCCTTGCTCCTTGAAGCAAAAAAAGGTATAATCGACGGCGTAGCCGAGAAACACAGGATCAACCGCGGTGAAGGGATCGCCGGAAAGGTGGCCCTTTCGGGTGAACCTATCCTGGTCGAGAACCTGGAAATCGACCCGAGAATACACCAAAGGAACAGGAAACACTATAAAACGCGTTCGTTTGTCAGCATACCGCTTAAGATCGACAACCGCACCATAGGTGTGCTCAATCTGTCGGATAAGTCCACGGGCGAGGTGTTCAATAAAGAAGACCTAAAACTCATTCAATCCTTCGCGACCCATGCCGCAGTCGTCATGGAGCGGAATGTTTTTATTAATAAAACGGAAGAGCTCAAAAAGCTGACCATCACGGACCCGCTAACCGGTCTGCTGAACCGAAGGTACCTGTATGAACGGCTAAAGGATGAATTGGCCCGGTCTGCGCGCCATGGCCACTCTTTCGGCCTTCTCATGCTGGATATCGACGGGTTTAAATATTGTAATGACACCTTGGGCCATCCTGTCGGCGACAAAGTCCTGAAGGCCGTGGCAGAGACCTTGCTGAATGCCGTGCGTTCCATAGACATCGTGGCGCGATACGGCGGCGATGAGTTCATGGTAATTCTGCCCGAGACCGTCAAGTTAGTCGCGGTAGATATAGCGGAGCGGATACGGGAAAATGTGTCACAGAAAGTGATCCTCGCGAACGACGAATCCGCGCCCCTATCGTACACCGTTACAGCCAGCATCGGGATTGCATGCTATCCCGAACATGGGAAAACGGTTGAAGCGCTGCTTGACAATGTTGACAAGGCACTGTACCGAGCCAAGAACGAAGGAAAAAACAGGGTAGAGGTCTTCGCAAAACATGCCATTTAGCTCGCTCAAGAACGGAGAGTTCATTGGCCGGCAGGATGAGTTGTCTGCCCTCTATAAGAGAGTTCTCATGGCTGAATGGGGCCAAGCTCAAAGCGTGGTCCTCTTTGGTCACCGGGGCATCGGCAAATCAGAACTCCTCAAACAACTCTTCGGTCACCTGTTCTGGAAGCAGGATCGGGTAGCTCCCTTCTCGTACACCGTCAACCCGGCACTCCTGTCCGTTGCAGCTTTTTCCAAGACCTACCTGATCGGGTTTCTTTGCCAACGACTAGCATTCCTGAAAAAAGAACAGGCGTTACTGTATCAGGATGGGATATCAATTGATGGTCTTTCCCTCCTCATTGAGGAGTCGGAAGCAGGCTGGGCGAAGGAGATTCTTGACCAGTATATCCAGTGCGCCGGTGATCCCCTCGATTCCCTCCGCATCGCGCTTGCTGCCCCGCACCGCTCATCGCTTTCCACAGGGATGCCTGTTGCCGTCCTGCTCGACGATTTTCACTGGATAAAGGGGCTCCGTATCGATGGCGTTCCCGATGCCCGCTTAGCATCTCTTTTTCAAGAGGCGATAACGCACAAAAAAACACCGCATATCATCAGCGGGAACGCACCGGAGCTCCAGGAGATGCCTGTCGTGAGCGGCCTTGAGCGTATCCTGGTACCTCCCTTGGGACCTGAGGGCGCCTCGGCAAGAGCAAGTGCGCTCCTGAGCGCTTATGAGGCAACGGGAACTGTCCCCCCCCTGCTCCTGCGCCATCTGGGGGGAAATCCCTTTTACCTGGGCTGCGTCGTCGCAAAAGCGTGCTCGAAGAGCAATCCCGACGAGAAGGATTTCTGGAATGCATACATTCAAGAAATCATGGAAGGACAGCTAGTGCTTTCCTGGTCTACGGTCTTGAAGGGTTTTTTCCCGGACCTGGGGATGCGGAGGGTGGCACTTGCTATAGCCTATAAAATTCATCACACCGCCGAACCTCTTTCCTGCCAGCGGATCGCAAAGTCCTTTGCTCTGACTGACGATCGTGCGCATGATGTCGCATATAACCTGTATCTCGCGGGTATCATTCGCGGAGAGTTAGGCGTGTTCAGGGCCGAGGAAGACCGGGTATTACGGGACGTTATCGACTGCCTCTACCTGCGGGAGGTCTTGACGAAGTCCACCCACGAGCTCACGGAATATTTCCTTGCGGCATTAGTACCGCAAAAAGGACATGTTGCCCGATATGACATGGCCCTGCCGATGGTCAAGGAGGCCGAGCTTATTGCGGCGCAGGGCCTCGAGCAAATTGGCAAAAACCTGAACCTGAACCCTGAGACCATCGGGCAGCTACAAATAGCCGTTATCGAGGCATGCATCAATGCGATTGAGTACAGCAGGGGGCGTGGGGACAACATCTATGTCAGCGTCATTGTGGATGAGGACCAGCTGGAAGTTTCGGTAGAAAGTGCCGGTCCGGAGTTCATCATTCGGGAAACGGGTGAACCTTTCCGCGATCAGGAGGCCGCGAAGGGACCCGGGAGAGGATGGGGCATAAAACTGATGAAACGCTTTGTGGATGAAATCGAGTTTGAAAAAACCGCTCTTGGCACGAAAATTGTGCTGATAAAAAAAATTGAAAAATCTACCGGTAGAAAAAAGGAGAGTGCGATAAGCCATGAGTAATTTCTCGTTATCGTCAAGATCGTCCGGAGACATAGCCGTCATGATGCCCAAAGGCTATATCAATGACATCGCGGCGGAGTGTCTCGAACAGGAAAACGAGCAGTTTCTCGGACATGGGATGAAGAAGCTCGTCGTCAATTTTTCCGATGTGAAATTTATCAACACTATCGGGCTCTCGGTTTTCCTGGGCATGATGCAGAAGACATTGGAAAACAACAGCATCCTCTGCTTCACGAACATGAAAAAAGACCACCAGGCTATTTTCGAGATTGCAGGTCTGATAAAGCATGTAAAGGTTTTTAAAGACGAAAAAGATGCATTTATTTATTTGGATGGAAGACCCTGATATGAAGGATAAAAAACTGCATCTTAAACGTCTGATGTTCAGCATTGCGTCGCTGGTGGACCTGGGACAGGAGGCAACCTCATCAAAAGACTTGATGTCAAAAATGAAGGCCGCACTCTTTGTGATCACAGGGACGTTGTCCGTACCGACCGCAGCCTTGTTCGTCTACCAGCCGAAACGACATGAACTCGATCTTGTCGTTGCAAAGGGCCACCGGGACATCGATGCGGAGGCTATCCGTCTCGGTGCTACGGCAATTCAGGTCAAGCAGTTCAGAATGAACGACCCCCATACTTTCCGTGACTTGTCGGCGAACTCATTTTTCGAGCAGAATAAGACCGTCTTGACGAACCTGCAGGCAAGGATTTTCCTTCCGCTTTTTGCAAAAGGGACATTTGTGGGCGCTATCACGCTCGGCAAAAAGATTGGGGGAGCGCCCTACCGTCAAGGGGAAAAAGATGTTCTCAGGGTCATAGCACATCAAATGGCTATTACGCTGCATAATGCTCACTTGTTCCTGGAGCTTTCCAAGAAAGCGACAGAAAACCGCAGGCTCTACAGGAACATGCAGCGGATCTACAATGACACCATCCAGGCATTTGCAGCAGCCATTGACGCCAAGGACGGATACACCAAGGACCATTCCTACCGCGTGGCAAGCTATTCGGTGGCAATTGCGAAAGAACTGGGATGGAAGAAAAAAGACATTGAAGGGATCTATGTCGCCGGTCTCCTCCATGATATCGGGAAGATCATTATTGACACCGGCCTGATCAGAAAAGGGGAAAAGCTAACGGCCGGCGAAATAAACGAAATACGGAAACATCCTGAGATTTCGTACGATATCCTTTCCAAGGTCAAGTTCCCCTGGAAAGATATCGATAACTTCGTCCGTCACCATCATGAGCGGATGGATGGCAAGGGGTATCCCGATGCCCTCATGTCGCGGGAATTGAGTGAAGGAGTCAAAATCCTCTCCCTCGCGGATGCCTTTGACGCGATGACGACGGACCGCCCCTACCGCCATAAACTAGGACTCGATAGAACATTCCAAGAATTCATCGAATGCTGCGGAACGCAGTTCGACGAAAAAATTACCGGGACTTTTTTTAATTTACTCCTCCGGGAATTAAGCGGCGAGGTCATGGAGCTGCAGATACTCCCGCTTTTGAACAATGGCGATGAAGGCTACCTTGCCGATGGCGGAACGGTCGCAAGGACGTGACTTATGGCCGTCCACCTGCCAAAAACCAGGTCTTGAAGCGAATCTCGCGCGGTCAGTTTTGGCTACAGCAAAATAATGCCGGCTCGTTTGTCGACATTCGCTCTGCAATACGCCGCGGCCAATCTTGGCAGCAGTCCAATATTTCTTCGAGCTGCCATCCAGACGTAACCCCCATTAGAAGATTTTGCTCGCGACAATAAATGAACGACGTACTGCACTTGATAATCGGCAAAGGTAATCGATTCCGGGCTTTTTCAACTGCCGCAGCTGGAATGCCTATTGCTCGAACGTGATTGAGACCGTTCCTCTCTTTCCGTGGCAACTTGGCGGGTGATTTCGCCAAGCGGAACCTGGATCATATCTCCCGTGGAGGTAGGATCACTGGCACGCTTCTTACGCGAGATGGAAGCGCGTTCCATGACAGGCAGAGTCAACAGGAGATCTTTTTTATGAAGAACATGATGACGTGTTTATTGCTGTTGGGGATTTTAGCCCTAATGACTTCATGTGCCGTGAACATCCTAACGGCGGCGGACAGCGGCAACGTAGGCGATGTAGAAAAAGCAATTTCAAGCGGCGCCGATGTCAACAAAAGAGACAGCAATGGCAACACACCTCTCATGTTAGCTGCTAAACACGGGGACTTTGCCATTGTGAAAAAATTAGTCATCAAGGGCGCCAATTTATACGCAAAAAATAATGATGGGGATGATGCGCTTTTAGCATTGTCAAAGTATACCATGAATATTTCTGCAGGAGAGGAAACAGGACGCCGGAAGAGCGAACCTCTACCGATTACAACCGAAGGTCACCTGAAGACGGCAGAGTATTTAATTCAAAACGGAGTTGATATCAATGAAAAAGATAATGAGGGGAACACGGCATTGATCCTTGCGGCTGATTTAAACAAAATACATCTCGCCGGACTGTTGCTGAGCAAAGGTGCGGATGTGAATGCCAGAAATCAACAGGGATCTTCCGCATTGATAGTTGCGTCTGCCAAGGGGCATGCTGAACTTGTTTGTCCCTTGCTAAAAAAAGGGGCAGATAAGGACGCGGCAGACAATCAGGGCAAGACAGCTCTGCAGTACGCCGAGCTCTATGACTGGAAAGAAATCATACAACTTCTGAACAGCCCTTGCCCGCAGCAGAATCCTGACAACAATATTGCTCCGGTTGCGGGCAATAAGGCCGAGGATCGGCTGGTAGAGAAGCTTCTTGAATCTTTGAAGGACAAGGAACCGCCTGTTCGATGGGAAGCCGCCATGCAACTAGGTGACTTGAAAGATAATCGTGCCGTAGTGCCGTTGATCAACGCTCTGTTGTCGGACGATCATCCCTATGTGAGAAGGAGAGCGGCATTTGCTCTCGGCGAACTGCATGACCTCAGGGCACTAGATGCTTTAATAAAAGCATTGCATGATGAAGATTCATTTGTGAGTAGATTGGCATCGGAGGCGCTAGAAAAGATAACGGGACAGCATTTTGGGAACGACTCAAAAAAATGGGCCGATTGGTGGAACTTGAAAATAAGGCAAAATTAAGATCTGCCATCACCGCGCGTTCCGACCTACAGTCCGATGGCTGGACGGTAAATAAGCTGTGAGGGCTTGCATCCGAGCTTTTCTGTCGCTCTTCTCCCCCCCTGATGCCTTTCCCGTCAGAGGCATGCTGGGGAATTGTCAATGGTGGGAGGCACGATCTGAAAATGATATAGCCATTGAGGGGACACGGCCTTGCACGTGAAGCTGCACGCAAGGAATACGGTTATTTCTCCGATTGCAACATGGTTGAAGGGGAGGGAAAAACGTCAGGATGGAGAATGGATCTGTATCCCCATGGCGAAGAATGAGTAGGAGGACTTAATCATAAAATCGAGCAGATGACACCAGTGCCGAATTTCTTCGGCCTTGCTGCATCCTTCCTGGTCCCCAAGGCTACAAGCTCTTGAATAATCCGACAGCGCACGCGCATTGTCATCCTTGGCATGGTAGAGATCCCCGCGTTTTACATAAATCATACCGGCATCCCTGTTTATTTCGATTATCTTGTTAAAATCATCCAGAGCCCTGGCATATTGACCAATGAGGGAGTAAACATAATACTCGTTTATGTAAAGCTTTACATAACAAAGGCAAGCTGGAGCGGTATCACAAAACACTCAAGGGTGAACGCATCCGTCCCAAGACGCCGCTTTCTCTTGACGATGCCAGGAGACTTGTGCCAGAGTATGTCACGCAATACAACACCATCCGACTCCACAGTGCCATCGCTTACGTCGCGCCGGCCGAAAGATTGAACGGGAGTGATAAAGACATTTTCAAAGAACGTGATCTAAAGCTTGAAGCTGCTCGGGAACAACGCAGAATCAAGAGACAGCAGGCATACCAAAAATAGGAAGCTCAGGGGTAACTTATACCCCGTTAACTCAAACGGCCTGAAAGTCCATTTCCGACTGAGGCAAAGCAAGGCACGATCGAGACCACTGCAAGGCGTAGAAAGAGAACCGGGTCTTTGCTGTTTTTTTTGTCTATGATCATGTGTTCACCAGCGCTTTTCCATGACGATCTTCGCCGATGCGGTCCGGGTATTCATGATCCAGCAGTTTCGAAAAAATATGTGCATTCTATAAGGCAGGTAACCTTCGCGCAGCGTTCAAGTGAAGAGGAGGACATTGATACATAATAGAAGATTATTTTCGATTATAGTTACTGTTAAATTTGATGTCAATAGCAGAACAGGCTATGGTCAAGGCATGTGTAAATTGTCCGGCTTTGAGACATTATATGCAGTTCTGTACTTGCTTTGATTAGTGCCCTCGTCGGAGACGTACAGGGCTGTGAGTCGGAGGGATTCCACGTTGTTCGTGGTTTTGGCTTCTTTAGGTTCTCTGATCCTTAATGGGCCATTTCGTGATACCGCAACTTCTAGCCGTTACCGATTATGCACATCCAACGATCCGTTATATATTTATGGTGAATAGTCCAATCATCGGCATAACAACGGGAATATTTTATCATATACCCCCAAGAGATACATTCTGCCAAGAATGTGTTCCTGATTGGAGCTCAATTCTGGAACATGAGGTTTCATTTGAGAGGGTAAATGGAATCAGCTTCAGAAGATAGTCAAGTCAAGAACAAGATTCGCTGTTCGGCGGAGCGTTTGATTGTCTGCTTGGATATTGTCAAGATAGCACACAACGTCCACTTTAAACTCTCATAAGCAAGGTAGCTAAACTCCGCAGTCAAGAGTGGCCGGCAGGTTGGGTGTTTTTTTTCAGTTTAATTAATGGCTTTGAATTTTTAAGGATCTTATCGGCGAACGTCGAGAGGATATCCCTCTTTGCATGATATGCATCGTCTGCATCAAGCATGTCGCCGAGCGATGCAACGAACTGTTTGAAATCTTTTTCATCGAACGTTTCAGATTGAAGTAGCTCTATAAAGTGCGATATCTTGTCGCTCATTTGCGATGCGACATGGTAGTCCCCTTCTGAAAAAGGCTCTGCAGTCTTTTTATTGTTCAGGTTGAGGACTCCAACGACCCTGTCCCCGACCTTCAGTGGGAGCGTCATGAGCGATTTCGTTGTGTATTGAGAAATATTGGTTTTCGCGAAACGCGTGTCGCTTTCGATATCTTCAATTAATAACGGCTTCCCTTCCAGTGCGACCCAACCCGCGATTTTATCGCCCAGCTTTATCCTCGTTCTTTTGACGATATCTTCATCCAGGCCGACCGCGCTTTTGACGGTCAGTTCGTTCGTGAGTTCATCGCTCAGCATGACGGAACAGATATCCACATCCAGCAAATCTGATATTAATTCCACAAATGAATCCATGCTTTGGCCCACATAGACATCAATTGTTTGTTTAGCGCTCGTGGGGACTGTAAGCGTGATACGGCAGTCCTTGTCGGTATTTGCAGCTGAAAGTTTCCACCGGTGCGTGTCAAGAATGTTTCTGGCAAGGTGGAGTTTTAGCCGGTCCTCAGGTTGGTCAATTTGGAATACATATCGTGTATTGTGGAGGATGGAGATGACAGATGCTGGCAACTGCCGTGGTAAGACGATACTGAAAGTCACAAACCGCGTTTCAGCAGCACCGATTTCAATCGTATCGCCCCGTTGAAGATAATGGGAGAGTCCATCAATCAAATTTGAAAAGAGCTGAAGAACTTTTATTTTGTCACCGACGATATCGAGTCGGTTATCGAGTGTGCGCACCGTAAGGCTAATGCCTTTGCGTGACAGGACCGCCATAAGTGACTTGGATTCCTGAAGTTCGCGGAAGATATCCCCCACGTTAAGCACGGTCTTTTTGATAATCCTTGTCTCATCCTCCAGCCTGAGGAAGTCCAGAAGGTTCTCCACGATAGATACAAGCTTATCCGTCTCGCTCGAGATAATGCCCTCGAATTCCTGCCGCTCCTGGAGTTCCATCTTTTCCGTATTCTGTAAATAGAATATTGCCCCCTTGAGCGAATTCAAGGGGGTCCTAAGCTCGTGAGAAACGCGCGTGAGGAATTCAGTTTTCAGGATATCCGTTTCCAGCAGCTTTTTATTAATTGCCTCGAGTTCCCCCGCTTTCGATTTCAACTGACCAATGAGGTTCGCATTTTCAAGAGCGACCGCAGCATGGTTCACAAGGGTCTTCAACAGTTCAAACTCGTCGTCATTGAACGGTGTCCCGTCTTTTTTATCATTGATATTCAGGAGGCCGAGCAGCTTGTTATTGATGATAATGGGACATGATATGAATGAGTTGGTTTTGTAACGGTCCCTCCGAACACGTCGAAAGGCTGGGTCCGTTTCAATATCATTGACACGAACTGGCAGACGGCCCTTAGCCACGGTGCCGGCAATCCCCTCACCAATTTTAATCTTATGACTCCTGTCGTACTGGGAATCAAGCCCTCGCGATGCAAGGATGGAAAGTTCATCCTCATCGGTAACCAGCATCAGGGACCCCATTTCAGCATTCGCATAGCTGATGGCAAAGTCGAGCAGGAGGTTTGCTATCGAATTGACGTTGTCGGAAATGACAATAGCGTTGGAGAGATCCTGGAGGATGGAGAATTTCTTTTTAAAGAGGTCCACTTTGTCCATTCGTCTTCATTGTTGACGTTCTACATCCGCAGCTGAAATCCGAGGGTACTGTGCAACGATACTGTTGCTAGGTGCGGTCAGCAGCACTATTTTCGGACTCCTTCAGTCTTTTGTAGAACGTCTTTCGTGAGATGCCCAGTTGCCTAGCTGCTTTTGAGATGTTCCCACCATTCAGATGGAGTGCATCACTGATGGCCTGGCGTTCCAAAACCTTGAGGGGTTTTACCACCTCTTTCTCACTGCTTATTATCTTCTGCAATCGAGAACGGAACTCTTCAGGAAGTTCACTTGCGGTGATCCGATTGTCCTTGGCCAAAGCAATGGCGCTCTCGATAACATTTTTCAACTGTCTGACATTTCCGGGCCACTCATAATGCATGAGTGCCTCCAGAACATCATCGGAAAGCGAATAGGGCCTGTTTTCCCGTATCGAAAAACTATTCAAAAATTCTGCCGCAAACAGAGGAATATCCCGCTTTCTCTCGCGGAGAGGCGGAACTTCAATCTTTATCACATTAAGTCGGTAATACAGATCCTCGCGGAACCTGCCTTCCTCCACTTCCCGTTTGAGGTCCCTGTTCGTCGACGAGACAAGCCTGAAATTCACTTTAAACCTATTGTTCGTCCCGAGCCGCACGATCTCCCGTTCCTGCAGGACCCGGAGGAGTTTGGCCTGGACGGAGATGTCGAGTTCGCCGATCTCATCGAGAAACAGCGTGCCGCCCATGGCCTCCTCGAATTTCCCCGTC
>DASPQB010000129.1:0-10443 GCA_035625205.1 Nitrospirota bacterium | reverse complement strand
CGCAGCGCCTATGCCATCGGTAGAACCCGCTACGCCTGCTGTACCTGCAAGGGTGGTAACCTGCCCTGTTGCGATCACGATCTGCCGGATGGTATTGTTCCCCGCATCAGCCACGTAGAGGTTTGTGCCGTACGTGATAATACCGATAGGTCCAGAAAATTTTGCCGTTGTGCCTATGCCATCTGTAGAACCCGCTACGCCTGCTGTGCCTGCAAGGGTGGTAACCTGCCCGGTTGCGATCACGATCTGCCGGATGGTATTGTTCCCAGTATCAGCTACATAGAGGTTTGCACCGTCTGTAGTGATGTCACCGGGCATCCAAAATCTCGCGTTAGCGCCGATGCCATCTATGGCACCAGGGGCAACACCCGCAAAGGTAGAAACGCTTTCTGCGAGGATGAGCTCGCTGCCCTGTATGGCCCCGCCGGTGAGGTGCGGATACGCTGAAATTGTCAAGACCGTCGAACCGCTTATATTCGTTGCCAAATCCGTGGCCGTGATGATGGTCGAACCCATCCCTATTGAGGTCGCGCGACCCTGTGAGCCATACGCGTTGCTTATCGTGGCAACGCTGGGAGTGGAAGAGCTCCACGTTACGGACTCCGTCACGTCGCCGGTCGTTGCATCCGCGTAAGTCCCCATTGCAGTAAACTGCTGGGGCATGCCCTTAGCGATTGTCTGTTTCGCCGGCGTCACGCTGAGCGAAACCAGCATCGGGCCTGACGAGCTCGTTCCTTTGCATGCCGCGAGCGATACTACAAGAAAAACAAACGCTATTGCCAGCCGGAGTGCATGCTTCATGTCAACCTCTCTTTTTAACGTGCCGGAACGCCCTTGCAGTGTTAATGGTGCCAAAGCTAATAATCCAGCGTAGTGTCTTGTTCTGCTCCAAGGTGACATTGTTCTCATCTCCTCCGTGACCGTCCCCGACCGAATCCCGACAATTCCCATCCGGCACACAATCAAATCAGAATTTCATGCACCTCTGTCATACCTTTCACGATCGCTGCATTGGCTATTTCGCGTATCGGTCACTATGTCAATGAGATCATCCGAGGTATTACGAGGTATTTGACTGATCATTCCCAACCAGTTCGACGATGGCAGCGATTTCGTCCTCAGGATTTCTGCCACTTCAAATTCTCAGAATGTTGCTTTCCATAATAGTGAGGGTAGTCCTTGGCATATTATTGCTAAAAAGTAGGCCAGTCAAGAATTTATTGCATTTAATATGACGAAAACGAGATTACCGAGGCACATGATCTAACCGTATGACCGATGCAGGCTTCAGGGTGTATCGTTCCCGAGCCACTTTTCACGAGTTCTCACTCCGCTGTTTTCGTGACCTTTCACCAAGGCACGACGCATGATCTTTATTTTTCAAACCGAGGCCAGTATATCATAGCTTTTAACCGCAGCCCCCTTTTTTCTTCGCTAGCGTCCTCTCTCACAAATGAGTGCGCTCCCGGTTGCCGTGCAAGTGAAGACGTGGTGTCTCTCCTTGGCACTGTCCAGACCCACGATCAGATGCTCCGTTGAACCATGAAAAATCTCTTTCTTAAATTGACAAAATTCACGAAGCCTGATACCATCTACCTAATTATTCATACAAAACCTCCTGTTCAAGAATTGAGTACCCGATAGGAATACATTCTTAACAGGAGGTTTCTGTTTTGGGTTGATCATAAATAAATTATTTTTCTGCTATTGTGCTTAATGGTTCTATTCCCCTACTACGAGAGAGCGAATCCTCCAGCAAGGAGATGCACCGTGAAGAGATTGTTGAGAGCGTCAGTGGCAGTTCCATTCTTGGCGGCAATGCTTGCCGCCTGCAGCGGGGGAGGAGGCGTCAATCCATACGCGACGTACACGGTAACCTATAACGGCAACGGCAATACCGGCGGCAGCGTCCCTATTGACCCGACCAACTACGCGCCTGGGCAGACCGTCACGGTGTTTGGCAATACGGGCAACCTCATCAATACCGGCTACTCCTTCGAAAGCTGGAACAGGCTGACTAACGGAGCTGGAACGAACTATACACAGGGAGAGACCTTCACGATGGGTGCGGCAAATGTTACCCTTTACGCAAATTGGGTTGCAGGTTATGTCTATGTGGCCAACTACGATATCAACAACGTGTCACAGTACCAGATCGGCGTGAATGGGGTGCTCACGCCCATCAGTCCGGCCACGGTCGCAGCAGGGACGGATCCGTCCTCCGTCACGGTCGGTCCCTCGGGCAAGTACGTCTACGTGGCGAACAACGGCGATAACACTGTATCGCAGTACACGATCGGGGCGTACGGAGCGCTCACACCCATGAGTCCAGCCACGGTTGCGGCGGGGACGTTGCCCCTGTCCGTCACGGTCGACCCCTCGGGCAGGTTCGCCTACGTAGCGAACAGCGGCGACAATACCATTTCGCAGTACACGGTCGGCGCGGATGGGGCGCTCACATCCCTGACAACGGCCACGGTCGCGGCGGGGACGGATCCCTCCTCCGTCACGGTCGATCCCTCGGGCAAGTACGCTTACGTGGCGAACTACGAAAGCAACACCGTCTCGCAGTACACGATCGGGGCGTACGGAGCGCTCACGCCCATGAGTCCGTCCACGGTCGCGGCGGGGACGTTGCCCACCTCGGTGACGGTCGATCCCTCTGGCAGATTCGCCTACGTGGCGAACTTGTTCGACAGTACCGTCTCGCAGTACGCGATCGGCGCGGATGGGGCGCTCACACCCCTGAGCCCGGCCACGGTCGCAGCAGGAACGGATCCCTCCTCCGTCACGGTCGATCCCTCGGGCAAGTACGCGTATGTGGCGAACTACGGCGACACCGTCTCGCAATACACGATCGGTGCGGATGGAACGCTCACAGCCATGACGACGCCCATGGTTGCATCGGGGTTGGGTCCCTTCTCCATCGCAGTCGACCCCTCAGGCAGGTTCGCCTACGTGGCGAATGCAGTCAGTAACAACGTCACGGAATACACGATTGGCGCGAATGGCGAGCTCACATTCATAAACCCGCCCCTCGTTGCGGGGGGGTTGGGGCCCTTCTCCGTCACCACCGTCGGGATTCATTAAGGAGCGACATGCCCGGCGCCCTGCAACGCCGGCGACACAAGACGAACGTCGGGATGCCTGGGTACAAAGCCTGTTCCCTTTGGCCTGGGTTTTTCCCCGATTGGAATATATGCCCGCCGAGAAGATTGCAATTTCGTTTTTACGGTACTACTGCTGCCGTGTATCGAAGACCTTCGGCGATAATTGGTATCCGTGCATAGCTCTGAGACCGACACCCATTCGACGGGGTATCGTTTGAGGTTAACAATCTTACTCTCGGGTATGTAATCTCATCGCTTCTTTCGCTTAAACTCTTCTCCGTTCGAAATGGCGTATCTCAAATCAGCCAAAAGTCCAGTTCACGGCGAGCCAATTCACTACTCCTCACTACAGGAAGGATTCGTCACCATTCATGGCGGCAGGCAGACTCCCTCCTTTCATAAAAGTAAAACTTCATTTTCTACATATGAAAACGAAGTATCATGAAGAAAAAATTGTCATCACTTGCGAACTGAAACGCTAACCTTTTTTTTTGAGCCGCCTCGTCTAAGAAGATTAAGCAAAGACCGCCACGAGGGTCGGGCATGTCGCTCCGTAGGTTGGAATAGAGTGGATAAGCAGATAGATGATAGTTTGCCCTGCAGTCAGAGCGTCGTTGATGCTGACATTTAAAACCCTCAGGCGAGAGCTCCAGGAGAAGCTGTGTTCGGGCCTGCTGAAGAGCATTCTGTAACGCCGCACCTTCATTCGATTGCGCTTCAACCAGGGAAGCACTATGACGCTTCGGAATGATTAATGTGTGGCCGGGAGAAACAGAGAGCGTGTCCCTGGTGGTACGCGTGTGAGCATTTTGGACAGCAATCTTCGCATGCGCGATCGATCAAAAAAGGCATGCGGGCATCTTCTCATCAAAATCTCAGCGTCGCTTTTAGTCTCTTCGGGCTCAGCAATAAGTCGAGCCCATCGACCGCGCTCCTCACGTGGATGTTTGCCGCCATGATCGCATCAACGGCGCACCCCTCAGCTTCGGACACCGCGATACCGATACGCGCTGCCTTGATCATCCTGCGGTCGTTGTTGCCATTCCCCATGGCAATAACGCTTTCGGGACCGAGTTTGGTTACATACTCTTCCTTCTGAACGTCGTGGTTTTCCCCCGTGAGAATGTGTATTTCGCAGTTGATCTCTTTCAGTGCAACCAGAACCTTGCCAAAGGTATCAGCGGTCAGAATATGGATCTTCAATATCTCCGCAAGCTTATGTAACCTCTCGTCTAACGCCGGTAATAGTTGCCCGTTTACGGATAATGTACCGGTAAAATCCGAAACCAGGTGCTCCAGCCTGACCAGGCCGAAGCCGGGGATGTCGATTTCAAGCACTCGGCCGTCCTCCCTTACTCGATACCGGCTTCCGCATCTCTATGCGTATATTTGATTACATTCACGTCAGAAAGTACAACGATTCCCTCGCCGATCATATCGTCAAGAATTGGGATAACCTTGCTGATCTTCTCCTCGGTATCCATGATAGTGATCAGAATCGGCAGATCGCCGTGCACCGTAAGTGTTCTTTTCTTATGGTACCGCCTATGAGGGCCATAGCCTGCAATGGCCTTATACACCGTTGCTCCCGCGATATCGGTCATGACCAGTCGCTTGACGATCGCCTCGTACAGTGGTTCGCCTTCCCACTTGTCATCCTCGCTGATAATGATTCTGAGCATCTTAGCCTTGCCTTCGAGCTTCATATGTTCACCCTTTTCTGTTCGCTGCTCCTCCGCCTTCGGGCAGCACTTGACGACGTTCGTGTCCGCCACCTCGATCAGCCCCCTTTCGACGACATGATAGACATCGGGGAGGACCCTGTTGAGCATCTCGTCGGACTCCACCACCTCGATTTTCACCGGCATGCTCGTCGAAAGCTCAAGCATCTTGGCCGTATGGAAGATGCCATCGCTGCCATAGCCCGCAATGCCACGGAATACGCTCACACCCATAATTTTCTTTTTGAAGAAGATGTCGAGCAGCACCTCATAGACGGGCTTGCCGTGAAACTTGTCGTTCTCATCTACAAAGACGGTCAGCTTTTTTGCAGGTCCCTTAGTGACCATAACCTGTCTCCTATACGAGCTTCGCGATCACGTCGCCTAGCTTCAATGCAACAAAACCGACGGCAACGCTCAGGACGATATTCAGCGCTGCGTAGCCGAGTTCACCGTCCATGGCCAGTTTGCCGGTCTCATACTGGAATGTTGAAAAAGTGGTGTACCCACCCAAGCCCCCGACAACGAGAAGCAATCTCCACTCTGGATTTTCCATAAAGCGTTCCGCCATCATGGTCATCAAGAAACCAATGAGAAAGCTTCCCGTGATGTTAATCACGAACGTACCAAGGGGAAAACTTTTTCCCCAACGCTGACCGATCCAGCTTGCGAGCACGAAGCGCGCCACGGAGCCGATGCCTCCGCCCACAAATACTACGATATAGTTTAGCATGGAAAATACATCCTTTTTTGCTATTTTACGATCGCTACGGTACAGGGCGCGTAGCTCGATACCCGCTTCGATACGGAGCCTAGAAGCCAGTTGGCAATTTTGGATTTGCCCCGCTGTCCGACAACAATCATGTCGCTCTTGTGCTCGGTTGCATATTTGATGATCTGGTCCGCAGGGTGGCCGATTACGATCTCCGTTTTGATCTCTACACTGTTCGCTTTTGCTTTTTCCCGGAGCCCCTTAAAAAGTTCTTCATAGTGCTGGGTGGCGCCTTCAATAATTGCGTCCATCTCAACAATATCAATAGGCTCTGGAGGCTGAGCGACGGAGAGCACGGTGATATCAGGTGGAGCTCCACTACAGTACCGGGAGATTTCGAGAGCGAAGTCAAACGCCTTGCGGGATTGTTCCGAGCCGTCGAATGCAATCACTATACTTTGCAACATGGAAATTCTCCTCTCAGATCTCTTGAACGGTTACTCCACCTCGATGGCCACCTGCTTTTCTTTTTTCGGTAACAGGTAGTGGGGGATGAAGAACGCATTGGCGATCAAGGTCGGCAGCACGGCGCTCCCGATGACCGCGGCAATCAGCAGGGAATATTGCACCTGGTCGATGATCTTATGGGAAAGCCCGAAAAGCGCGGAAATGGAGCCGAAGGTCAGCCCCGTGGACATGAGGAGCGTAGTGTAGATGCCTTCCTTTTGCGCGTACCTGTACGCCTTGGTTGCGGGATATACGCCGATGACCTTCGTAATCATCTTCGCACCGAACAGGACCAGCAAGGCGACCGGCGTGGCCACAATAGCCGGGAGGGAAACATAGGAGCCAGCCCGGATGAAGTAGAACGGAGTAAGGAGCCCGAAGGTCAGCGTCCTTAACCGCCTGATAAGGATATGGTCCTTGCCTACGGTTCCGGCGAGCACCATGCCGATGATGTACGCAGGCAGCACGGCCTCACTGTCCGACCACACCGCGAGTGACCCAAGGCCGAAAAGAACCATCAGGAGGTATTTGGTTTCGAGCTCGGACGGCCGGTCTCCATATTTCTTGAAGAACCGCGGCGTGAGATAGGGGAGAATGAAAATAACGGCAGCGCTGACGCCGACAAAGATCAGCGTCTTTATCGTAAACGGTGCGAAGATGAGACCCAGCGCAAGAACGGTCCCCAGGTCTGTGACGAAGCAGGCAGCGAGCACTGTCTTGCCGAAGTCGGTCTTATTGAGCCCCAGTTCGAGCATCACCGCGTAGACTACGGCGACGGAGGTCGTCGAAAGGGCCACGCCCGCGAGCCAGCTTGCCTGCACGGTCCAATGAAGGAGGTAGTGCGCGGCCGCTGTGCAGCCGAGGAAGGGCGCCAGGAATGAGATGAAGCCGATAGAAGTTGCTTCCCTGAGCTTCGCCTTGAATACGACCGGGTCAAGTTCTGCGCCCGCAAGAAAGGTAAGGACTATCGAGCCGGTGCCGGATAGAAACTTGATCCACGGTTCATTGGACCCCAGCGTTATCCCGATAAAAGCGCCGATGACCAGCTGGGCGACGGTGCCTACGACGATTTCCGAGAGCGCCGTGGCGATCTTGAGCCAGATCGAAAGAAGAGTTGCAACCAAGGCTAGACCCAGCCAGAGCGCGGCCATTCCCCAAACCTCATGCATCCTCTTTCCTTTCCGGGCATAAAAAAACTCCTGCCCTCACGTGAACTTGAGAGTAGGAGTCATTAGCCCCCAGAAATGGGGCGGTTTTGGCGAACTCCATCGCCATCTTTTCCTAGATGGTATCAAAATAGGCTCTTCTCGTCAACAAGAATATCAGGGGGTGAGATAGATGCGGATGAATCAGGAATCCCCTGCATCCGAGCACAGGCATGACAGCATTGATCGTTTCAGAACGATCAAAGGGAAAACCTCGCTCAAGGCATTGCCGTTGCGGAGAAGATATTGATCTTCCCGATTCGAAGCGATGCCCCCCGGGCATACTTCGGAAAAATCGCAGGAAAGCTGCTCTCATTTCGTCCGATGTCGCTCTGTGTCCCCGACATTGCAAAGGGATTCGCATTGACGAAAACAAGGTTGTTGTCGTATAATTTCTCAAACGAGCGATTCACGAGGTGCATAATGAGCGATTATCCTTACGAAACCCAACTTTTACTTCGGCTAATTTTAGCAGTGATCTGCGGAGGAGTGCTCGGATATGAGAGAGAACGCCACGGAAGAAGTGCCGGCTTTCGCACAAATATTCTTGTTTGCCTTGGTGCAGCTCTCATGATGGTAGTTTCAAAGTATTTCTACTACAAACCGGGAGAACTCATCAGCAATATTCCGATCGCTGTCGACCCTGCACGGATTGGCGCGCAAATCGTTACAGGGATAGGTTTTCTTGGTGCCGGTGTAATCATCAAGGAACGGGGTGGCGTAAGAGGATTAACGACTGCTGCAACTCTTTGGTTTAATGCAGGGGTTGGAATGGCCTGCGGAGCAGGCATGATAATTCTTCCTATTTTTTGTACGATAATTGGCCTAATCTCCCTGACATTGTTGAAAAGATTAGGGGACAAAATATCGCGAGACACCTATAAAAGCATCCACGTTGAATGCAACGAGTCAGGAGATAAAGCGCTCCCTGCGTTATTAAGCTATTTTTCAAGCAAAAAAATTTCAATAATGAACGTAAACTTCAGCCATAATGTTAAGGAAGCATCTGCAAATTATGAATTTGTGATCAAAGGCAGTTGGCGTGACAGCGAGATATTGTTGCATATAAATCAGTTGAAGAATTTAGAGTTTATCAATCAAATCAAGTTAAGCTAGAAAATTACGCCGTCCCTACAAAATAAATCATACTCGGTACTCTCGACCGCTGATTACAGAACGTGGCTTTGGTATCCGGTTTTCTCCAGATCACGCCCCGAGTCGGCGGGATGAACATAGTGTTTTGGCATAGCTACCGAATAGTTAGCAAGAAGGAAAACGTCTCGAGTTGCTAGAATTACAGAGTCCGCTTGTGGTTCGAATTTGCAAGCGGGGGATGTGATTGTCATCTTTGCTCCAGAAGATTGATGAAAGAGCTTTTCCACAGGCCTTCTCATGATGGGATGCAGAAGGAATCAGGCCCGGAACATCCTTGATGTCGGACGATGTGGCTCGGTGAAGAATTTTTAAATCCCCGTGGTGGCGAGCGAAAGTCGGCGTATTATCGCACAAAATAGACGACGGCGACTATAAGGCCTATCGCGATTACGATCCTGCGCAGGATGATCGGCTTGATCCTTCCAGCGAGACGTCCGCCAAGCGCACCTCCTCCTAGGGCGCCGATCGCCATGACAAGTACCGCCAGCCAGTAAACCTGGCCGGAAAAAAGGAAGAAGACGGCAGCGGCGATATTAATGCTGAAGGAGATGGCTTGTTTCAAGGCGTTCAGACGGTTAAGGGAATCTTCGATTACAAGCCCGATAACCGCCAGGATCATGACGCTTACCCCCGCGCCGAAATAACCGCCGTAAATTGCGGCGGGAATTACAGGTACGATTGCCCATCCCGCGCCCAAACGCTTCCCTCCCTGGTTGCTGATACGACCCATGGCCCACGTTCGCAGCCGATCCTGGAAGGCCAGCAGAACCACCGCAAGCAGTATCAGGTAAGGTATCAATTTTTGAAACGTCTTGTCACTCGTGTGCAGGAGCAGGATGCCACCTGCAATTCCGCCGAGCAGGCCTGTGGGCAGGAGGAATAAGAGCGTTCTCTTCTGATCGCGCAGGTCCTTCAGTTGAGCGATCGTCGCCCCGAGATAGCCAGGGCAGAGCGCGACAGTGTTGGTCACATTCGCGGCAACTGGTGGAATTCCGACCGCGGTCAGCATCGGGAAGGTGATGAGCGTACCGCCACCTGCCAGAGCGTTTACAAACCCGCCTGCAATAGCTGCCAGTCCTATCATACTGAATTCAAACACGCCCACGTTGTACAAGCCTCTTTCGTCGTAGCGTAACCTACACCCCGAAATGTATCTGAACAGGTAACCCGTGCATACTAAAACTGAATAAGCGTATTGCAACACCAATCCGCTGCTACTGGAAATTATCGCAAATTGCGCACATTACCGATGTGTTCTTCCCGCCATGAAATCCACAAGGACTGATTGTGAGAAGTCGATGTCTACCGGCAAGCAAGCATTAACTACTTTGATCGAAGGCTTTCAATAGCACGTTGCGCCCATGTGCTATCTTGAAGGATGGCTCGTCCCACGCCGACCAGGTCAGCTTTCTTCTTTGCCAGCAATTCCTCCGCTGCTGCTATGTCGGTAATACCGCCGGTAAGGATCACGGGCAGGGAAATAGCGCGCTTGATGGCCTCACTGAGGGGAGCAAAATAACCTTGCCCGGCGAGGCCGGGGGGAGTATATCCGACAAACCCCCCGGAAATATGAATAATATCCACGCCTGCCATTTCCAATGCCTGAGCGGCAGTAATGCTGTCTTCAATTGTCGTACCGCCTTCTGTATAATCCGAAGCCCCTAACCGTATTTGAATAGGGAAATCCGATCCGACTGCCGAGCGTACCGCCTGGATCACCTGCACGTGGAGGCGTATACGGTTGGAAATGCCTCCACCGTATTCGTCAGTCCGTTTGTTTGTCAGGGGTGATAAGAACTGATTGAGAAGGTAACCATGAGCGGAATGTATTTCCACGGCGTCAAAGCCTGCTTCCCTGGCCCTGCGGCTGGCATCTTTAAAACCGTTCACAATATCGCCGATCTCCTTCTCGGTGATTTCGCGGGGCATGTCGCCTCGCCTCGGGTTCGCTATCGCTGAAGGAGCAAGGGGTGTCGTTCCGATGACCTCTTTGAGTGCCGCGCTTCCGGCATGGTTGATCTGAAGAGCAGCAC